>DASZGY010000128.1:0-40753 GCA_035938395.1 Acidimicrobiia bacterium
CTACTAACTCCCGACTCGTCGGGGCACTGGAGGGTGGCCAGTTGGGCGCAGATCGCGGACACGGTGCAGTTGTAAGGACGGCGGCAGTGGCCGCCGCGGTAATCAGTGCGTTGTGTTTCTCGGCGACTCCCGCATACGCACCGGAACCTGGGCCGCCCGCTGGCGGGGGCCTAGTCAGCGGCGACGCCATCCTCGTGGGGATCATCGCTCCGGGGCAGGCGGGTGGCGGCGGCACTGTGAGCGCCGGTGATCCGAACGGGCCGGCGCCGTACAAGTACACGTGGGTGCCCGGAGGCGTGTTCGGCGGGCGCGGTCCCAGCTGCGACGCCGGGTTCGGGCAGCCGGGCTGGCTGCACACCCTCGTCGTCACCGACCTCTCCGGAGCCATCGTCAGCCAAGAGGTTCAGTGCCTCGCCTTGAACCCGGACGGCAGCCTCCCCGCGCCGCCGGCGTTGCCGCCGGTGCCGAGCATCGGGGAGATCTGGCGCGCTGCGCTCCGCCAGATCCCGCCGCCCAAGATCGGCATCAACCCGCGCCCGACCGGCCTCACCGGCCTCGAGACGTGGCTCTGGTACGAGGGTCCCGAGGAGCTCCAGGTGACCACCAGCATCGGGCCGTGGACCGTCACCGGCACTGCGCGCGTCCAGGACGTCGTCTTCGAGATGGGCGAGGGCCGCACCGCCCGGGCCGACCGCGCCGGCTCCGCATCCGACCCGGCCGCGCGCTACGTCTACGAGACGAAGGGCCGGTACCGCGTCGTCGCCACCGCCCGCTGGGGAGCCGACTTCGTCCTCACCGGACCCGGTCTCCCACCTCGTCCGACCCCAATGGGCGTGGCGGTCCTGCGCTCGAGCGAGGACTACCCGGTCCAGGAAGTCCGCGGCCTGCTCGTCCCGGAGCACTGACGTCCACGTCGCGACGCCGGCCCGCCACAATGGAGTCGTGCATGCCGCTGCCGTCTGCTTCGATCTCCACGTGCCCGAGAGCCGGTCGCTGAAGGCGAAGCGGGGCGCGGTCCGCCCGATCGTCGACGGGATTCGCCACAAGTACCGGCTGTCGGTGGCCGAGGTGGACCACCAGGACCAGTGGCAACGGGCAGCGATCGCCGTCGCGATCGTCGCCGAGAGCGACGGGGGGCTCCGCCGGGTGCTCGAGCAAGTGGAGCGTTACGTTGCGGGCGCTCCGGATGTCGAACTCTTGGATGTCTCGACTGCATACCTCGAGCCGGAGGACGGCTGACGTGGCGCGCCCGGGCCAGCCGCCGCGGCGGTACCCGCGGACGGCGCGGGTCAACGAGGTCGTCCTCGAGACGCTCGCCGAGGAGCTCGAGCGGCTGTCGGACCCCCGGTTGGGCTTCGTCACGCTGACCGGCGTCGAGGTCAGCCCCGATCTGCGGCAAGCCACCGTCTACTATTCCGTGCTCGGCCCGGCAGAGCAGCACGAAGCGACGTCCAAGGCGCTGCATCACGCCGGGTCGCACTTGCGAACGGTTTTGGGTCACCAGGTTCGGCTCAAGTACCTGCCCCGGCTGTCGTTTCGTGAAGACCCCGCGATCACGACCGGCCAGCGAGTGGAGGACATCATCCGGGAGCTCCACCGGCGGGAGGGGCAATGACGCAGCCCAGCGCGACGGAGGTGGACCGGGCATTCGATCGCGCCGTGGGAGCGATCGGCGACGCTCCCGACGTCGCGCTCGCGTGCCACGTCAGTCCCGACGGCGACGCACTCGGCTCGATGCTCGGCCTCTACCACGTCTTGCGCGGCGCCGGCGCGAATTGCGTCGCGTCGTTCCCGACCCCGTTCGTCGTCGCCCCTCATTACCGCGACCTTCCCGGCCTCGACCAGCTCACGCCGCCGCACGACTTCCCGAGCGAGCCCGCGGTCATGGTCACGTTCGACTGCGGCGCGCTCGGCCGGCTCGGCGACCTCGAGCAGCCGGCAAAGGCTGCGACCGAGCTGATCGTCATCGACCACCACATCTCGAACGACCGGTACGGCTCGATCAACGTGGTCGACCCGGACGCGGCGGCCAGCGGATCGCTCGTGTACCGGCTCGTCCGCATGCTCGGCCTGCCCCTGAACCGCGACGCCGCCGTGTGCCTGTACGCCGCGCTCGTCTGCGACACCGGCCGCTTCCAGTACGACACCACCACGCCCGCCGTCTTCAGCATGGCGCGCGAGCTCGTGCAGCACGACGTCCCGGTCTCGCGCCTGAGTCGCACGCTCTTCGAGGAGCACCGGTTCGCGTACCTGAAGCTCCTCGGTGACGCGCTGAACAGCGCGCACCTCGTTCCCGAGCGACGCTTCGTCTGGACCGCGGTGACCCAGAGCGACCTCGCGAAGCATCAGGTCACGATCGAGGAGGTCGAGGGCCTCATCGACATCCTGCGCCGTACCGCCGAGGCCGAAGTCACGTGCGTCCTCAAAGAGGAGGCCGACGGCACGGTCCGCGTGAGCCTGCGGTCGCTCGGAGAGGTCGACGTGCGCAGCATCGCCGAGGCCGAGGGCGGCGGCGGCCACCGCTTCGCCGCCGGCTTCAGCTCCGACGACGGCGTCGACGCAATCGTGGGGCGGATCGAGCACAAGCTTCCTATTGCGCGCTGACCGGCCGTTCATGGCCACGCACGGCGTGATCGTCGTCGACAAACCCGCCGGCTGGACCTCGCACGACGTCGTGGCGAAGGTCCGCAAGATCTATCACCAGCGACGCGTCGGGCACGCCGGGACGCTCGATCCCGACGCGACGGGCGTGCTCCTCGTCGGGCTCGGACGCGCAACGCGCCTGTTGCGCTTCCTCCAGGAGACCGGCAAGGGATACCGGGGCACCATCGTGTTCGGCGTGTCGACCACGACCCTCGACGCCTCGGGAGAGGTCGTCGACCGGCGACCGATGCCGATCGACCAGGCGGACATCGAGGCGGTCATCCCGGCGTTCCTCGGCGAGATCGAGCAACTCCCGCCGATGGTCTCGGCCGTGAAAGTCGGCGGCCGGCGACTCCACGAGCTCGCCCGGCGCGGGGAGGAGATCGAGCGCGCCCCCCGACGTGTGCGCGTCGACCGAATCGACGTCGAAGCGTTCGAGCCCGGTCCGTATCCCGCTGCGACCGTCCTGGTCGAGTGCAGCAGCGGCACGTACGTGCGGTCGTTGGCCGCGGACATCGGCGGGCGCCTCGGAGGTGTCGCTCACCTCGGTGAGCTCCGTCGCTTGCATATCGGTTCGTTCACGCTCGACGAGGCCCGTACCCTCGCCGACATCGAAGCGGACCCGGACACGGCCGTGCTGCCACCCGTCACGGCCATGCGCGACCTCGAGCAGGTCAGCATCGACGCCGAGCAGGCTCGCGCCGTCGCGCACGGTGTCACGTTCCCGGCCGTGGTGTTCGCGGGCGAGAACGCCGGGCCCGGTCCGTTCGCGGTAGTCGGGCCTGACGGCGAGTTGCTCGCGGTGTACGAGCGTCGCCGCGCGGCGGTGAAACCGGCGGTGGTCCTCGCGCCGGTCGAGGCGACCTGACCCGTGCGCGTCGTCACCGGCAGCGACGACGCGGCCCTCGCCGCGGTGCGGACCGAAGGCGCGGTCGTCACGATCGGCGCCTACGACGGCGTGCACCTCGGCCACCAGGCCGTGCTGCGCCTCGTGCGCGAGCTCGCCGACGCCCGCGGGTTCGAGGCTGCGCTGGTCACCTTCGACCGCCATCCCGCGGAAGTGGTCCGCCCCGAGTCGGCGCCCCGCTTGCTGACGACGCTCGAACAGCGGCTCGAGCTCCTCGACGCGACGGGCGACCTCGATCTGTGCTGGGTGCTCGCGTTCGACGAAGCGCGCAGCAAGGAAGCGGCGGAGGACTTCGTGCGCGAGGTGCTCGTCGAAGGGATCGGCGCGCGGTTGGTGGTCGTCGGGGCCGATTTCCACTTCGGCCATCGCCGGGGCGGCAACGTGCCGCTGCTCGAGCGGATGGGTGCCGAGCTCGGCTTCGAGGTGCTCGGCCTCGGCCTGGTCGCAGTCGAGGGGGACCCGACCGCCGTGCCGTACTCGTCGACCCGGATCCGTGAGCTGCTGGCCAAGGGTGACGTCGCCGAGGCGGCGCGCCTGCTGGGCCGGCCGCACGAAGTGCGCGGGGTCGTGGAGCGAGGCGACCAGCGCGGCGCCGAGCACCTCGGCATGCCGACCGCCAACCTCACCGTCCCCGAACGAATCTGCCTGCCCGCCGACGGCGTGTACGCGGGGACCTTCGTCGCCGAGGACGAGGTCGAGCGCCCGGCGGCGATCTCGGTCGGGACCCGTCCGACCTTCTACGAGGACGGCGACGTCCTCGTCGAGGCGTACGTCCTCGACTTCGACGGCGATCTGTATGGGCAGCGGGTGAAAGTGCGCTTCCGCGAGTGGGTCCGTGGCCAAGAGCGGTTCGATTCCACCGAGGCGCTCGTCGAGCAGATGAACGCCGACGTGGAGGCGACCCGCCGCATCTTGGCCGTCTGAGGCGCCGTGGTACCCTGAGTGTGCGTCGGCATGTGCTGACGCATTCCCACATCAGCACGAAGACCGAAGCTGCTGCATGCCCGACACCACGGCCACGATCGCCGAGCACCGCCTCCACGAGACCGACACCGGCTCGCCGGAGGTGCAGGTGGCGCTGCTCACGGAGCGGATCAACCACCTCACGGAGCACCTGAAGGTCCACGCAAAGGACCATCACTCGCGCCGGGGATTGCTCGTGCTCGTCGGCCGGCGGCGCCGGTTGCTCGACTACCTCCGGCGCAACGACGTCGAGCGGTACCGAGCGCTCATCGCGAAGCTCGGCCTCCGTCGCTGAGCACGGACACACGAAGGAAGAAGTAGACGAGCAAGGGCAGTCGGTTGTCAGTCGCCACCGCCCGGGCCCGACCCGGACCGTGACCACTGAGAACCGGATGCCCTCTCCAATCACGCATCAGGAGAGAGGTTCCATGCCTGCCACACAGGCGGATGGCGCAATTCGCGTCGAGGGCGTCGTCAACGACGCCGGCAAGACCATGTCGTTCGAGACGGGGCGTCTGGCCCCGATGGCCGACGGCGCCGCCGTCGTCAAGATCGGCGACACCACCCTGCTCACCACGGTCGTCACCGACAAGCCGCGCGAAGGAATCGACTTCTTCCCGCTGACGGTCGACGTCGAAGAGCGTATGTACGCCGCGGGCAAGATCCCGGGGTCGTTCTTCCGTCGGGAGGGCCGTCCCGGGGAGCAGGCGATCCTGACCTGTCGCCTCACGGACCGGCCCTTGCGGCCCTCGTTCCCCGAAGGGTTCCGCAACGAGGTGCAGGTCATCTCGACCATCCTCGGCGCCGACCTCGAGAACCCGCACGACATCGCGTCGATCAACGGCGCGTCGGCGGCGCTGACGGTCTCGGGCATCCCGTTCAACGGCCCGATCGGCGCCGTGCGGTTGGCGCACCACCGCGGGGAGTGGATCGCCCACCCGACGTACCAGGAGGGTGACGAGTCGACCTTCGAGCTCCTCGTCGCCGGTCGACGGACCGACGCCGGCGAGATCGCGATCATGATGGTCGAGGCGGGCGGCACCGAGGCGACGTGCGAGCTGTACGAGCAGGGCGCGCCGAAGATCACCGAAGAGCTCATCGCCGACGGCCTCGAGGCGTCGAAGCGCTGGATCGGCGCGTCGATCGACCTGCAGTTGGAGCTGCGCACGGCCTACGAGGAAGAGCGCGGCCCGATCGAGACGATCTCGTACGACGTCCACACGGACTACGACGATGACGTCTACGCGGCCGTCGAGGAGGCTGCCCGCAGCGACGTCGAAGAGGCGATGAAGATCGCCGACAAGACGGCCCGTGAGGAGCGCACGCACGAGCTCGATGCCCAGGTGGTCCAGAAGCTCGCGGGCACGAGCGAGTCGCCCGGGAAGTTCGCCGATCGCGCCGGTCAGATCAAGAAGGCGTTCCGGTCGCTGCAGAAGGACGTCGTGCGCAAGCGCATCGTCAACGAGGGCGCGCGCATCGACGGCCGCAGCCCTTCCGACATCCGCGTGCTCTCGGCCGAGGTCGGTGTGATCTCCACCGCCCACGGGTCCGGGCTTTTCCAACGCGGCGAGACCCAGGTGCTGAGCGTCGCGACGCTCGCCATGCCGCGCATGGAGCAGATGCTCGACACCATCGGCGTCGACGAGCGCAAGCGGTACATGCACCACTACAACTTCCCGCCGTTCTCGACGGGAGAGGTAGGCCGGGTCGGATCGCCGAAGCGGCGTGAGATCGGTCACGGCGCGCTCGCCGAGCGCGCGCTCATCCCTGTTCTCCCGAGCCAGGAGCAGTGGCCGTACACGATGCGGGTCGTCTCCGACGTGCTGTCGTCGAACGGCTCGACGTCGATGGCCTCCGTCTGCGGCTCGACGCTGTCGCTGATGGACGCGGGCGTGCCGATCAAGGACGCCGTCGCCGGCATCGCCATGGGCCTCGTGTACGCGGACGGCAAGTACACGACCCTGACCGACATCCTCGGCGCCGAAGACGCGTTCGGCGACATGGACTTCAAGGTCGCGGGCACGGCGGAGTTCGTGACCGCACTGCAGCTCGATACGAAGATCGACGGTCTTCCCGCCGACGTCCTCGCCCAGGCGCTCCACCAGGCGAAGGAGGCGCGCCTCCAGGTGCTCTCCGTGCTCCACGACGCGATCCCCGAGCCGCGCTCCGACGTCCGGGAGCGGGCGCCGAAGATCGTGAGCTTCGAGATCCCGATCGACAAGATCGGCGAGGTCATCGGTCCGAAGGGGAAGGTCATCAACGCCATCACCCTCGAGACCGGCGCCGACGTCTCGGTCTCCGACGACGGCGTCGTCGGCACGGTGACGATCGGCTCGAAGGACGGCTCGCAGGTCGAGGAGGCGCGCCGGCGCATCGACCTGATCCTCGATCCCCCGATGGCGGAGATCGGCGCCGTATACCCGGGCAAGGTCGTGAACATCACCAAGTTCGGAGCGTTCGTGAACATCCTCCCCGGCCGGGACGGGCTGCTCCATATCTCGAAGCTGGGTGGTGATCGCCGCATCGACCGCGTCGAGGACGTGCTGAATCTTGGCGATGAGGTCGAAGTGCGCGTTTCCGACATCGACAACCAGGGCAAGCTGTCGCTATCCCTCGTCGGTGAGGGCGACGACGCGACTGGGTCACCGCGCTCCGATGGCGGATCGGGCGAGCGGCAGTCAGGCAATGGCGAGCCGGATGGGTCGGCTCGCGGCGGACGGGGGCGCGACCGTGATCGGGCGCCCGACCGGGAAGGCGGCAGGGGGGCAGGCCGAGCGAAGGAATCTGTGTCTTTCGAGCAGTACTGGGAGAACCAGGCCAAAGACGAATTCGGCGACCTCGGCCCGGCTGACGTCGGGCGACCGGAACGCAGCGGCGGCCGCGGGGGAAGTGGCCGCGGCGGTGGCGGCGGCCGCAGGCGAGGTGGCCGAGGCGGCAGCCGGTAGGCCGGGTGGCCGTCCCGGCCGGCACCGGACCGGCGGGGCAGGGGATTCGTAGAACGCGGCTCGATTCGGGTCTCAGGGTGGTCACCGAAGAGCTCCCGGAGCTGCGTTCGGTGAGCGTGGGCTTCTGGGTCGGAGTCGGCTCCCGCGACGAGCACGACGACGAGTACGGCGCCAGCCACTTCCTCGAACACCTCCTGTTCAAGGGGACCGCCGACCGCAGCGCGGCACAGATTGCGCACGCGGTCGAGTCCGTCGGCGGCGACATGAACGCATTCACGGCTCAGGAGATGACGGCGTTCTACGTCCGCGTCCCCGACGAGCAGCTCGACCTCGCGCTCGACATCCTCGCCGATGTCGTCTGGTCGCCCGCGTTGCGGGCAAAGGACGTCGACGCCGAGCGGGGCGTGATCCTCGAAGAGCTCCACATGCGTGACGACGCGCCCGACGACATCGCCCACGAGCTCTTCGCGCGTGCGATGTTCCCCGACCACCCGCTGGGGCGCGAGGTGCTCGGAACACAGCAGTCGATCGAGGACATGACTCGCGATTCGATCGCGAGCTTTCACGATCGCCACTACCGACCCTCGTCGATCGTCGTGGCCGCGGCCGGGAATCTGACTCACGACCGCGTCGTCGACAGGCTCACGCGCCACGCCGATGCGCTCGAGGCCGGCCCCGACGTCGACCTCGCGCGGTCGGTCGAGAGCCTCGCCCCGCCTCGGCCTCGCGCGGTCATGACCAAACCGGTCGAACAGGTCCATGTGGTCATGGGCACGAGATCCGTTGCGCGCCAGGATCCGGACCGGTACCCGCTCACCGTCCTCAATCAGGCGCTCGGGGGCGGCATGTCATCCCGGCTGTTCCAGGAGGTCCGCGAACGACGCGGCCTGGCCTACTCCGTGTACTCGTACCGGGTCGCGTACGTCGAGATCGGCGCGTTCGGCGTGTACGCAGGTACTGCGCCCGGCCGCGCTGCGGAGACGATCGACGTCCTCGGCGCGGAGCTCGATCGGGTGATCCGCGACCGCGGCATCGGCGACGACGAGCTCGTCGCTGCCAAGGGACACCTGAAGGGCTCGATGGCGCTGTCACTCGAGACCTCGAACAGCCGCATGCACCGCCTGGGCAGCAGTGAGCTGATGCTCGGCGAGGCGCTGTCGCTCGACGAGGTCACCACGCTCGTCGAGGCGGTGACGCCCGACGATGTCGCCCGGGTCGTCGAGCGCCTGTTCTCCGACGGATCGCGCACACTCGCCGTTGTCGGACCGCTCGACGAGACGGCGGTCGCCACGCTCGGCTGACGGCACGACGCCGCTCGCCCGCACGGTCCCCGGCACTTACCCTTGCCGTTGCTGCACGAGGAGGCGAGGGCGACGTCGGAGGAGGAGGAGCGCATGATCCGGGTGGGCGTTCTCGGGGCCGGTGGGCGAATGGGCCAGCACGTCTGCCAGGCCGTCATGGACGATCCCGAGCTCGAGCTCGTCGCCGCGGTCGACCCGCATCACTCGGGCATCGACCTCGACCAGGTGGGGATCCACGGGACGGGCCTCCAGATGGCGGCGGGCCCACAAGCGCTGGGCGACGCCGACGCCGAGGTGGCGGTCGACTTCACGGTTCTCGACGCGGCTCGGGAGAACCTCGAATGGTGCGCCGATCATTCGGTGCACGCGGTGGTTGGCACCACCGGTTTCACGGCGGACGAGCTCGAGGCGCTGCGCAAGCGCTTCGCCGACGCGGCGGCGAACGCCGTCATTGCGCCCAACTTCGCCATCGGCGCGGTGTTGATGATGCGGCTCGCGGAGCTCGCGGCGCCGTTCTTCGACACCGCCGAGGTGATCGAGCTGCACCACGACAACAAGGTCGACGCGCCGTCGGGGACGGCGATGATGACTGTGAAGCGCATTGCGGATGCATCGAGTGACTGGGCGGCTGACCCCACCAAGTCCGTCGTGGCGGAAGGGGCAAGAGGCGGGATCGGTCCGGGCGGGATCCGGGTGCACTCGCTGCGTATCCGGGGTCTGGTCGCGCATCACGAGGTCGTGTTCGGTACGACGGGCCAGTCGCTCACGATCCGCCACGATTCGTACGACAGGACCTCGTACATGCCGGGTGTCCTGCTCGCGATTCGCCGCGTGCGGGAGCAGCCGGGACTCACGGTAGGCCTGGACGCGCTACTCGAGCTCTGAGTGACCGTCAGTTCTCGCGCCCTTGAGCGGCGCTATCGCGGTCGTTAGTGTCCCGCTCGTGACCTCGGGGGATGGGAGCGGGCCGATCCTCGCCGTACGAAACCTCGAAGTCGTGTACGGCGCGGCAATTCAGGTTTTGCGTGGCGTCAGCCTCGAGGTGCAACCGGGCAAGATCGTCACGCTGCTCGGCGCCAACGGCGCGGGGAAGACGTCGTTGCTGCGCGCGGTGTCGGGCCTGCTGCGGTTCCACCGCGGCTCGATCCCGCGCGGAACGGTCGAGTTCTACGGACAGCGCATCGACGGCCTCGACGCATCCGCGATCGTCCGTCAGGGCATGGCCCAGGTCATGGAAGGCCGGCGGATCTTCGCCGAGCTCACCGTCGACGAGAACCTGCGCGCCGGCGCGTACTCGCGGCGTGACCGCGGCGGCGTCAAGAGCTCCTACGACAAGGTGCTCGACCTGTTCCCGGTACTGAAGGAGCGCCACCGGCAGACCGCCGGGTACCTCTCCGGGGGCGAGCAGCAGATGGTCGCGATGGCGCGAGCGATGATGGCCGCGCCGAAGCTCATGTTGCTCGACGAGCCGTCGCTGGGGTTGGCCCCGCTGATCGTGCAGCAGATCCGCGATCTGATCGTCGAGATCAACCGGGAGGGGACGAGCGTCCTACTCGTCGAGCAGAACGCGACGATGGCGCTTTCGATCGCGGACCACGGCTACGTGATGGAGAACGGAGCGATCGTCAAGGACGGGCCGGGTCAGGCCATGCTCGCCGACTCCGACATCCAGGAGTTCTACCTGGGCGTCGGCGAAACGGGCCACCACTCGTACCGCGACCTCAAGAGCTACCGCCGCCGGAAGCGGTGGACGGCATGAGCGAGATCCGCTGGGAAGCACAAGAGTCTCGCCAACGCGGTCCGCTGCTCGAAGCTCGTGACGTGACGCTTCGCTTCGGTGGCGTGACCGCGCTGCAGGACATCACGTTCGACGTCAACGACAACGAGCTGTTCGCGATCATCGGCCCGAACGGCGCCGGCAAGACATCGATCTTCAACTGCCTCAACGGCGTGTACCACCCGCAGGAGGGGACGATTCGCTTCGAGGGCACCAACGTGGTGGGCATGCGTCCGTCCGCCACCGCGAACCTGGGCATCGCGCGGACGTTCCAGAACCTCGGACTGTTCGTGAATCTGAACGTGATCGACAACCTCATGCTCGGCCGTCACCACCTGATGAAGACGGGGTTCCTGGCCGGCGCAATCTGGTGGGGACGCGCCAAGCGGGAAGAGATCGAGAACCGAAGGCGCGTCGAGGAGATCATCGATCTCATCGAGCTCGGGCCGTACCGGTACCTGCCCGTGGGGATGCTTCCGTACGGGATCCAAAAGCGCATCGAGCTCGGTCGCGCGCTGGCGATGGACCCGAAGCTGCTCCTGCTCGACGAGCCCGTCGCGGGGATGAACCTCGAGGAGACCGAGGACATGGCCCGGTACATCCTGCAGGTCAGGGCCGAGCTCGGGTTGTCGATGATCTTGGTCGAGCACGACATGCACCTCGTGATGGACATCGCCGACCGGGTGCTCGCGCTCGACTTCGGTCGCCCGCTCGCCAGCGGCCGGCCCGAGGAGGTCCAGAAGGACGCGCGCGTCGTCGAGGCGTACCTGGGACAACCGGCATGAGCACCGCGGTTGCAGTCCCCGCCGCTCCGACGGCCGACGCGGCCGCGACGCTGCCGGCGATGCTGGTGCGGCACGTCGACTCCCGCGCCAAAGCGGTGGCGATACGCGTCAAGCGGCTCGGTCGGTGGGAGGAGTTCAGCTGGGCCCACTACGAGCGGCGTGCCACGGTCGTGGGGCTCGGGCTGCGCGAGCTCGGCATCGGGACCGGCGACCGGGTCGCGGTGCTGTCCGACAACCGGCCCGAGTGGCTCTTCGCCGACCTCGGCACCCAGGGCATCGGCGGCGTCACGGTCGGCGTCTACCCGACGAGCTCGGAAGACGAGGTGGGCCACGTGCTCGCGAACTCGGTCGCCAAGGTCGTGATGGTGGAGGACGAGGAGCAGCTCGACAAGACATTGCTGGTGCGCGACCAGCTCCCGCATCTCGAGAAGATCGTCGTGATGGACACGCGCGGGATCCGCTCGCTCGAGGACCCGTCGACGATGAGCCTCGAAGAGCTCGAAGCCATCGGCGAGCAACGCTTCCGTGGCGCACCGCGCGAGTGGCGGGATTCGGTTGCCTCACTGCGCGGCGGGCACGACGTCGCCATCGTCGTCTACACCTCGGGCGCAGCCGGTCCTCCGCAAGGCGTCATGCTCTCGCACGCCAACCTCGCTGCCGCCGCCGACATCACCACCCAGTTCTACGGAGCTCGCCAGGACGAGGAAGTGCTGTCGTACCTTCCGCTGGGCCACGTCGCCGAGCGGCTGGTGTCCGTCGTCGCCGCCGTCCGAGCCGGGTATGTCGTGAACTTCGGCGAAGGAGGCGAGTCGTTCCCGAACGATCTGCGTGAAGTGCAGCCCACCTTCTTCCTCGGCGTCCCCCGGGTGTGGGAGCGGCTGTCGGCGGGGGTCCAGTTCCGGGTCCGGAACGCAAGCCGGCTGAAGCGGTGGAACTACAACTTCTGGCAGCGGCGGGGTGCGAAGGTTGCCGCCGCCCGCATGCGGGGCCGGCACAGCGGCAGGCTGTCGGAGTTCCTGGCGTGGCTCTTCCTCGGTCGATCACTTCGACAGAAGCTCGGCATGTCGCGGATCCGTGTCGCGCTCTCGGGCGCGGCGCCGATCGCTCCCGACGTGCTCGAGTACCTCTGGTCCCTCGGCATCCCGGTGCGCGAGGTGTACGGGCAGACCGAGAACACGGCTTTGGCCACGGCGACGCCCGCCGACGACGTTCGTATCGGAAAGGTCGGTCGGCCCCTTCCCGGGGTCGAGGTGCGCATCGCCGACGACGGCGAAGTGCTCGTCCGCAGCCCCGGGAACTTCCTGGGCTATCTCAGCGACGAGGCCGGCACGCAGGCCGCGTACGTCGACGGATGGTTGCGAAGCGGCGACCTCGGCGAGCTCGACGAGGACGGCTTTCTCGCGATCACGGGGCGCACGAAGGACATCGTCATGACCGCGGCCGGCGTCAACATCTCGCCCAACAAGCTCGAGAACCTGCTCAAGTTCTCACCGTTCATTCGGGACGCCATGGTCATCGGCGATCGGCGGCCGTACCTCGCTGCGCTCATCGGCATCGACCTCGGCATGGTCTCGATGTGGGCCCAGCAGCAGAACCTCCAGTTCACAACGCACCGGGACCTCATCGAGAAGCCCGAGGTCCGCCGGCTGGTCGAGAGCGCCGTCAACGAGGTGAACCGCCAGGTCGCCGAGGAGGAGCAGCTCCAGGGATTCGAGCTGCTTCCCATCGACCTCGAGGAGACCGGCGCTCTGACTGCCACCCAGAAGGTGCGCCGCGGGATGGCCGCGGCCCAGTTCCAAGACCTCATCCAACGGATGTACGCCGCATGACGAAGTTCTTCTCCCTCCTCGCGGACGGCCTCGCGCTCGGCGCGGTATACGCGCTCGTCGCGCTCGGCTTCGTCGTGATCTTCCGCGCCACAGGCGTGATCAACTTCGCCCAGGGCGGCCTCGTCGTGTTCGGAGCGTTCCTCGTCTACCAGGCAGAACAGACTTGGGGCCTGCCGTTCTGGGTGAGCGCGTTGTTCGCGGCCGTGTGCGTCGCGGCCATCGGCGCTGCGTTCGAAGGTCTCGTGCTCCGACGCATGATCGGTCAACCGATCTTCGCCATCATCCTGATAACCATCGGCCTGTTCTTACTCGTCGAACCGATCACGACGACCATCTGGCACAACCCGCCCGGCGGCATCGAGACGCCGTGGGGCCTGAGTCGGGTCACGATCGGCGACGTGAAGATCTTGCAGGTCAACATCGCGACGGTCGTGCTCGGCGCGATCGTCATGGGCGGGTTCTTCCTGCTGTTCCAGTACACGAAGGTCGGCGTGGGCATGCGCGCGACGGCCGTCGACCAGGAAGCCGCGCTCGCCCAGGGCATCAACGTCCGCCGAATCTTCGCCCTCTCGTGGGCGATCGCCGGTGTCGTCGCCGTGGTCGCCGGCATGATGC
Source organism: Acidimicrobiia bacterium (assembly GCA_035938395.1). Lineage (GTDB taxonomy): Bacteria > Actinomycetota > Acidimicrobiia > IMCC26256 > JACDBD01 > JALZAA01. The sequence goes on from DASZGY010000128.1 coordinate 13,766, forward strand.
TCGCCGGCGGCGCCGGTCCGGCACCGGGACTCAGCGTGAGCCTCGCCGTGATCGCGCTGCGGGCGTTTCCCGCCATCATCCTGGGCGGTCTCGACTCGCCCGGCGGCGCAGTCGTCGGGGGTCTCATCATCGGCGTCGCCGAGGTGATGACGAAGGGCTACGTCCCGGACTTCATCCCGGCCCTCGGGCCCGAGTTCGGCGACATCGTGCCGTACCTCATCATGTTGGTCATCCTGCTCGTGCGCCCGTTCGGCTTGTTCGGGACGCCTGAGGTGCGGAGGGTCTGATGGCCGGGGCCAGCCGCGCCATGATCCGCAACTACGCGGACGACCTGCGACTGTTCCCGACCGCTGCCAAGCGGGTCAGCCTGGTCGTGCTCATCGCGCTGTACCTGGTCATTCCGTACCTGATCAACGACGAGTGGGCGAGCGTCCTCGCGCTCGCGGGTGTCGTCGCGATCGGCGCGATCGGCCTCAACCTGCTCACCGGGTACACGGGTCAGCCCTCACTGGGCATGGCGGCGTTCATCGGCTTGGGCGCGTTCATCGCCGGCTACTACGGCGGCGGGAGGATCGCGGACGGGATCGGCTACGAGTTCAACGTCTTCGTGTACCTGTTCATCGCGCTCGTCGCGGGCGGCGTTGTCGGGTTCGTCATCGGTCTCCCTGCGCTCCGGTTGCGCGGGAACTACCTCGTGATCGTCACGCTCGGTCTCGTGTTCGTCGCCCTGTACGTCTGGCAGAAGTGGACCACCTTCACCGGCGGTAACGAGGGCAGTCCGATGCCGATCAAAGCCGACATCTCGCTCGGCTTCTGGTCGATCGACTTCCTGAAACCGACCGTGCTCGGCAAGGATCTGGGCCCCAAGCAGGGGCTCATGTACCTCGCGTGGGGCTTCGTGATCGTCGCTGCGCTGCTGGTGAAGAACATCGTGCGCACGCGCCCGGGCCGGGCCCTGCAGGCCGTGCGCGACCGCGACGTGGCCGCCGAGATCGTCGGGGTGAGCCTCTTCCGGTACAAGGTCGGCGCCTTCGTGATCTCGAGCGCGATCGCGACGTTCGCCGGTGTCCTGTACGGGCTCTACCTCGGGTACCTCACCCCCGACCAGACGTCGCTCGGCCTCGTCCTGTCGATCGAGTTCCTGGCCGTGATCGTCGTGGGCGGTATCGGCACGATCTACGGCTCGATCCTCGGAGCCATCCTCATCGGGGCCCTCCCCAAGATCATCGAGCAGTTCGTGCCCGACAACTGGAATCTCCCCGTCCTCGGGTGGCCGATCGTCACCAACAGCGCCGGCGCGACCGGGTTCACGAAGGGCGCGCTGAGCACCATCATCTATGCCTTGTTGATCATCGTGTTCCTGGTCTTCGAGCCGAGAGGCCTGGCCGGGATCTGGAGAAGGATTCAGGCATACTTCAAGACGTGGCCGTTCTCGTACTGACGGCCCAAAAGGGGGTAACAGATGCGGGGGAAGAAGCTGGGGCGTCTCCTCGGGGTGGTGCTCGCGGTGGCCGTAGCCGTCGGTGTGACGGGCGAGGCTGCGGTCGCGGGCGCGGCGCCCACGAAGACGCCGCCGAATGTTCCGGGTTTCAACGGCTCGACCATCAAGCTCGGCGTCATCACGCCGCAGAGCGGACTCGCCAGCGTCGTCGGCAAGCCGCTCACCGAGGGCAACCGGGTGTACTGGGACGCCAAGAACGCCAAGGGCGGCGTGGGCGGCAAGTACAAGGTCGACCTCACCATCCAGGACAGCCAGTACCAGGTCGAGACCGCGTTGCAGAGCTATGACGCGATCAAGGGCGACGTCGTCGCGTTCAACCAGATCCTGGGCACGCAGATCGTGAAGTCGATCCTGCCCCGGCTGAAGCAGGAGCAGTTCACAGGTGCGCCGGCGACTCTCGACTCCCTGTGGGTGAAGCAGAAGAACCTCATCCCGATCGGGGCGCCGTACCAGATCGAGGTCGCGAACGGGATGGACTACTACCTCAAGAACGGCGGACAGGGGAAGAAGGTCTGCGCCATCGCCCAGGACGACGAGTACGGCGCCGCCGGGCTCGACGGGCTGACGCAGGCCTCCAAGACGCTGAAGTTCAAAGTGTCCAAGACCGTCCGGTTCGCGACGACGTCCGACGTGAGCGCCCAGGTGGGTGAGCTCGCCGACGCCAACTGCGACGCGGTGGTCATGGTGTCGCTGCCGAACGACACCGGCTCGATCGTCACGAAGATGATCGGACGGAACTTCACGCCGCAGATCATCGGCACCGGCCCGACGTGGCTGACCGGCTTCGAGAACGACGCCAACAACGGCGCGTTCTACCGTGATCACTTCATGCTGGTGACGGAGGGGCCGGCGTGGGGCGACACCAGCGTCCCGGGCATGGCGCAAATGATCAAGGACCAGCAGCAGTACGCCCCGGACCAGAAGCCGGACCAGTACTTCGCCTTCGGCTACGCCGAGAGCTGGGCGGTCGACCAGGTGCTCGAGCAGGCGGTCAAGAACGGCGACCTGAGCAAGGCCGGGATCCAGAAGGCCGTGAACCAGGTCAGCACGCTGAAGTTCGACGGGCTCATCGGCGACTACAAGTACGGCAGCTCGGCGAGTCAGCGGAACCCGTCCCGTGCGTCGACGATCAACAAGATCGAGGTCGGCCAGCCGATCGGGTTGTCGATCCTCGCTCAGAACCTCACGTCGCAGGCGGCGAAGAACATCAAGTTCAAGGGCTGAAACGCTCTGACGGGCGAGTAGGGAAGCGAGCGAACGGGCCCGCCCTCCACCGGGGCGGGCCCGTTGCGCGCCACCATGTCCTCGTGAGCGTGCAGGCGGAGCCGCGTGAGCGCGTCCTCGAAGCGACGTACGCGTGCGTCGCCCGCTTCGGCATGGGCAAGACCACCGTCGAGGACGTCGTCAAGGAGTCGGGCGTCTCACGGGCTTCGATCTACCGGCTGTTCCCGGGCGGGAAGGACCAGCTGCTGCGGGAGACCGTCGGCTGGGAGATGAATCGGTTCTTCGCCCGACTCGCCGAGGCCGTCTACGACGCGCCCGACTTCGCCAGCCTGCTCGAGGAGGGTCTGGTATTCGCGCACCGGGCGATCCAGGAGCACGCGGTGCTCCGCAAGGTGCTCGAGACCGAGCCGGAGCGCTTCCTGCCGCTGATCACGGTCGAGCAGCACCGCGTCCTCGACTTCATCAGCGCCTTCCTGCTGCCGTACCTCGAGCGGGAGCAGCGTGCCGGCCGGGTCCGCCCCGGTATCGACCTCGAGGCGGCCGCTCAGTACGTCGCCCGCCTCGTGCTCTCGCTCATCGGCTCGCCCGGTCGCTGGGACATGGACGACCCCGAGCAGGTTCGATTGCTCGTCCGCGAGGAGCTGCTGGGCGGGATCCTCGTCTGATTGGGCGCGATTCGGGCGAGTTGTGACGTGCGACACATTGACGGTGAGACGTTTTCTGCCTTACTGTCTCAGGACAGGAACCTGATGGCGCCCCTCACCGAGACCGCCGAGGCCCCGAGCCTCTCTCCCACGATCGAGGACCGCGCGGTCCGAGCCACGCTCGCCTGCGTCGCCCGCCACGGGCTCGCCAAGACGACCTTCGACGACGTCGCCCGCGAGGCCGGTTGCGCCCGGGCCACCTTGTACCGATACCTCGGCGGCAAGCGGCAGCTCGTGCAGATCACCATCGTTCGCGAGGCGGCGCGTCTCGCGGCCAGCGTTCGCGACGCCGGTGACGCCGAGTCCAGCTTCGAGGACGCAGTGGTGGCGATGCTCGTCCGCGCCGCCCGGGAACTACGCGAGCACGAGGCGCTGCAGTTCTTGTTCGCGTTCGAGCCCGAGCTGGTGCTCCCGCACGTCACGTTCGACGCCGGCAACCGCTTCCTCGTCGGCGCCGGTTCCGCGGTCGCGCCGGCACTCGCCCGGTTCCTCCCCGCCGAGCGCGTCGACCGGGCCGGCGAATGGCTCGCCCGCGTCGTGCTCACCCACGCTCTCTCACCCACACGTCCGATCGATCTGACCGACGAAGCCGCGACCCGCGCCCTCGTGCGCGAGCTCGTGCTGCCCGGTCTCATCGGTTTCCGAACCGCTACCTAGGGGGTAGTCCCATGGCCAGCACGCACGAGATCCTGGGCCGGGAAGAGGTCGACGACCTCGAGGCCATCCTCGCCGTCACCAACACCGACGTCGACGAGGTGGAGCACCTCGTCCAGTCGAACGGCGACGCCATCTTCACGTGGGACTACGACCGCAGTCGTCCCGCGCTCGGCAAGCTGTACGAGCGGGCCAAGAAGTCGCAGTGGAACGCGCAGACCGACCTGCCGTGGGACACGGACGTCGACCAGGAGCACGTGGTGCTCGAGAACGCGCTGGCCAACAACATGACGTTCGGCAGCGAGCTCGACACGAAGGGCACCCCGTTCGAGAAGTGGGGTGACGCCGAGTGGCTCGCGTTCGGCGTGCAGTCGCAGAACTGGACGCTGTCACAGTTCCTCCACGGCGAGCAGGGCGCGCTGATCTGCACGGCGAAGGTCGTCGAGACCGTTCCGTGGATCGACGCCAAGTACTACGCGGCGACGCAGGTGATGGACGAGGCCCGGCACGTCGAGGTGTTCGCGAAGTACCTCGACGAGAAGCTGTCCGGCCATTACCCGATCAACGCGCACCTGAGGCTGCTCCTCGACGACATCATCCAGGACCCGCGGTGGGACATGACCTACCTCGGTATGCAGATCATGGTCGAGGGCCTCGCGCTCGCAGCCTTCGGGTTCATCCAGCAGATGACGACCGAGCCGCTGCTGAAGCAGCTGCTTCGCTACGTCATGAGCGACGAAGCCCGCCACGTGGCCTTCGGCGTGCTCTCGCTGCAGGAGTACTACAAGGAGCTGAGTGGCCCGGAGATCCGCGAGCGCCAGGAGTTCGCGTTCGAGGCCGCCGTCCGGATGCGCGACCGGTTCCTGCAGCAGGAGGTGTTCGAGCACTTCGGAGTCAACGTGAAGGACGCCGTCCACCTCGTGATGCAGGCGCCGGACCGCAAGATGTTCCAGTCGATGCTGTTCTCGAAGATCGTGCCCAACTGCAAGAAGCTCGGTCTGCTCGACGCCGGCGACGGCTGGCTGCGTGAGCGGTTCACCGAGCTGGGCGTGATCCAGTTCGAGGACTGGACCGACACCGGCGAGGAGTACGCGACGCTCGACGAGGTCTCGAAGGACCGCGACGCCGCCAGCGCATAGCGCGTGCGTGACGACTGACCGCTTGCCGGGCGGGTGCGATCAGTAGCATCTGCCCGGTGAGCGACGAAGTGCGGCTCGTCTTCCTCGGCGGGCTGGGCGAGATCGGGCGGAACTGTTTTTGCATCGAGGTCGAGGGCCGCATCCTCGTCGTCGACTGCGGGCTGATGTTCCCCGATCCGGACATGCCGGGCGTCGATCTCGTGCTGCCGGACTTCACGTACCTGCGCGAGAACGCCGACCGGGTCGAGGGCGTCGTGCTGACGCACGCCCACGAGGATCACGCCGGCGGGCTCGCGTACCTCCTCCGTGACATCTCCGTCCCGATCTACGGGACGCCGTTGTCGCTCGGTCTCGCCCGCGGTCGCATCGAGGAAGCAGGGATGGTCGACCGCACGGAGTTCGTTCCCGTCTCAGACGGCGAGCGCCGCCGGATCGGACCGTTCGACTGCCAGTTCGTGCCCGTCACGCACTCCGTGCCCTACTCGCTCGCTACCGCCTACTTCACGCCGGCGGGCACCATCCTCCACACCGGCGACTTCAAGCTCGACCTGAACCCGGTCGACGGCCGCAAGACCGATCTCGCGCTCCTCGGCGAGATCGCCCGGCGCGACGGTGGGATCCGTCTCCTTCTCTCCGACTCCACCAACGCCGAGCGGCCCGGCTTCACGCCGTCCGAGTCGACCGTGGGTGAAGCCATGAGAGATCTGTTCCGCGACCATCCCGACCGCAGGTTCATCGTCGCCTGCTTCGCCTCGCACCTCCATCGCGTCGAGCAGGTCGCCCGGGCCGCGCTTGCGTCGGGCCGGCAGATCGCCTTCCTCGGCCGCTCGATGGCGCACAACGTGACGATCGCGCGCGAGATGGGCCTCCTCGACGTGCCGGCCGGGCGCGTGGTCGACATCGAGGACGCGGCGCGCTTCGCTCCGGGCGAGATCTGCATCATCTGCACGGGCTCGCAGGGGGAGCCGCTCAGTGCCCTGTCGCTCATGGCCGCGCACGAGCACAAGTGGGTGAAGGTGAGCGAGGACGACATCGTGGTGATCTCGGCTCACGCCATCCCGGGCAACGAGGCCAATGTGTCCCGCGTCATCGACGCGTTCCACCGCACGGGCGCGGACGTCGTCCACGGCGGCACGTCACCCGTGCACGTGTCGGGTCACGCCTCCCGCGAAGAGCTCAAGTTCATGCTGAACCTGACCCAGCCCGAGTGGTTCGTCCCCGTGCACGGCGAATACCGGCACATGGTCCACCACGCCCGCCTGGCGCGCGACGTCGGCCTGGCCGACGACCGCGTGATCGTCTGCCAGGACGGCGACGTCCTCACGCTCGGGCCGAAGGGCATGGACGTCGACCGGCGGTCGGTGCCGGCCGGCTATCTGTACGTCGACGGGATCGTCGGCGACGTCGGCCACGGCGTGCTGCGCGACCGTCGCAGCCTCGCCGAAGAAGGAGTCGTCGTCGTGATCGTGACGGTCGACGCCACCACGGGCGAGGTCGTCACCGGGCCCGAGATCGTGACGCGCGGCTGGGTGTACGCACCCGAGGCCGACGAGCTGCTCGAGGACGGCAAGGCCGCGGTGCTCGCCTCGCTGGCGGAGGCGGCCGAGGAGGGCGCCACCGACTTCGAGACGATCCGCCGGCACACCCGGCGCGCCCTGGGCCGGTTCATCAACGAGCGGACGAAGCGGCGCCCCGCGATCATCCCCGTCGTCATGGAGGTCTGAGCCCGTCGTGGCGACGATCCGCGACTGGTCGAACTTCATCGCCGGGCGCGTCGCCGTCGTGACCGGCGGCGGCGGGGGAGTGGGTCGCGCCATCTGCATCCAGCTCGCCCGTGCCGGCGCCGAGGTGTGGGTCAACGACCTGTACGCCGACCGCGCCGAGAAGGTCGTCCGCGAGATCGAGGAAGAGGGCGGCGCCGCCCACCCCGCCGTGGCCGACGTGACCGACCGCGAGGCCGTACCGGGAATGGTCCGCGACACCGGCCCTGTCGACATCCTCGTGAACAACGCCGGCATCCCGCCCGAAGGCATCACCGTGAAGACCTTCGTCGAGACGGGCCCCGACGAGTGGGATCCGCTCATCCGCCTGAACCTCGCCGCCGTGCTCGGCGTCACCCGTGCGTACCTACCGGCGATGATCGAGAGCTCGTGGGGGAGGGTGCTCACGATCGTCTCCGACGCCGGCCGGCGCGGCGAGCGCAAGCAGGTCGTGTACGGCGCGGCGAAGGCCGCCGCCATGGGCTTCTCGCGTGGCCTCGCCGCCGAGGTCGGCCCGCACGGTGTGACCGTCAACTGCCTGTCGCTCGGGACCATGAAGCACGGCCTCCTCGAGGAGGCGATCGAGCGTCAGCCCGAGCTCGAGCAGCGACTCGCCAAGGCGTACCCCGCCGGCCGCATCGGGCGTGTGAGCGATCCCGCGCCGCTGGCCGTTCTGCTGTGCAGCGATGCCGCCGAATGGATCACCGGCCAGGTGTACCCGGTCGACGGCGGTTACTTCCCGGCGCTGTAAGCAATCCTTCTCGGCTCGTCCCTCGCAATTTTCTGGGCTCGTCCCTCGCAATTTTTCTCGGCTCCTCCCTTGCCAGAGTTGCCGGGGTATCCGGCTGAGTCTGGTGAGGCTGGTGTTACTGTCGAGGCCCTATGGCCGCGCCTACTCGCACGCGCCGTCGCAAGCCCGCCCCGAAGCGCCGTCGCAACACCCGACGGCCCGCTCCGGCGCGCCCGACCGCCTGGGAGCGGAGTCGCGAAGCGGCCGGCCGTCAGCTGCGGGGCCACGGCGCCGACGCCCTCGCGGTTGGTCTCGTCGTCATCGGCGTGCTCACGGTGCTCGGGCTCGCCTCCGACCTCGCCGGGTCGGTAGGGAGGTTCCTCGCCGACGGCAGCGCCACCATGCTCGGGCGAGGCCGGATCGTCTTCCCTGCCGCGTGCTTCGGATTCGCAGTGCTGCTGTTCGCCGGCTACCGGCCCCGCGGCCTCGACGTCGACGAGGACGACGAGCCCGAGGACGACGAGCCCGAGGACGACGAGACGCGTGCGCCGGCGCCATTGCGCATCGGTCTCGGGATCGTGCTCGTGATGCTCGCCGTCGTCGGCCTGTTCCACCTCGCCGCCGGCAGCCCGCCCGTCGATCCGACCGACGGGCTGCGCAACGCCGGCGGTCTGCTCGGCGCGGCCGTGGCGTCGCCACTCGCGGCGGGAGCGGGCGTCGTCGGCACTGCAGTGATCCTCATCGGCCTCGGTCTGCTCGGGCTCCTGCTCGCGCCGGGAGTCCCGATGCGTCGCGTGTTCGACGCGATCGCGGCCGGGGCGGGCTGGGCGGCCGCCGCGGTCAGCGGCCTGTTCCAGTTGCGCGGGCACGACGCCGGCGAGACTGCTGTCGACGAACCCCGGCCGGCCGGCGCGGTCGAGGCCGCGGAGGAGCTCGACGACGACGTCGAGCTGGACGACGGGCCCGAGCCGGACGTCTACGACCCGGTGGCCGAGACGGATCCCGAGCCTCCGGCGCGCACGACCGTCGAGCCCGGCGGGCAGGTGGCGATCGACCTCGGCCCCGGGTACCGCCCCGGGACCTGGAAGCTCCCGCCCGCGAACGTGCTCAAGCGCGGCACGAAGCACGAGATCGACCGGCGCTTCGTGGAGGAGGGCGGCAAGGTCCTCGAGGCGACGCTGGCCGAGTTCGGCGTCGTCGCAAAGCTCTCCGGCATGACCGTGGGGCCCACGGTGACCCGGTACGAGCTCGAGCTGGGATCGGGCGTGAAGGTGAACCGGGTGACCGGCCTCAGCCACGACATCGCCTACGCGATGGCGTCACCCGACGTGCGCATCCTCGCCCCCATCCCGGGGCGCAGCGCGATCGGCGTCGAGGTGCCGAACCGGCAGCGTCAGCTGGTCACGCTGGGCGACCTCCTCGCCACCGACGACGCGAGGCAGGCCGCGCATCCGCTCGAGGTCGCTTTGGGCCGCGACATCTCGGGTCAGCCGGTGATGCTCAATCTCACCGCCATGCCGCACCTCCTGATCGCGGGTGCGACCGGCGCCGGGAAGTCGAGCTGCATCAACTCGATCGTCTCGTCGATCCTGATGCGCGCCACCCCCGATCAGGTTCGCATGATCCTCGTCGACCCCAAGCGCGTCGAGCTGGGTGGCTACAACGAACTGCCGCACCTGCTCACGCCGGTCGTGACCAATCCCAAGAAGGCGGCCAACGCGCTCGACTGGGCGGTGCGCGAGATGGACCTGCGTTACGAGCTGCTCGCCGACGCGGGCGTACGCGATATCGCCGGGTACAACGCGACCTTCGATCGTGGCGACCTTGCGACGACGGACGAGCCCGACCCCATGACGGGTCGTGGATTCGAGCGCCTGCCGTACATCCTCGTCGTCGTCGACGAGCTGAACGACCTGATGATGGTGGCGGCCCGCGACGTCGAAGCCAGCGTGTGTCGCATCGCCCAGATGGCGCGCGCCGTCGGCATCCACCTCGTGATCGCGACACAGCGGCCGTCGGTCGACGTGATCACCGGTGTGATCAAGGCCAACATTCCGAGCCGTCTCGCGTTCTCGGTGACCAGCATCGCCGACTCGCGTGTGATCCTCGACCAGGCCGGCGCCGACAAGCTGATCGGCCAGGGCGACATGCTGCTCGTCAGCGCGTCGTCGAGCCGGCCTCAGCGGATCCAGGGCGCGTGGGTGGACGAGGAGTGCATCCACCGGCTCGTTGCGCACTGGCGACGGCAGCTGCCGCAGCCGGACTACGTCGAGGGGATCGCAGGCGAAGAAGCCGCCGGCGGGCGCGCCGGCGCCGAGGTCGACGAGGACGACGAGCTGCTCGCCCAGGCGATGGAGCTGGTCGTTCGGAGCGGGCTGGGGTCGACGAGCATGCTCCAGCGCAAGCTGCGCGTCGGGTTCGCCCGCGCCGGTCGGCTCATGGACCTGATGGAACGCCGTGGTGTCGTCGGCCCGTCCGAGGGCTCCAAGGCCCGGGCCGTGCTGATGACGGTCGAGGAGTTCGAGGAGCTCGAACAGCGCGTCTGACCTCCCGGCGCGGGTGGGAGGCTGGACGCGACGACGGCGGTCTTGCCGGCCGTCGTCGCAGAGCCGCAGCTTGCGACGGCGCCAGGAGGGATTGCGATGGAAGGTCGCGACCGGCGCCCGCGCAGTGCGCTCGCAACCGTGTGGATCCTGGTCGCCTGCGCGGTGATCGGGACGGGGATCGGGCTCGTCGTCCGTCAAGTCCGCTCGGACGACGGAGGAGGACCGCGCCCGATCCGCGTCCGACCGGCACGTCCGGGACAACAGAGCGCCGCCGGACTGTGGCTGTTCGGCGCGACGACGGTCCGCCTCGACCCGGTGACCCTCTCCGATCCGCGGGACGTCGGGTTCCAGGGCTTCGGCGCCGTGCTCGGCGGCGAGGGGACGGTGTACCTGTACGACCCCGTGACCGGTCGCATCGGCGTCGTCGACGCGACCCGCAACGAGCTCGCCGGCAGGACGAACGTGCCCGTCCAGGGCGGCGTGTCGGCAGACGTCACCCCGGTCGTCGCCGAGCAGCGCGGCGCGCTGTGGCTGGTGACGGGGGACGGCCGATTGACCCGCGACGAGCTCTCGACCGGGACGACGACCGACGCGACGTTGCCCACCGATGTCGTCTCGGAGGCCGCGGCGGGTGGTCCACCGGCGCCGGGCGCGACGCGCGTCGTCGCCGACGACCAAGCCGCGTGGGCGGTGTACGACCTCGGCGTGACGGGGAACCCCGCTCACCCGGTGGCGGTGCGCGTCGCCGACGACGGCACCGTCAGCCGGCGCGCCGCGCTCCCGGACCGCGTCGGCGGTGATCGACTCGAGCCCCAAGCCGTCGCGTTGGGCGACGGCATGCTGTGGATCGTCGGACGGAGCTCAGTGGTCGCCGTCGACCCGGCGACGTTGATGGTTCGCCGCAGCTTCGCCGTGCAGGACGGTGCGCAGGTCGAGCTGCACGGGGCGGCCGTCGCCGGCGGCCTGCTCTGGAGCTACGACGTACAGAGCGGCGCGCTGCTCGGCATCGGTCCGGACGGCCGGGTGCGCCAGAGGACTGCGCTCACCGACGGCGCGCAGACCCCATTCCGCGCGTCGGCCACGGTCATCGGCGGCGGCGGCGTGCTCTGGGTGCGCGTTCGCGTCGGCAACCCGAGCACGCTCGAACAGCTGATCACCCGGGTCGACGCGCGGTCGGGCGACATCACCGGTCGCTTCAGCGCACCACCGCAGCTCGAGGTGGGTGAGATCGCCGTCAGCCGCGCGCCTGCGGGTGGCGGATAGCCGGCGGACGCGATCGGGGCGCCCCGAAGGGCGCCCCGTCCGCACTCGTCGGGACGACCGGCGTCTTTGGCGGTCGTGCCGCGGAGAGATTTGTCGAGAAGGCCGTCAGGCGGCCCGGCGCAGCGGCCGGTGCTCGCCCAGGGTCTCGTCTCTGGTCGCGCGGTCGTGGGTCAAGTAGCCGAAGACGGCCCTCCAGCCCACGGTCGCTCCTGCGACCATGAAGCCCGTGATCCAGACGCCCAGCGTCTCGTTGCGCACGGTGATGCCGAAGCCACGGAACAGCGAGTAGTCGAGCGCGACTACCACGCCGACCGCGGCGATGAACGTGAGGACCGACTTCCAGGCCCGCAACGGAGAGACGTTGTCGGTGAGGAAGTCGACGACCTTCACGGTGCCCAGCGCGAGCAGGGCAACGATCGCGAAGTCGTACATGTGCCACCTCCAAGGTGACGGGAGGGCTCTTCGCCCTCCGGGAGGTGAGACTCCCCGTGACGATGCAAGGTGACATGCGTGCACCCCCGACGTTTCGGGGGGTCGCTTGTAGGCTTTCGCCGTGACCGTCGCTCCTGAGCCCGACGTCCCGGCGCGCTTCTACGTCGAGACCCTGGGCTGCCCCAAGAACGCCGTCGATTCCGACAAGGTGACGGCCTCGCTGCTGGCCGACGGCCTCGTCCCGGCGTCCTCGGCCGAGGACGCCGAGTTGGTGGTCGTCAACACGTGCGCATTCGTCGAGGCCGCCCGCCAGGAGTCCATCGACGTCACGCTCGCTCTCGCCGAAGCCCGCAAGCCGGGCGCCAAGCTGGTGGTCACGGGCTGCCTCGCCGAGCGCTATGGCGACGAGCTCGCCACGGCGTTGCCGGAGGCGGACGCCGTCGTCGGCTTCGGTGGCGAGGGCGATCTCGCGGAGGTGGTCCTGAAGCGCAAGCCGGCCGGCGTGCGCGACCTGCTCGAGCTGCCGCGTCCTGCGCCGGCCGCTCCGTGGGCGTACGTCAAGGTGGCCGAGGGATGCGACCGCGCGTGCGCCTTCTGCGCGATCCCGTCGTTCCGAGGGAAGCAGCGTTCGCGCGCGCCGGAGACGATCGAAGAGGAAGCCCGCACGCTCGTCGAGCGCGGCGCGGCCGAGCTCGTGCTCGTGGCTCAAGATCTCGCGTGGTACGGACGCGACGCCGGTCGGCCCGGCTCGCTGGCGCCGCTCCTCCGGCGCCTGGACGCGCTCTCGGCGCACGGCCTGGCGCGCATTCGGCTCCTCTATCTCTATCCGAGTGAAGTGCGCGACCCGCTCGTGTCGACGATGCTCGAGCTGCCGACCGTGGTGCCGTACTTCGACCTGTCGCTCCAGCACGCGTCTGCACCACTACTTCGGCGCATGAAGCGCTGGGGGAGCGGCAACCGGTTCCGCGCTCTCGTCGACGGCATCCGCGCCCGCGAGCCGGGCGCCGCCTTCCGGTCTTCGTTCATCGTCGGGTTCCCGGGCGAGACCGAGCGCGATCACGACCAGCTGCTCGAGTTCCTCGCTGCGGCGGAGCTCGACTGGGCCGGCTTCTTTCCCTTCTCGCGCGAGGACGGGACACCCGCAGCCGAGATGGACCGAGTCGTTCCCGACGATCTGATGCGTGAGCGCCTGCGCGAGTGCGCCGAGGTGCAGGACCCGATCACGCAGGCCGCGCGCGACGCGTTGGTCGGCGACGATCTCGACGTGCTTGTCGACGGGACGGACGACGAGAGCGGCGAGCCGGTCGGGCGCTCCTACCGCGAGGCGCCGGAGATCGACGGCGTGGTCCGAATCACCGGCGCGTTCGCACGGCCCGGCGCCCGGGTCCGCGCTCGGGTGACGTCGGCGTGCGGGCCCGATCTGGTGGCGGAGCCGGCATGAGCACGGCGCCCGAGGCGCGCATGCCCGCGGCGGCACGGGCGGCGGCGCCGCTGCGCAGATTCGGCGAGGGTGCGGTGGCGACCCCGGCCAATGCGATCACGGTGGCGCGCGTCCTGCTCGCCGTGCCCACGCTCGTGCTGATCGCACAGCGGGGGGCGTCGTGGCCGGCGGTCGTCCTGTGGTTGGTGCTGGCGTGCACCGACGGCGTCGACGGGTGGATCGCCCGGCGCGACGGCACGACGCGCTCGGGCGCGTTCCTGGATCCTCTCGCCGACAAGGTCCTTGTCATCGGCGGCTTCCTCGCGTTGGGCGTCCGTGGCGACATCGGATGGATCCCGATCGTCCTCGTCGTCGGACGCGAAGCCGGGATCCAGGTGTACCGGTCGCTCGCCGGGCGGCGTGGCATCTCGCTCCCGGCCCGCCAGCTCGGCAAGTGGAAGACCACATTGCAGTTTGCTGCCGTCGGCGCCTTCCTCTTCCCGCCGTTCGAGGACATGGCCTGGCTCCAGCAGACGGTGCTGTGGGCGGCCGTGGCACTCACGCTTCTGTCGGCGCTCGACATGCTCCGGCGGGGGTGGCAGGAGAGCCGCGCGTGAGATGCGAGGTGCTGGCGATCGGGACCGAGCTGCTCCTCGGCCAGATCGTCGACACCAACAGCGCGTGGATCGGTGAGCAGCTCGCCGACGCCGGCATCGACAGCTTCGAGCACCGGCAGGTGGGCGACAACCTGGGGCGGATGGTGCAGGCCGTGCGCGAGGTGCTCGACCGCAGCGACGCCGTCATCGTGTGCGGCGGGCTGGGCCCGACGCCCGACGACATGACCCGCCAGGCGATCGCGGAGGTGATGGGCGTCGAGCTCGAGCGTCGCGAGGATCTCGTCGAATGGGTGTCCGCCTTGTTCACCTCGCGCGGCCGGACCATGCCCGAGAACAACCTGCGCCAGTGCGACGTGCCGGTCGGCGCCGAGCCGATCCCGAACTCGGTCGGGACCGCGCCGGGGATCAAGGCGCCGGTCGGCGACAAGGTCGTATACGCCGTGCCCGGCGTCCCGTACGAGATGCAGCTCATGATCAACGAGCACGTCCTGCCCGACCTGCTCGCTCGATCCGGGCAGCAGGGGGCGATCGTGTCGCGGTCGCTCAAGACGTGGGGCACGTCCGAGTCGGGACTGGCCGAGATGATCGCCCATCGGGTCGACGCGCAGACGAACCCGACGATCGCCTTCCTCGCCCGCGGGATCGAAGGGCTCGTCGTCCGGATCACGGCCAAGGCGTCGACGCCCGAGGAGGCGCGCGCCCTGATCGAGCCGGAGGAACGGGCGTTGCGCGAGATCCTCGGCGACCTCGTGTTCGGCGTCGACGACGAGACGATGGAGACCGTGGTCCTCGATCTGTTGCGGAAGCGCGGGCTGACGCTCGGGCTGGCGGAGTCGCTCACGGGCGGGTTGGTCGCGTCGCGGCTCGTGAGCGTGCCCGGCACCAGTGACGTGTTGAAGGGCGGCGTCGTCGCCTACATGACCGACGTCAAGCGATCCGTGCTCGGCGTGACCGCCGAGTCGGTGGTGAGCAGCGAGTGCGCGGCCCAGCTGGCGGCGGGGGCGCGGCGCGTCTTCGACGCCGACGTCGGTCTCGGAGTGACAGGCGTGGCGGGCCCCGACGAGCAGGAGGGACAGCCCGCCGGCACGGTGTTCTTCGGCCTCGCCCTCGGCGACGGGCCGGTCGAGGCGGTCGGCACGCAGCTGCCGGGTCAGCGCGAGATGGTGCGCCAGTTCGCCACGATCTCGTTGCTCAACCTGCTGCGCATGAAGCTCGTGTCGATGGGGTGAGCGAGCCCGAGCTGGGCCGGGGCTTCGTGGCCGTGGTCCCGCCCGATGACGTCCTCGACGCCGTCGACGCCGCCGCGGCGGCGATCGAGGTTCCCTCGACGGCTCGCCGCACCACCCGGTCGCAGTGGCACCTCACGCTCCAGTTCCTCGGCAACCGGGTCGACTTCGCCGCCGTCGCCGGTGCGCTCGAGCCGCTGGCGGTGCGCGGGTCGGCGGTACAGCTCGGGCCGGCGGGCGCGTTCCCGACCGAGCGGCGGGCCCGGGTGCTGTGGCTCGGCGTCGCCGAGGGACACGCGCTGCTCGTGCAGCTGGCGGCGGCGGTCGGCGCGCTCCTGGCGCCGGTGGGCTCCCCGCCGGAGGCGCGGCCGTATCACGCCCACCTCACCCTCGCCCGGCTCAAGGCGCCCTCCGATCTCCGTCCGGTCGTCGCCCGGCTCGGGTCGGGCCCGGTGGGGCGGGCGTGGGCGGCCGAGGAGGTCGTGCTGTTCCAGAGCAAGACGGGACGAGGCGGCGCCGAGTACAGACCCCGGGCCCGCTTCCCGCTCCGGTAGCCGTCTCGGCGAAAGCCTTGCATCGAACGGGTGTTCGGGCTAAGTTACACGCGTGTCGTTCGGGTTTGGGCCCCGAGGCATGGGACGAATCAGAGCGACACCCAGAGGTACACCTAGAGGTAGTTGTCACACCCCAGCCGTAGGTTGCTCCCCACGGCACTTCCCCCCGACCGCACGAACGCAACGACGTAACGAGGAGGGTTCCATCGTGGAACGCGACGACAACGCCCTCGAGATGGCCGTCGGCCAGATCGAGAAGCAGTTCGGCAAGGGCTCGATCATGCGGCTGGGGGAGCACGGCAACGTCGGCGTCGCCGCCATCCCCACCGGCGCGCTCGCGCTCGACATCGCACTGGGCATCGGCGGCCTGCCGCGAGGCCGGGTGGTCGAGGTCTTCGGCCCCGAGGCGTCGGGGAAGTCCACGCTGGCCATGCACGTGGTGGCCGAGGCGCAGCGCAACGGCGGTGTCTGCGCGTACATCGACGCCGAGCACGCCATGGACCCGGTGTACGCCTCTGCCATCGGCGTCAACGTCGACGAGCTGCTGATCAGCCAGCCCGACACCGGCGAGCAGGCGCTCGAGATCGCCGACATGCTCATCCGCTCCAGCGCGCTCGACGTGGTCGTCATCGACTCGGTCGCCGCGCTCGTGCCCCGGGCCGAGATCGAGGGCGAGATGGGCGACACGCACGTCGGCCTCCAGGCCCGACTCATGAGCCAGGCGTTGCGCAAGCTCACCCACAACCTCAACCGCTCCCGCACGATCTGCATCTTCATCAACCAGCTGCGGGAGAAGATCGGTGTGATGTTCGGGAGCCCGGAGACGACACCGGGCGGACGGGCGCTGAAGTTCTACTCGTCGGTGCGGCTCGACATCCGGCGGGTGGAGTCCATCAAGGACGGCACCGAGATCATCGGCAACCGGGCCCGGGTCAAGGTGGCGAAGAACAAGGTCGCGCCGCCGTTCAGGATGGCCGAGTTCGACATCATGTACGGCAAGGGCATCAGCCGCGAAGGCTCGCTGCTCGACGTCGGCATCGACCTCGGCATCGTCAAGAAGTCCGGCGCGTGGTTCACCTACGAGGGTGAGCAGCTCGGCCAGGGCCGCGAGAAGGCGAAGCAGTTCCTGACCGAGAACCTCGACCTGATGTTCGAGATCAGCGAGAAGATCAAGGACGCTGTCGGCATCGAGGAGGTCCCGGTCGAGCCGGAGGCCGAGGCCGACGCCGAGGTCAAGGCCGCGGACAGCAGCGCCGGCGAGTCGACCAACGGCAACGGCAACGCGAGCGGCAAGGCCGGTGGCCGGTCGGGCAACGGCAAGCGCGCCAAAGACGCGGAGACGCTCGAGATCGAGACCTGAGGACACAGACGCCGGAGGCACGCGTGTGGGGGGCGGTCGGGTACCGCCCCCCACACCACCTCGGGTGTCGTTCTTCAGATGAGGCCGCGCAGGATCGCAGCGACGCCGGCGATCGTGACGAGGGTCAGGACCGCGGGGCGGAGGCTGCGCTCGCCCACCACGCGGGTCACGAGCGTGCTGCAGGCGAGCCCGATGAGCAGCGCGGGAGCGAGTGCCAGCGCGAGGAGTAGCTGCCAGCCGTGCACCTGGCCTGCCGACACCAGCGCGATGAACGACATGACCGCGCCGATCAGGAAGGCGCAGGCCAGCGTGGCGCGGATCGTGGGCCCGGGATGGCGCTGGTAGAGGAGCGCCAGCGGTGGGCCGTCGATCGCGGCGGTGGTCCCGAGCACGCCGGCCGCCGCGCCCGCGCTCGTCGCGGTCTCGCGGTTCACGGGAACATGCCCCGCGAGGACGCTCAACAGGACGCCGGCCAGCACCGCCGAGCCGGCGAGGGTGGAGAGCAGGTCGCCCGACACGAGGGCGACGATCAAAACGCCGACGACCGTGCCCGGCACGCGGCCGAGGACGATCCACCCCAGCCCCGGCCAGTCGACGCCGTGCCACTCGCGCGCCGCCATGATCAGCGTGAGCGGGACGCCCAGGGCGACCAGCGCGCCGGGGACGGCTTCGGGGACGATGAGCGCGACGATCGGGACGAGCACGAGGTTCTGTCCGAAGCCGATCGAGCCTTGCACCGCCCCGCCGGTGGCGGCGACGAGCGCGAGAAGGATGAACTCCGTCGCAGAGACGTGCACGATCGTCGCTACCGCGCGGCGCGGGCCGCGTTGCGCTGCCAGCGCTCTCGGTCGAGTCGGTAGAGGACGTGGGGCCGGAGCGCGTCACCGTCGGGCAGGTTGGGGTTCTCGAAGTCGTCGGTGGGGTCGCGACGCATCCCGAGTCGCTCCATGACGCGACGCGAGCGGGCGTTCCCGTGGCTGGTGAACGACACGATCTCGTCGAGTGCGAGCTCGTCGAAGCCGAGCGAGAGCGCGGCGCGCGCCCCTTCGGTCGCGTAGCCGCGGCCCCAGTGCTCCCGCGCCAGGCGCCAGCCGACCTCGACCGCGGGCGTGAAGGGGGCGTCGAACGTCGCCGGGTTGAGCCCGACGAAGCCGGCGAACGGCGTCGTGCCCGGGACCTCGACCGCCCACAGTCCCCACCCGCGCTCCGCGAAGCCGGCCTCGATCCTGTCCACCAGGTCGTCGCTCTCCTCCGGCCGTAGCGGCGCCGGGAAATGTTCCATCACGAGGGGGTCGGCGTTCAGTGCCGCGAACGGCGGTCGGTCCGTGTCCCGCCATCGCCGGAGCACCAGACGCGGCGTGCGAAGCTCGGGCTCGACGGGCACGGGGTGCTCTGTATGCCAAGCAGGCCGCTCCGGGCAAGCTCTCTCGGGTCGTCGTCGATCGGAGGTCGTGGTGCCGGGGCGTGCGCGGGTGGTCGTGGTCGTTGCGGTGCTGAGCGTGGCGTCCGGGTGTGGCGGTGGCGACGGCAGCTCGTCGAAGTCCAGGCCCCGGTCGGGCGGTGTCACGGCGAGGGCGGCGCAGTTCGCCGCGTGCGCGCGGACGTCCGACTACAGGGTGGTCCGACCCGAGCCGCCGAACGAACGGACCGACTTCCTGCACGAAGCGGGGTTCACGTTCGCCGAGGTCGACGTCGAGGAGCCCCCGCTCCTGTTCTTCTCCGCGATCGTCGACTTCTTCCCGAGCCGCTCCGACGCGACCCGGGCCAAGGAGACGATCGGATCGTCCCTGGCCGGGCCGTCGACGGTGCAGGAGAACGACGTCGTCGTGCATTACACGGACGACCTCGGCACACCCAAGCGGCAGGCGGTCGAGGACGTCGTCAACCGCTGCCTCCGCCGCTGATCCACGAACTCCGCCGTCCGTAGACTGATCGGGATGCCGGACCCCCGCCGTTTCTACATCCGCACGTTCGGGTGCCAGATGAACGAGCACGACTCCGAGCGGATCGCCGGGCTGTTGGCCGCCGACGGCATGCGGCACACCGACGACATCGAGCAGGCCGACGTGGTCGTGTTCAACACGTGCTGCGTGCGCGAGAACGCCGACAACAAGCTGTACGGGCATCTGGGCCGGGTGAAGGCGCTGAAGGAGCGGCGGCCCGAGGTGCAGATCGCCGTGGCGGGCTGCCTCGCCCAGAAGGACCGTGAGCTCATCGTCGAACGGGCCGGGCACGTCGACGTCGTCTTCGGGACCCACAACCTCGCGCACGCGCCGGCCTTGCTCGAGCGGGCGCGGCTCGAAGGGCCGATCGTCGAGATCCTCGAGGAGCACGAGGCCTACCCGTCGGCGCTACCCGCCCGCCGGGACGTCGCCCACTCGGCGTGGGTCACGATCCAGATCGGCTGCGACAACTCGTGCACGTTCTGCATCGTCCCGATCGTGCGGGGCCGCGAGGTCAGCCGGCGCCTGGGCGATGTCGTGCGCGAGATCGAGGAGCTGGCAGCCGACGGCGTCACCGAGATCACCCTGCTCGGACAGAACGTGAACTCGTACGGGCGCGACCTCGGCGCCGGTCAGTACGCACCGCGCTTCGCCGACCTGCTGCGGGCGGTCGACGCCGTGGACGGCATCCGACGCATCCGGTACACGTCGCCGCATCCGAAGGACCTCCGCCCCGAGACCATCGCGGCGATGGCGGAGTGCGACGCCGTGTGCGAGCACCTGCACCTCCCGCTCCAAGCGGGCAGCGACCGCACGCTCGCCCGCATGCACCGCGGGTACACCGCCGAGCGCTACCTCCGGAAGCTCGCCTCAGCCCGCGACGCGCTCCCCGACCTCGCCGTGACCACCGACCTCATCGTGGGTTTCCCCGGCGAGACCGACGACGACTTCCGCCGGACGCTCGAGGTCGTCGACGAGGCGGGGTACGACGCCGCGTACACGTTCGTGTTCTCACCCCGGCCGGGAACGCCCGCCGCCGAGATGTCCGATGCCCTCGTCCCACACGAAGTCGCCCAGGAGCGGATGCGCCAGCTGGTCGAGGTCGTGGAGCGCCACGCCCTCCGACGTCACCGGGCGCGCGTCGGCCGGGTCGAGGAGGTGCTGGTCGACGGGCCCTCGAAGAAGGATCCGTCGGTGCCGGCGGGCCGCACACGCCAGAACAAGCTGGTGCACTTCGCCGCATTGGACGGGGCGGGTGAGCCGGGCGCGCTCGTCGACGTGCGCATCACCGACGCCGCGCCGCATTGGCTGCGCGGCGACGTCGTGCGGATGGTCGCGCCGGCGCGGCGAGCCCGGATCCGGATCCCTGTCGCAGCGGTGTAGCCACGGTCACGCACCTCGCTCTTGTCGGGCCCACCGCATCGGGGAAGTCGGCGCTCGCCCTGGGCGCCGCGCACTCGCTCGGCGATGTCGAGATCGTGTCGCTCGACTCGATGCAGGTGTACCGCGGGCTCGATATCGGGACGGCCAAGCCGACAGTCGCCGAACGCGCCGTCGTGCCGCATCACCTCGTCGACGTCGCCGATCCCTCCGAGGAGTGGTCGGCCATGCGTCACCAAGCCGCGGCGCGCGCCGCCGTCGCCGGCATCGAGGCGCGGGGCAGGCGTGCTCTCCTCGTGGGCGGGACCGGCCTGTACTTGCAGGCCGTGGTCGACGACCTGCGCTTCCCGGGCGAGGACCCCGACCTGCGGGCCGAGCTCGACGCGTGGACGGCGGAGCCGGGCGGTGTGGCGGCCGCGTACGACGAGCTCCGGCGGCGCGACCCCGACGCCGCCGAGAAGGTCGACCCGCACAACGCCCGCCGCATCGTCCGGGCGCTCGAGGTGATCCGGCTGACGGGGAAGCGGTTCTCCTCGTTCGGGCCCGGGATCGACCAGTTCGGCCCGACGGCGTTCCCGGTGCAGATGGTCGGCGTCTGGGTTCCACGCGACGTGCTGAACGCTCGCATCGCGACACGGTTTGCGGCCATGCGAGACGCCGGTCTCGTCGACGAGGTGCTCGGGCTGCTCGACGGCTCACCGCTGTCGCGCACCGCGAGCCAGGCGATCGGCTACAAGGAGATCATCGGCGCGATCACCGACGACGGCTCGCTCGACGACGCCATCGACACCGCCGTCAGGCGGACCCGGTCCTTTGCCCGGCGCCAGCGGATGTGGTTCCGGCGCGACCCTCGGATCACGTGGCTCGGCGCCACCGACAATCCCTGCGCCGTCCTGCCGGCCGTGCTGGCAACCTGGAGCTCATGAGTCCCCGCAGCCTTCGGGTCTCCAAGCTGCACGGAGCGGGCAACGACTTCCTGGTGACGGTGAGCGCGGCCGACCGCGGCCCGGACGCCGCCGTCGTGGCGCAGCTGTGCGACCGTCATCGCGGGATCGGCGCCGACGGGCTCGTGACCCTGCTCCCCGGCCGGCACGGTGCCGACTGCACCATGGAGCTGCGCAACGCCGACGGCAGCCGGGCCGAGATGAGCGGGAACGGGATCGGGTGCCTTGCCTGGGTCGCGGTCCGTGAGCGGATCGGCGACGGGAAGCGGCTCGTCGTCGACACCGGCGGCGGGCGACGCGACGTCGAGCTCGACGTAGACCCGGCGACGGGCGAGCTCGTCGGCGCCACCGTCGATATGGGGCCCGTCACCTTCGAGCCGGCCGAGATCCCGCTCGACGCGCCGAGCGCGCTCGACCTCGAGGTCACGTTCCACGGTGTGACGTACCACGGCGACGCCGCCGGCATGGGCAACCCGCATTTCGTGCTGCTCGTCGACGATCCCGAGACGACACGGGTCGTTCAACACGGTCCCCATCTCGAGACCGACGCCCGCTTCCCGCACCGCACGAACGTCGAGTTCATCGCCGTCACCGGGCCGGACGAGCTCGCGATGCGCGTGTGGGAGCGTGGCGTCGGGGAGACGCTCTCGTGCGGTACCGGCGTGTGTGCGTCGGCCGCCGTCGCTCACCGCCGTGGGCTCGTCGGCGAGCATGTCACCGTGCATGTGCGGGGCGGCACGCACAAGGTCGACCTGGCCGAGACGATCCGGCTGCACGGTCCGGTGAGGCACGTCTTCGACACCCAAGTGAGCGTGGCGTGAGCAATCGCGAAGGACGCCAGCGCCGCCGTCTCACCGCCACCGAGGTCGACTTCGGTGTCGTCGAGCAGCGTGCGCTCCTCGTCGGCACCGGAACGGGCACGCACTCGCTGGACGAGGCGGAGGCGAGCCTGTCGGAGCTCGGGCTCCTCACCGACACCGCCGGTGCCGCCCCGGTCGAGTCGGTGCTCCAACGTCGTTCGTCCCCTGATCCCGCCACCTACATCGGCGCCGGGAAGGCCGACGAGCTGCGCGGCCTGGCCGATGCGCTCGACGTCGACGTGGTGGTCTTCGACGACGAGCTGACACCCGCGCAGCAGCGCAACCTCGAGAAGAAGCTCGGGCGCGACGTCGTCGACCGCGTCGCGCTGATCCTCGACATCTTCGCCCAGCACGCCCGGAGCCAGGAGGGCATGGTGCAGGTGGAGCTGGCGCAGCTGCGCTACCGGCTCCCGCGCCTCCGTGGCCGCGGCATCGAGCTGAGCCAGCAGGCGGGCGGCATCGGCACCCGCGGCCCGGGCGAGACGCAGCTCGAGGTCGACCGGCGGCGCATCCAGCGACGCATGAACAGGCTCGAGGGCGAGCTGAAGCGTCTCGCCCAGACCCGGGCCACCCAGCGCAAGGCCCGCCGGCGCCGCGAGCTCCCGACGATCTCGCTCGTCGGCTACACGAACGCCGGCAAGTCGACGCTGCTGAACCGGTTGACGCACGCCGACGCCCTCGTCGAGGACCGCTTGTTCTCGACGCTCGATCCCACGACCCGTCGCCTGCAGCTCCCGGGCGGCGAGGTCGCGCTGCTCAGCGACACCGTCGGGTTCGTGCGGCGTCTGCCGCACCAGCTGGTCGAAGCCTTCCGGTCGACGCTCGAGGAGGTCGCCCAGGTCGACATGCTCGTCCACGTCGTCGACGCCGGCGCGCCCGACGCCGAGCAGCAGATCGAGGCCGTTCGCTCGGTGCTGCGTGAGATCGGCGCGAGCCACCAACCCGAGCTGCTCGTCGTGAACAAGGTCGACCTCGCCGATCCGGGTGTCGTCGACGACTTGGTGTCGGCGCACCCGGACGCGATTGCGGTCTCGGCGACGACAGGTGAGGGCGTCGAAAAGCTCGACGAGGTCCTCGCCGCCCGGTTGCGGGCGCTCGACCCGGTCGTCGAGCTGGCCGTGCCGTACGAACGGGGCGACGTCATCGCCGCGCTCCATCGCGAAGGTGACGTGCTCGTCGAGGTGCACGGTGACCACGAGACCCGCGTCCGTGCCCGAATCCCCGAGTCGGGTGTCAGCCGCTTCCGCGAGTTCGTGGTGCAGAACGGCGGAGGCGGCGGCGCAACCGCCGGATCGCCGAACGGGCCCGGGTAGCCTGCGATTCATGGCCGCGACCGGGTTCGTCCCCCCGCCGTACCCGCACGACCGCTTGCGCGAGCTGCGCGCCGTGGCCGAAGCCGTGCCCGGCGGCCTCGTCGACTGCTCGGTCGGCACGCCGGTCGATCCCATGCCCGAGGTCGCGCAGCGCGCCCTCTCCGACGCCGCGGCCGCCGCTACCGGGTATCCGCCCGCGATCGGCGCGCCCGCGTACCGGGAGGCGGCGGCGGCGTGGATCCGCCGGCGGTTCGGTGTCGCGGTGTCGTCCGACGCCGTCCTCGCCTGCATCGGCACCAAGGAGCTCGTTGCGTCGTTGCCCCGGCTGCTCTCGCTGCGTGATCCCTCGCGCGACACGGTCCTCTACCCGGGTGTCGCCTACCCGACGTACGAGATGGGCGCCCGCCTGGCCGGCCTGCGCGCGGTACCCGTACCGCTCGACGAACGCTGGCTCCTCGACCTTTCCCGCATCAGCGAGGACGACGCCGCCCGCGCCCTCGTCGTCTGGGTGAACGAGCCCGGCAATCCCACCGGCGCGTCCGGTGGCGCCGGGCATCTCCGGGCCGTGGTCGACTGGGCGCGGGAATGCGGTGCCATCGTCGCCAGCGACGAGTGCTACGCCGAGTTCACCTACCGCGAGTCCGGGGCGCCCGCCGCGCCGGCGACCGCGCTGGCGGCGGGCCACGACCGGGTGCTCGCCGTCCATTCGCTGTCGAAACGGTCGAACATGGCCGGCCTCCGGGCCGGGTTCGTTGCCGGCGACGCCGCCCTCGTCAGCTACCTGGGGGAGATGCGCAAGCACGCCGGGCTCATGACGCCGGCGCCGGTGCAGGCGGCCGCGGCGGCCGCGCTCGCCGACGACGTCCACGTCGACGAGCAGCGCAGCCGCTATGCGGAACGGCGCGCGCGGGCGCAGAAAGTCCTCCTCGACTGGGGTCTCGTCCACGACGGCGGCCCGTCGACGTTCTACCTGTGGCTCCGCTCCACCGACGGCCGAGAAGACGGGTGGTCGATCACGCGCCGCCTCGCCGAGCAGGGGCTGCTGGTGGCGCCGGGCGACCTCTACGGCCCTGACGGCTCGGCGCACGTGCGCCTCTCGCTCACGCAGACCGACGACCGCCTCGCGCTCGCGTTCGAACGCCTGGCGGCAAAGGAGCGGGTGTGAGCGACCTCCGCGAGCAGATCACGCGCCTCTGGAACGGACGCGACGACCTCGAGGCCGTGATGCCGCCCGCCGAGGCTCGCGCCGTCGTGCACGAGGCGATCGAGCTCCTCGACCGGGGCGAAGCCCGCGTCGCGGAGGTGGTCGACGGCGAGGTCGTCGTGCACGAATGGCTGAAGCAGGCGATCCTGCTGCTGTTCCGGCTCGAGGGCCTCTCGGTGATCGAGGCCGGGCCGTTCGAGTACCACGACAAGCTCCCGCTGAAGCACGACTACGCGTCGGCGCGAGTGCGGGTGGTCCCCGGTGGATCGGCGCGCTGGGGCTCGTACCTCGGCCCGGGCGTGATCCTGATGCCGTCGTACG
This sequence comes from Acidimicrobiia bacterium, assembly GCA_035938395.1. Lineage (GTDB taxonomy): Bacteria > Actinomycetota > Acidimicrobiia > IMCC26256 > JACDBD01 > JALZAA01. The sequence continues at coordinate 38,861 of DASZGY010000128.1, forward strand.
TGAACATCGGCGCGCGCGTCGGCGCCGACACGATGGTCGACACGTGGGCGACGGTCGGCTCCTGCGGGCAGATCGGCGAGCGCGTGCACCTGTCCGGCGGCGTCGGCATCGGTGGCGTCCTCGAACCGCCCCAGGCGGCGCCGGTCATCGTCGAGGACGACGCGATGATCGGCAGCCGGTCCATGATCACGCAGGGCGCGCGTGTCGGTCAGGGCAGCGTGCTCGGTGAGGGTGTCATCCTGAACCCCGCGATTCCGGTGATCGACGCGCAGACCGGCGACGAGGTCGCTCGGGGCGTCGTGCCCCCGTGGTGCATCGTCGTGCAGGCGACCCGGAAGCGCGAGTTCCCGGGCGGCGAGTTCGGGCTCCCGTGCGCCTTGATCCTGCGTCGCCTCGAACCGGGGGAGCGCGCCGACAAGGCGAAGCTGAACGAGATCCTGCGTGAGCACGGCATCGCTTCCTGATCTCATCGACGCGCCGGCGGACGACCTCCTGCTGCTGACGGCATCGCTGGTCGCGGTGCCGTCGGTCAGCCGGCAGGAAGGCGAGCTCGCCGACCACATCGAGCGGCGCCTCGCCGAGCGAGCGTCACGGCTGGGGCTCACCCGGGTCGGCAACACGGTGATCGCGCGCACGGAGCTGGGCCGCGAGCGCCGGATCGTGCTCGGGGGTCACCTCGACACCGTGCCCGCCAACGGCAACGAGGTGCCGCGGCTCGACGGGGACGTGCTGCACGGGCTGGGGTCTGCGGACATGAAGGGCGGGCTCGCCGTGCTCCTCCGCCTGGCCGAGGAGATCAGCGACGGCCGGGAGCCGCGCTTCGACTGCACGCTGGCGCTCTACGAGGGGGAGGAGATCGCCGACGAGTTCAACGGCCTCCGCCACGTGTTCGCCGAGCGGCCGGACCTGCTGGCCGGTGACTTCGCGGTGCTGCTCGAGCCCACGGGAGACCACATCGAGGCGGGCTGCCAGGGGACGCTGCACCTCCGGGCGAACTTCGAGGGCGAGCGCGCCCATTCGGCGCGCCCCTGGAAGGGTCGCAACGCCATCTACGCCGCCGCCGACGTCCTGGAGCGTCTGGCCGCGCACGAGCCCGACACGGTGCTGGTCGACGACTTGCCGTACCGCGAGTCGTTGCAGGTCGTGCGCATCGAAGGGGGCGTCGCCAACAACGTCGTGCCCGACGAGTGCACGATCGTCGTCAACCGCCGCTTCGCGCCGAAGTACTCCGTGGACGAGGCGCGGGCGCAGGTCGAGAAGCTGCTCGAGGGGGCGGACCGGGTCGAGGTGATCAACGCCTCACCGGCGGCACCGCCGAATCTGGGTCATCCGCTCACGGCGGAGTTCGTAGAGGTCCTCGGCCTCGACGTCGAGCCGAAGCTGGGCTGGACGGACGTCGCCCGCTTCGCCTCCCGCGACATCCCGGCCGTGAACTTCGGGCCCGGTGACCCCGACGTGGCGCACACCGCCGACGAGCTGGTCACCCGGGCGTCGGTCGAGCAGTGCTACGCCGCGTTCGCCCGGTTCCTCGGCCTCACCGCGTGAGCGGCCTGGTCAGACCGTGCGGAGAACGGTCACCACTTTCCCGTAGATGAGGACGTCGTCGGGGTCGTAGACGAGCTCGTCCATCGCCTCGTTGGCGGGCTTCAGGACGACCTTGCCGCGGCGCCGGGAGAAGGTCTTGACCGTCGCCTCCTCGCCGGGGATGCCGGCGACGACGGTCTCGCCGGGCTCGGCGGTCGCCTGCTGGCTGACGACGATGTAGTCGCCGTCGAAGATGCCGGCCTCGATCATCGAGTCCCCGCGGACGCGGAGCATGAACAGCTGCCCGCGGCCGGTGAAGTCCTCCGGGAGCGGCAGGATCTCCTCGACGTTCTCGGCCGCGAGGACACC
>DASZGY010000129.1:0-4607 GCA_035938395.1 Acidimicrobiia bacterium
GTCACACCGGCGTCGCGGGCCTGACGCTCGGTGGCGGCATCGGCCACCTGATGCGGAAGTTCGGTCTCACGATCGACAACCTGCGCTCCTGCGACGTCGTCACGGCAGACGGCAACTTCGTCGTCGCGAGCGACGACGAGAACCCAGACCTCTTCTGGGGCCTGCGCGGCGGCGGGGGCAACTTCGGGATCGTCACCTCTTTCCAGTTCCAGCTGCATGCCCTCGGGCCGGCGGTCCTGTCGGGGTTGCTCGCGTGGCCGATGGACGACGCGCCCCGGGTGCTGCGGTTCCTGCGCGACTTCGCCGCCGACGCCCCCGACGAGGTCGGCATCATGGCGAACCTGCGCCTGGCGCCGGCCTTGCCGGTCATCCCCGAGGAGCTGCAGGGCAAGCCGATCGTCGCGCTCGTCTGCACCTACGCGGGCGCCGCCGAGGACGGCGAGGAGGCGCTCCGTCCGATCCGGCAGGAGCTCGGGACCCCGGACGTCGACACGCTCGTCCCGAAGCCGTACGTGACGCATCAGAAGATGTTCGACCCCGCACTCCCGCACGGCCGGCACTACTACTGGAAGTCGCACAAGCTCGGCCCGCTGACCGATGCGACGATCGACGTCGCGGCGGAGCACGCCGCCGGCATCACGTCGCCGCTGAGCACGATTCCGATCTTCACGCAGGGCGGCGCCGTCGCTCGCGTGCCCGAGGACGCGACCGCGTTCCCCAATCGCGACGCCGCCCACGACATCAACATCGTCGCCGCGTGGTTGCCGGACGATCGCGAGCCCGACCGGCACATCGAGTGGGTCAGAGGCTTCTTCACCGCGCTCGAGCCGTACAGCAAGGGCGTCTACGTGAACTTCACCAATGACGACAGCCCCGATCGCGTTCGCACGGGCGCCTACAGCCCGACGCAGTGGACCCGTCTGGTCGGCTTGAAGGCGAAGTACGACCCGACCAACTTCTTCCGGCAGAACGCGAACATCCCACCGAACGGCGCTTGAGCCTTACTCGCGCGGCAGTCCCAGGATGCGCTGGGCGATGATGTTCTTGTTCACCTGGGTGGTTCCGCCTGCGATCGTGTACGAGCGCATGGCGAGCCGATCGCGGCCCCAGCGGCCGGTGTTGGCGTCGGGGCCGAGCACGTCGCCGGCAACCTCGCCGAGGTGCTGCTCGGCTTCGCTCCAGACGAGCTTGGCGATGCTCGACTCCGGGCCCATCTCGCGGCCGTGCAACGCGCCCGAGATCGCCCGCTGGGACACCAGCTTCAGCAGCTCGCCCTCGAGGTAGACGCGCGCCAGCCTCTGCCGCACGACCGCGTCGTGCGCGGCTGAGGTCCCTTTCGCCGTCTCCAGCAGGTCGGCGATCTTCTTGCGCAGGCCGAGGTGCAAGTTCGCGACGGTGCCCCGCTCGTGCGAGAGCGTCGTCATCGCCACGCGCCAACCCTCGTTCACCGGCCCGAGCAGCGCATCCCGCGGGACGCGCACGTCCGTGAAGAAGATCTCGGCGAACTCCCGTTCACCGGTGATCGTGACGAGCGGACGTGCCTCGATGCCGGCGAGCTCCATGTCGACGAGCAGGCACGAGATCCCCCGATGCTTCGGCGCGTCGCGGTCCGTCCGCACGAGCAGCTCGCACCGGTTGGCGAACGCGCCGAGCGTGTTCCAGGTTTTCTGCCCGTTCACCACGAACGCGTCGTCGTCGACCACGGCCGACGTCGACAGCGACGCCAGGTCGGACCCGGCGTCGGGCTCCGAGAAGCCCTGGCACCAGATGTCGTCGGCGCGCAGCATGCGCGGGAGCAGGTCCCGCTTCTGCTCCTCGGTGCCGTGCTCCATGATCGCCGGCGCGATGTTCGACAAGCCGATGATGTTCACCGTCCCCGGCGCCCCGGCGCGGTGCATCTCCTCGGCGTAGACGACCTGCTCCATGAGCGACGCGCCCCGCCCACCGTATTCCGGAGGCCAGGCGATGGCCGCGTATCGGGCGTCGGCGAGCGTGCGGTTCCATTCCTTCAGCCGCTCGATGCGCTCCGGGTCGTCCCCGACCGGATGCCGCGCCAGCTGGCGGAGATCGTCCGTGAGGTGCCCGTCCAGCCAGGCCCGGAACTCCTTGCGGAACGCCTCGGCTTCCTGCGGATACGTAAAGTCCATGCTGGCGTCATCCTAAGTGGGGGACCGTGAGCAGGAGGAGACGACGATGGCCACCGACGAGCTCGCACGGCAGGCGGTCGACGCCATCGAGGGGATCAGCGGCCACCATCCGGGCTCCCGCGCCGCCCACGCCAAAGGCACGTTGTGCGCGGCGACGTTCACTCCGACCGCCGACGCGGCGCGCTTGACCCGCGCCGCGCACTTCCGGGACGGGCCGGTGCGTGCACACGTCCGGTTCTCGAACGGGAGCGGGAACCCGGACGATCCCGACTTCGAGCCCCGCGAGGCACGCGGCATGGCGACGAAGTTCTACCTCGACGACGGCACGACGACCGACGTCATCGGGATCACGTTGCCGGCGTTCTTCGTGGGCGCGCTCGACGGGTTCTTCGACTTCTGCCGCGCCCGCACCCCTGACGCCGCGACGGGCGAGCCCGACCCGGCCGCGATCGGCGCGTTCCTCGAGCAGCATCCCGAAGCCCTGACCGCCGGCGCCGCGGCGCTGAGCGCGACGCCGCCCGAGAGCTACCTGCGTTGCGCGTACAACTCACTGCACGCCTACCGCTTCGTCGACGACACCGGCGGGACCCGGTACGTCCGCTACCGGTGGGAGCCCGAAGCCGGCGAGGGGAGTCTCAGCGTGGAGGATGCCGAGGCCCGCGGTCCCGACTACCTCCAGGACGACCTCGCGACGCGACTCGCGGATGCCCCGGCGGCGTTTGCGCTGTCGGTACAGATCGCCGAGGACGGCGACGCCGTCGACGATCCGAGCATCCCGTGGCCCGAGGAGCGGCCGCGAGTCACGATCGGCCGGCTGGAGGTCACCGGGCTCGCACACGACCGCGAGCAAGGCGACGACGTGCTCGTGTTCGATCCGACCCGCGTGACCGACGGCATCGAGCTCTCGGACGACCCGATCCTCCGCTTCCGCACACACGCCTACGCCGAATCGGTGCTGCGCAGAACCGGCGTCGCGCGCGACGGCGTGTAGATTCCTGCTTTCGCAGCGACCGGGGCAGGTATCCGAGTGTTGAGAGTCTCGAGATCGACGCATCGATGGCGACAGGCCACGGTCGCGATGCTGCTCGTCGTCGGGTCGATCAGCGTCGCGGCACCATCCGCCGGCGCGGCGCAAGGCGCCCGGGAAGTCCACATCGGCGCGCTGCTCTCGCTGACCGGCGACGGGGCAACTCTCGGGACCACCAGCAAAGCCGCGCTGGAGATCGCGGCGCAGCGCTGGAACTCGTCTCGCCAAGGTAAGCAGGTCAAGGTCGTGCTCGACGTCGAGAACACGAACCTCGAAGCCGAGCAGGCCCAGGCCGCGCTGACACGGCTGGCCGACAAGGGCGTGCGAATCGCGATCGGCCCCCAGTCCAGCTCGGAGGTCGCGGCCATCAGCGATCAGGCCGACGCCCGCGGGGTGCTCCTCGTGTCGCAGGGCAGTACCGCGTCGTCACTCGGCCTCCCCGACGACAACGTCTACCGCTTCGTTCCCACCGACCGGGTCGAAGGGCGCGCGAGCGTCGATCTCATGCTGAAGAACGGTGCGACCACCATCGTCCCGATGTGGCGCAACGACCGCGGCAACAACGGCCTCGCCGACTCCGTGCGCGCCGCCGCCACCGCGTCCGGCGCCACCGTGACCGACGGCGTTCGGTACGAGCCCGGCACGACCGACTTCAGCGCCGCGCTTGCAGACCTCAGCACGCAAGTCCAAGCCGCGGTCGGAAGCGCCGGGCCCGACAAGGTGGCGGTCTACCTGGCCGGGTTCGAGGAGGTCGCGGACGTCTTCACCGCGGCCCGCACGGTCACCGGTCTCGACGGAGTGCCCTGGTACGGCGGCGACGGTTCCGCGCAATCCAAGGCGCTCCTCGCCAGCGGGCCGGCGACGTTCGCCACCAGCGTGAAGGTCAAGGGCTACCCGAGCCCGCTCGTGGCTGTGCCCGCCGCGCTCGCCAAGCGCGACGCGAAGCTCGTGACCGAGATCTCGAAGCGGGCCAAGAACCCCGCCGACGCCTTCACGCTCGCGGCGTACGACGCGTTCAACGTCGCGGCGCGTACGCTCTCCGACACGCCTCCCGACGCCGACGCGGCCGCGCTGCGAGCAGCGTTCGCGAGGACCGCCGAAGGCGCGAAGGGCACCACCGGCACGGTCCGCCTCGATCCCGCGGGCGACCGGGTGTCGACCCCGTACGCCTTCTGGTCCGTCTGCCAGCAGGGCAAGAGCCCGCGGTGGACGGAGACCGGGACGTGGACTCCCGCCAGCGACCCGACGGCGCCCGGGCAGGTCACACCCAAGAGCTGCCCGAAGGCCTGAGCCGGGCCCCCTACCGGTCGAGACCGCCACGCTCGAGGGCGCGCTCGACCTCGTGCTGGCGCTGGACGTTCTCGTCGTGCAGCTCTTCGGTCGTCTTCACGACTCCGCCGACCTTGAGCTCGCCCATGACGTGCACCTCGCCC
>DASZGY010000130.1:0-4813 GCA_035938395.1 Acidimicrobiia bacterium
TCCATGCCGTGGTCCAAGCCCGCCCCCCGCATGCGCGAGCTCGCGCTTGCGATCCGCGCCATCTGGGCGTCCTGGCACGAGGGCGCGCCCCTGAGGTTCGAGGGGGAGTTCTACCGCCACACGTTGATGACACCCTTCTTCAACCCCGGCCCGAACCCGTACGGGCCGCCGAGTTTGTGGCTCGCCGGCGTCGGCCCGGCGATGACCGAGGTCGCCGGCGAGGTCGCGGACGGGTTCCTCGTCCATCCCTTCAGCACCGAGCGGTTCCTGCGCGAGGTCACGCTGCCTGCGCTCGAGCGCGGATTCGACCGCGGGGGCCGGACGCGCGAGGGGTTCGAGATTGCGTTCCCGCTCATGATCCTGACCGGCGACTCCGACGAGGAGATCGCCGCCGCCGAAGGTGGCGTCCGCCGCCAGCTCGCGTTCTACGGTTCGACGCCGGCGTACCGGCGCGTCCTCGACGTGCACGACTGGGGCGAGCTGCAGCCCGAGCTCAACCGCCTCTCCAAGGAAGGTCGCTGGGAGGAGATGGGCGGCCTGATCGGCGACGACCTCGTCGACACCTTCACGGTGCGGGGTACGCCGGAGGAGATCGCGCCGCGAGTGCTCGACCGCTACGGGGAACTCGTCGACCGGATCAGCTTCAACGCGCCCTATCGCGCCGACCCGGCGCGCTGGGCGGCGGTGCTCGAGGGCTTCAAGGTGGGCGCATGAGCGTGCAGGTCGGGACCGCCGACGGGCTGTTCGTGCTCGACGGCGCGTCCGAACGCCAGGTCGCCGGCCACGAGATCACCGCGCTGAGCGAAGACTGGGCGATCTTCGACGGCGAGACCGTCGTGTACCGCGCCAACGGCGGCTGGCGACAGACGCTCACGGTGCGATCCCCGGAGCCCTCGCTCGGCGTCCATGGTGCGTTGCTGTCCCGATCCGACGAGGCGATCGTCGGCTGGGGCTCGTCGCTGACGCGCGTCTTCAAGCAGAAGCGGTTCGACCCCATCCCGGGCTTCGAGACCGTCGCCGGGCGCGACGACTGGCACGCGGTCGGGAGCCGCCAGCCCTACGTGCGGTCGCTGACCGCGACCGCCGGCGGCGTCCTCCTCGCCAACGTGCACGTGGGCGGGATCCCCCGGTCGACCGACGGCGGCGCTACGTGGCACCCGACCATCGACGTCGACGCCGACGTCCACCAGGTGCGCGCCCACCCGGAGCGGCCCGAGCTCGTCCTCGCGGCGGCTGCGGTCGGGCTCTGCCGGAGCGACGACGCCGGCGCGACCTGGACGGTGCACACCGATGGCTTGCACGCGTCGTACTGCCGGGCGGTGGCGACGGCGGGCGACGTGATGTTCGTGAGCGCGTCGACCGGGCCGTTCGCCCATGAGGCTGCGCTGTACCGGCGCGCGATCGACGGGGACGCCCCGTTCGAACGCTGCACCGACGGCTTGCCCGAGTGGCAGCCACACAACATCGACACCGGGTGTCTCGACACCGACGGCTCACGCGTTGCGTTCGGTGGCGCCGATGGTGTCGTCTACGACTCCGAGGACGCGGGGCTCACATGGCGCGTGCTCGCCGAGAACCTTCCGCCTGTTTCCGTCGTCGCGATCGACCGAGCCTGACCCGGAGGAGAGCCTGTGGCCAACGACAGCGAGACCCCGATCGAGATCGTCCGCCGGTTCTGCGCCGTGTGGTCGAACGTCAACCCCGACGAGATCGCCGAGTTCTTCACCGACGACGCCGTCTACCACAACATCCCGATGGACCCACTCACCGGTCGCGACGCCATCAAGACGTTCATCGCCGGGTTCGCCGGCGGTGCGAAGCAGATCGACTTCCGGGTGAGCAACATCGTGGCCGACGGCGACGTCGTGCTGACCGAGCGCGTCGACGTGTTCGAGCTGCCGAACGGCAAGGTCGAGCTGCCGGTGATGGGGGCCTTCGAGGTGAAGGACGGCAAGATCGCCGCGTGGCGCGACTACTTCGACATGAAGCAGTTCATGGACCAGATGGCCGCCGGCTAGCGCGACCGGGCGACCGCGTACACGGAGACGTGCTTGACGCTGTCGTCCGTGAACGGCTCCCGCTCCCAGCCGCCCCAACGCTCCTCGAGGCGCAGTCCCGCGTGGTCGGCCATCTGATCGAGCTCGCCCGGGTACGAGTACCGGATGTGCACGGGCCAAGTCCGGACGCCACCCTCGGCGAGGCGCACGAGGAGTGAATCCACGCGCTGGGTGGGCGCGTCGTGACGGCTGACGGACACGACTGCGCTGTCGATGCCGACGTGCCGCACCTCGAGGTGCTGGCCGCGCTCGAAACGTGTCGGATCGGGCACGAACGCCTCGATCACGAACCGACCGCCGGGAAGGAGGCGCTCGGCGACGCGCTCGAAGCAGCCGCGTTGCGTGTCGGCGTCGAGGAGCGAGAAGAAGGTGTTGTAGGCGACGAAGATCAGCGAGAAGCGGCCGTCGACGCCGAGGTCGGCGAAGTCGCCGACCGCGACCGGGATCTCGGCGCCACCCGGCTTCGCCCGCAGCTTCGCCACCATCGCCGCACTCGCGTCGATCCCGCTGACCGCGACGCCGTGGTCCGCGAGCGGCAGAGCGAGCCGGCCGGTGCCGATGCCGAGCTCGAGCGCCGGCCCGCCGACGGCCAGATCGGCGAGGCAGCGGGCGGCGACTTCGGCGTCGGCGGGGTGTGTCGGCAGCTCGTCGTAGAAGTCGGCCATGCGATCGCCGTACGTCGCGGCGTCGTAACCTTCCGCGCTCGCCACGAGTCGATTGCAGCAGATGCGCCGGGTGGCGGCGGACGATTTGCCAGGACTGCATCAATCTGGTCGCCCGCCCTACGCTGGCCTCTTCTCCACACCAAAGGGGGCGTTTGGTGATGAGCCGCACCGCCGAGACCGCCGGGATCGGACTGGCCCAGGCCACCGTTGACCCGCGGTCGTTCGCGCTCTACGGCGACGGCAGCACCCCGCGTGTGCGCTGGTTCAGCGACGGCCTGCGCCGGTTGATGATGGAGCGCGGCTACCACGAGCACCCCGAGCCGGGCCCCGAGGTCCAAGTGGTGCTGAATCGGATCGACCCCGAGCGGCCGCGGCCGTACCGGCGCAAGTCGGCGCCGACGTTCGTCGTCGCCCTCGCCGACGTCGGCACGCCGCCCGACGACGTGCTGCGGACCGGGTATCCCCTGCTGGTGCGGGCGCTGGCCAACCTGGCTGTGATGGTGAGCGACGACGGCGCGCCGGCCGCGCACTTCGTGACCCTCGAGCAGGGTCGGTACGTCGTCCGGCACACGGGCGACGACGAAGAGTTCTTCGCCGGCGTCTTCGAGCGCATGGAGCCGTTGGCGTCGTCGCGGCTGGTCATCGCCAACGAGTTCCGCGCCGACTTGCCCGAGGAGCTATGGAATGGCGACGGGCACACGGGCCAGATCCGGCGGGCGGGTGAGCACCTCGACGCCCTCGACCTTCTCCCGGCGGCGTTCCCGATCGAGGAGATCCTCTCCGAGCGCGACCTCCGGCACGTCAAGCTGCTGTACGGCATCGGCGGTCTGAGCTACGGGAACGCCAGCTCCCGGCGCACCGCCGACGGCCCGCTCGGCCCCGAGTTCTGGATGAGCGCGAGCGGCGTCGACAAGTCGGCCCTGACCGACGTCGGCAAGCACATCCTGCTCGTGAAGGGGTTCGACGCCGAGCGCGACACGATGATCCTGAGCGTGCCGCCCGACGTGAAGCCCAACCGCGTGTCCGTCGACGCCATCGAGCACTGGATGATCTACAACGAGCACCCCGAGGTCGGCGCCATCCTCCACGTGCACGCGTGGATGGAGGGCATCGACTCGACGGAGATCAACTACCCGTGCGGCACCGTCGAGCTGGCGGGCGCGGTCGCGCAACTCGTGCGCGAGGCGCCCGACCCGGGGCACTCCGTGGTCGGGCAGCGCAACCACGGCCTCACGATCACCGGCGAGACGCTCGACGAGATCCTCGACCGCATCGACGGCAAGCTCGTCCGCAACGTCCCGATGGACTAGGCGGCCAACGCGAGGGTTCGACCGAGCGCCGCGAGCCACTCGCCCGGCCGTGCGGTGGCGTCGTCCCAGGTAACGGGCACAACACGCCAGCCACCACTTCCAAGAACTGCGGTGCGCCGGCGATCGGCGTTGAAGGCACTTCGCCCGCCGTGTGTCGCGTAACCATCGGCTTCGACGGCGACATGGAAACTCGGCCACGCGAAGTCGAGCCGGTAGCGGTACCCGTCGATCTGCACCGGATGCTGACGCACAGGCTTCGGCAGCCCGCTTCGCACGAGCAACCGCCAGACCTTCACCTCGAGCCGCGACTCGAGCGCGGCGTCTCCGCAACGCCGATCGAGAATGCGCCGCAACATCCCAGTACCCGGGCGGCCGCTTCCGCCCAACTCGTCGAGCCGCCGCCTCAAGAGCCGTTCGTTGACGAGCCGCCGGCGGAGCCCATCTTCGACTGCAGATTCAAGCGCCTCTTCATCGAACACTCCGGCGACATCGACGAGTGTGCGGGCCGGCGTCGTGATCGGGATGCCGTCGAGCCGTGTTCTGTCAATGCGGGGCAGCTGGTCGGTCCGGTGCACCGTCAGCTTCGTCGTGCGAAGCCTCCGATGCTTCGGAACCGACACCTCCATTCCGCATGCGGTGACGCCGTCGAGACCCCAAAGGGCCCCAGCGGCGCGATGGGACACAACGGCACCCGGCCCGGCCCAGAGGCAAGCGGCAACAGCCGCCTGCCGACCCGACGCGGGCATGCCGCCGAACTTGTACACGCCCGGAAGGATGTCCT
>DASZGY010000131.1:0-3305 GCA_035938395.1 Acidimicrobiia bacterium
CTGCGCACGGCCTCGAGCACCTCGACGCCGAAGCGCATCCGGTTCTCGAGGCTGCCGCCGTACTCGTCGGTGCGGTGGTTGCTCTTGGGCGAGAAGAACTCGTGGATCAGGTACCCGTGGGCGCCGTGTACCTCGATTCCGTCGAACCCGCCGGCGGCGGCGTTGGCGGCCGAGCGTGCGAAGTACTCGATCAGCTCACGGATCTCGTCTCGCTCCAGCGGTTTCGGCGGCTCGTTGTAGTTGGCGACGGCGGACGGCGCCCACGCGGGCAGCTTCGACCACGTGCCGTCGTTCACACCGCCGTTGTGCGCGAGCTGCAGGAACCCGAGGGCGCCGTGCTCGTGAATCGGCGCGGTGACCTGCTCGAAGTACGGGATCGCAGCCTCGTCCCACGCGATCGCGTTGTTGCGCATCTGGTAGGCGGTCGTCCGGTGGACCTGCGCCTGCCCGGCGACGATCACGCCCGCGCCGCCGGCCGCCCGTTCGCCGAGATACCGGCCGTATCGGGCGCCGTAGTAACCGGGTTCCCCGACCGTGGTTGCCGGCTCGACGAACTGGGTGAAGTGCGCGCCGCACACGATGCGGTTGGGCGCGGTGACGGGCCCGATCCGCAGGGGCGAGAACAGCAGCGGCCGGGCCTCAGAGCTCAAGGGAACTCGAGCGAGCACTCCTGGTCGAGCCTCAGCACTTCGGTGAGCCGCCCGAACGCAAGGAAGTCCGCGATGCAGATCGTGAGGTCGAGGATTTCGGCGTCGCTGAAGTGCTCGTGCAAGCGCGCGAAGAACTCGTCGTCGATCGCGAGGTGCTCGAGCGCGAATCGCTCGGCGTACTCGATCGCGACCCGCTCCCCGTCCGAGTACTCCGGATCGTCACGATGCTCGGCGACGTGCGCGTACATGTCCTCGGTGACGCCCTGTTCCGCCAACTGCGGAATCCGCCAGCCCAGTCAAATAGGACACTGGTTGATCTGCGCGATCCGCATGCGCACCGACTCGCGCACGCGGGCCGGCAACTTGCTCTCGCCGTACACGGCCGCCGACAACTCCGCGACCGGGCCGCCGAGCTCCGGGCGGAGCGACCAGACCCGCGCGATCTCGGGTCCATCGCCGTCGGGAACCCTGATCCGTGCCATGTCCCTCCCATGATCGCAGGCGGTTGCCGCCCGCGATCAGAACGTGTTCTACTTTGCTCCCGCATGGAGTTCAACCTCGCCGACCTCTACGAGATCGTGGCCGACTCGGTGCCCGACCGGCCGGCGCTCGTGGCCGGCGACCGGCGCCTCACCTACGCCCAGCTCGACGAGCGCGCCAACCGCTTCGCCCACCATCTCCTCGACCAAGGTGTCGAGTCGGGCGACAAAGTCGCGATCTACTCCTGGGACCGCGCCGAATGGGTCGAGGCGATGCTCGGCGCGTACAAGGCACGCGCGGTCCCGGTCAACGTCAACTACCGCTACGTGGCCGACGAGACGCGTTACATCCTCGACAACTCCGACGCCGTGGTCGTCGTGCACGAGCGCGCGTTCAGCCCGATCCTCGCCGCGATCCGCTCCGACCTTCCGAACCTCCGCCACGCCGTCGTTGTCGAGGACGGGAGCGACGCCGACACGGACGCGACCCCGTACGAGGCCGCGCTGGCGGCGGCGTCGCCGGCGCGTGACTTCGACCCCCGCTCCGCCGACGACCTCTACCTCCTCTATACGGGGGGCACCACCGGCGTCCCGAAGGGCGTCATGTGGCGGGCGGAGGACATCTTCTTCGCCGCCCTCGGTGGAGGTGGGTTCGGGCAGCCGCCGATCACGAAGCCGGAGGAGCTCGCCGAACGGATCCCGGCCGAGGATGCCCGTGCCGTCCCCATGGTGAACGCCCCGATGATGCACGGCGGCGGTCAGTGGATGGCGTTCATCAACTTCTACGGCGGCGGCACCGTCGTGCTCAACTGCGACCGCCACTTCGACCCCGATCGGATCTGGCGCACCGTCGAACGGGAGCGCTGCAACTCGGTGATGGTCGTGGGCGACGCGATGGGGCGTCCGCTCGCCGAAGCGCTCGCCGCGCCGGGCGCGACGTACGACACCTCGTCCGTCATCGTCGTCGGGTCGGGCGGGGCGATCCTCTCCCCCGCGGTGAAGGACCAGCTGCGCGCCCAGCTCCCGAACGCGATGGTGATGGACAGCTTCGGCGCGTCCGAGACGGGCGCCGCCGGCAGCGTGTTCGACACGCAGGGCCCGGCGGCCGGTCCCCGCTTCACGATGGGCGAGTTCATGACCGTGCTCGACGACGACCTGCGGCCGGTCGCGCCCGGGTCGGGCGCCGTCGGCCACCTGGCCCGCCGCGGGCACATCCCGCTCGGCTACTACAAGGACGACGCGAAGACCGCGGCAACGTTCGTGACCGCGGCCGACGGCGCGCGGTGGGTCGTCCCCGGCGACTTCGCCATGGTCGAAGCGGACGGCACGATCACGCTGCTCGGCCGGGGCTCGGTGTGCATCAACAGCGGCGGCGAGAAGGTGTACCCGGAGGAGGTCGAGGCGGCACTCAAGTCGCATCCCGACGTGTTCGACGCCGTCGTGGTCGGCGTGCCCGACGACCGGTACGTCGAGCGCGTCGCCGCCATCGTCCGGCCGCGACCGGGCGCGGACCCGTCGCTCGAGGAGCTCCAGGATCACGCCCGCGACAAGCTCGCCGGCTACAAGCTGCCCCGCCAGCTGGTGTCGGCCGAGGAGATCCCGCGCACCCCGGTCGGGAAGCCCGACTACCGCGCCGCCAAGAAGCTCGCGATGACCATGCGCGAACCCCGAGAAGTGAGGAGCGCCCTCTGATGGCCGAGCTCGGTTTCTGGAGCATCGCCCAAGACGACCCCGACAAGCTCGCGCTGGTCGACCCCGACGAGCGCGAGGTGCGCGCGGGCGAGCTGCTCGCGTCGAGCAACCAGGTTGTCCACGGCCTGCGGGCGGCGGGCCTCGAGACGGGCGACGCGGTGGCGATGGTGCTCCCGAACAGCGTCGAGGTGTTCGAGCTCTATCTCGCCGCGCTGCAAGCCGGCTTCTACCTCGTCCCGATCAACACCCACCTCGTCGGGGCCGAGATCGCCTACATCGTCCAGGACTCCGAGGCGAAGGTCTTCGTCGCCCACGAGCGGTTCGCCGACGAGTGCGCGGCCGCCGCCGACGAGATCGGGTTCCCGAAGGAGCAGCGCTTCGCCGTCGGCGACATCCCCGGATTCCGGTCCTACGACGACCTGAAGGCCGGCCAGCCCACGACGATGCCCGAGGATCGCACGACCGGCGCGGTCATGAACTACAC
>DASZGY010000132.1:0-38976 GCA_035938395.1 Acidimicrobiia bacterium
GTGCACCCCGTCGACGGCGACCAGCACGGCGAGGATCGCGAGACCGGCTGCGGCGCCGACCGCGGCCTCGCGGCGCCGCAGGATGCCGAGCGCGCCGCCGCCGAGCCCGACCCCGACGCCGAGCCCCAGCCCGAGGGGCACGGCCGTCCCCGAGACGTCCGCCTGCGGCAACAACCAGCCGGCCACCACCACGAGCAGGCCACCGAGGAGGGCGAGCAGGAGGCGGGGCGGGCCCATCCGGCGGGAGGTCCACCATGCGGCGCCGGCGCCCAACGCTACGGCCACGGCGGCGAGGATGAGGCTGGTCGGCGACCGATCGGCGGCGACCGCGGGGACCGCCGGCAGGGCCAGCGCGGCGGTGGCGAGCCCCCGTAACCCCAGGACTGGGGCCAGGTCTGAACGCGGGGGCTCAGGAGGCAGGGATTCTCTGCCTGGCACGGCTATCGTTCCTCAGTCTGAGCGGCTGGGGGTCGGGCGGAGCGTCGGGAGGAGTAGGAATTTGCAAGGGCCTTTCGGCGCACGCGGCCTCAGGCTTCGGACGGCGGGGGCGCCGGCGGGCGCCGTCGAGCAGGAGCGCACGTCGCAATCCGGCAAGATCGTAGCGGCGGTCGTCGCCGCCCTCTGGGCGGTCGTGCTGGTGCTGATCCTGCGCCAACAGGTGTTCGTCTCCCACGACTCGATCAGCAACTACGGCCACGTCTGGTGGGTGAGCGACCGCTTCTGGAGCGGCCACGGCGTTCCCTTCCACATGCCGGTGATCGGCCACGGGAAGGCGTTCGCGTTCCCGTACGGATTCCTCCCCTGGTTCACCGCCGCCCTGCTCCATCCGCTGCTCGGCGACTGGGTGGTGACGCTCTGGATCGTGCTGGGCTTCCTCGGCCTCGTGGCGGCGATGTTCTGGGCGTTCCCCGAGGTCCGCCGCGGCTGGTGGGCGGCGGCCGCGTTGGTCAACCCCGCGCTCGTCCTCGCCCCGATCATCGGGCAGCTGCCGTTCATCTGGGGCTCGGCGTTGCTGATGGTGGCGATCGGCTGCTGGCGTCGCAAGCGATTCGTCGAGGCAGCAGTCCTCGCCGGCCTCGCCCAGGCCACGCATCCCGCCGTCGTGCTCCCGATGGCCCTGGGCCTCGTGCTCATCAGTCTGTACTGGGAGGCAGACCGGAGGAGGCTCCTCCGCTTCTACGCCATCTCGTTCGTGATCGCGCTGCCGGCGACCTGGATCGTGTTCGTGTCGCCGGTGTTCGTCGACAGCTCCGCCTGGGTCATCGTCAGCAACTTCGTCGGCACGCTGTTGGTGCGGTCGTTCGTCATCGCCGGCCCGATCTTGATCATCCTCTTCCAGAGGATTCAGAAACGGGTCCACAAATCGTGGCTGCCGATCGGGCTCTTCCTGTTCGCGCTGGCTTTGAACCCCGCGCTCGGCCCGATCCTCAACACCCGCTATGCATGGGGCGCGCTGAACCGGAAACCGAACACCGACTTGCTGCGGTTCGTCAACTCGCCGGCCTTCGCGCCCGGGAAGACCTACCGGATCGTCCGCGCCGGCGACGGCAAGATCGGCATGTACCAGATCGTGCGCAAGGGCGGCCACCTCGACTCCGAGTTCTTCCCGGAGAGCATCGGCCGCAAGAGCTGGCCCAACACCGAGGACTACTCGAAGTTCCTCCGCACGCGGCGGGTCGACTTCGTCATCGTCTATGACAGCTACGACCAGAGGTACAAGACGAATGAGCACGCGCTCCTCGACGAGCTCTCGGTCACCGGCCTCGCGGGCTGCACCGGGCAACGCGTCGGTGCGGCGCCGCTCACGAACGCCGAGCACTATGACGTCTACACGGTTCGCCGTGACTGCTGAGGTCCGCCCGATATGAACATCCCGGCAGCCAGGATCGTCTTCTCGGAGGACGACCGCGCCGCGGTCCTCGCGATGATCGACCAGTCGCTGCAGACTGGCGCGCTCACCCTCGGCCCGTACACGCGCGAGCTCGAAGACGCGTTCCGAGCGCGGCACGACGCGCCGTTCGCGGTCGCCGTGAGCAGCGGGACGAGTGCAATCGAGATCATCCTGCGGACGATCGGCATCGAGGGTCGTGAGGTCGTCGTCCCCGCGAACACGTTCTTCGCGACCGCGGCGGCGGTGATCCACGCGGGCGGTACGCCGCGCTTCGCCGACGTCGCACCCGACACGCTCGCCCTCTCCGCCGACACGGTCGAAGCCGCGCTCTCCGACAACACGGCCGGTGTCGTCCTCGTGCACATCGGCGGCGCGATCACGCCCGAAGTCGATGCGATCCGGGCGCTGTGCGAACGCCGTGGGCTGTTCCTCGTCGAGGACGCCGCCCACGCCCACGGCTCGAGCCTCGACGGGCGCGCCCCGGGCTCGTTCGGGGTCGCCGCAGCCTTCTCGTTCTATCCCACCAAGGTCATGACGACGGGCGAGGGCGGCATGATCGTCACCGCCGACGAGCGCATCCGGGACGACGCCCACATCTACCGCGATCAGGGCAAGGCCGGGTTCCTGGGTGGCGATCACGTCCGTATGGGGTACGCGTGGCGCATGAGCGAGCTGCAGGCGGCGGTGGGCATCGTGCAACTCCGCCGGCTCGACGAGTTCATCAAGATCCGTCGTGAAGTCGCCGATCTGTACGACGAGGGCCTGGGCGGGATCGACGGGATCACGCCACTCACGACTCCCTCAGAAACGAACTACTACAAATACCTCGCGATGCTCGACCATGGGATCGACCGTCAGGCCGTCAAGAGCGCGCTGAAGGAGAACCACGGCGTCTCGCTCAGCGGCGAGGTGTACGCCTCACCGTTGCACCAGCAGCCGGTGTTCGCGGGCTTGCACGAGGGCAACCTCCCGGTGGCCGAGGACGTCTGTCGGCGCCACGTCTGCCTGCCGATCCACTCCGACATGACCCGGGACGAAGCCGAGTACGTGGTCGCAAGCCTGCGTACCGTGCTCGCCGGGATCGAACCCCCCAAGAATGGAACGTCATGAGAATCGCCGTCACCGGCGGATCAGGATTCATCGGTTCGCACGTCGTCGACCGGTTGATCGACGCCGGCCACACGCTCTTCGTGCTCGACACGCGTCCCCCGCACCGCCCCGACGTCACCTACCGCCAGGTCGACCTGTCGGACCTGGGCGGCCTCGTGCAGGCGACGCGCGACATCGACGTCGTCTTCCACCTGGCTGCCGTGTCGAACGTGAACGACGCCTACGACCATCCGGTCGGGACGGTCCGGATCAACGTGACCGGCACGGTCAACGTGTTCGAGGCGAGCCGCCGCAACGGCGTGGGCCGCACGGTGCTCGCGAGCACGGTGTGGGTCTACGCCGGCGCCCACGGTGACGCGCCGCTCGACGAGGACGCGCCGTTCCACCTCCCGAGCGCGGGGCACATCTACACGTCGTCGAAGATCGCCAGCGAGCTCATCGCCCACAACTACAACGAGCTGTACGACACGCCGTTCACGATCCTGCGGTACGGCATCCCGTTCGGCCCGAGGATGCGCGAGCAGCTCGTCATCCCGCGCTTCGTCCAGATGGCGCTCAACGGCGACACCATCACCGTGCACGGCGACGGCTCGCAATTCCGGAACTACGTGTACGTCGAGGACCTCGCCGACGCCCATGTGCTCGCATTGTCCGACGACGCCGAGAACGACGTGTTCAACCTCGAAGGCGCCGAGCCCATCACCATCCGCCGGGTCACCGAGGCGATCCGTGAATGCCTCGACATCCCGATGGAGGTGGAGTTCGGCGAAGCGCGTCCGGGCGACTACGCCGGGAAGGAAGTCTCGGCCGAGAAGGTGAAGCGTGTGCTCGGCTGGGTGCCGACGACCACGTTCGAGGACGGGATGCGCAGGTACCTCGACTGGTACCTCGCCGACGTCGGGGCCGCCGAGGCGAAGGTCAGCGAGGCCTGACCGCTCCCTCGGGCACGAGCTGCTCGAGCATCCCGCGCATCATCTCCTCGTCGCTGGCTCGACGCCACGCGTCGATCATGCCGGTGCTCATCGGATCGCACCCGTAACGCATCGGCCCGTCGTCGTCGAGGATGGCGTCGACGATGAGCCGGGCGGCGTCGCCCGCGGGCTGGATCATCGACGCCACCATGCTCTTGCTGGCGTTCATGTGGTCGGCGACGGCTCGATACGGCTCACCGGCAGGAGCGACCATCGTCTCCTGCGAATGTCGGAGCATGTCCGAGTCGACGGGGCCCGGCATGATCTCCACGACCCTGATGCCCTGCGGCGCGAGCTCGGCCCGCAGCGTTTCGCTGAACGCGCTGACGGCGGCCTTGCTGGCGCGGTAGGCGGCGTAGAACGGCACCGGCGCCAGGACCGACGACGACCCGATGTTGCAGATCACACCGCCACCCGCTGCCCGCACCATCGGGATCGCGCGCCGGGTCACCTCGACCAGCCCGAATACGTTGGTCTCGAACATCTCGCGCCACAGCTCGAGGGGCGTCTCCTCGACCGGCAGGTGCTCGCGCTCCACGCCCGCGTTGTTGACGAGGACGCGGAGACCGTCGGGAAGCCGAACCGTGTCCGGTCGCGTGACGTCCAACGCCTGGACGCGCAGCCGGCCGCCCGCATCGGCGGCTTCGTCCGACATTCCCGCACCGGCGGCGGGGTCTCGCATCGTCGCGACCACGTCGAAGCCACGGCGCGCAAGCTCGAGCGCGATCGCGCGCCCGATGCCCCTGCTCGCGCCGGTGACCGCGGCAATTCCTTCGGGCTGCATTTCCCCTCCGTCCTGACGGCGGCGTCAGTCTACGGACGTAGGGTGGACGACGTGGCAACCGCCCCGCGCGACAACGCGTTCGCGGCAATGAGCGACGTGGTCCTCGCCATCGCGGGCGAGCTGCGACTCGACGCCGTGCTCGACCGGTTGGTGCACGCGGCCCGTGAGCTCGTCGACGCCCGCTACGCGGCGCTCGGCATCCCCGACGAGGACGGAACCGAGTTCGACCAGTTCCTCCACGCCGGCATGAGCGACGACCTCGTGGCCCAGCTGGGGCCGCTCCCCCGCACGCACGGGATGCTCGGCGCGATGCTCTCCGACCCTCGCCCGTTCCGCACCGACGACATCACCACCGACTCGAGGTTTCGCGGCTGGTGGCCGGACGCCCACCCTCGCATGCGGTCGTTCCTCGGTGTGCCCATCGTGGCCAAGGGCGACATCATCGGCGCGTTCTACCTCACCGAGAAGGAAGGCGCGGTCGAGTTCGACGACGCGGACGAGAAGGTCATCAGCGTGCTCGCCGCGCACGCCGCGATCGCGATCGAGAACGCGCGCCTGTTCGAGGCGAGCCGAGAGCTCAGCGTGATCGAGGAGCGCAACCGGCTCGCACGTGAGCTGCACGACGCGATGACGCAGAACCTCTTCAGCCTGTCGCTGACGGCCGAGGCGGCGGCGGGCCTCGTGCGAACCGACCCCGGGCGCGCCGAGGCCGAGATCGACCGAGTGCGGCAGCTCGCGCGCGAGACGCAGGCCGAGCTGCGGTCTCTGGTCTTCGAGTTGCGCCCGCCGCGCCTCGAGGCCGACGGCCTTGTCGCCACCGTGGGGAAGGACCTCGACGTCCTCGGACGCGCCCACGGCCTGAAGGCGGATCTGCAGGTCCACGGCACGCTCGAGCTGGCCTCGACCGTGGAGATGGAGCTCTACCGGATCGTCCAGGAGGCTCTGAACAACGCCGTCCGCCACGCCCGGGCGGAGTCGATCACGGTCGGCGTCGACGCGGGAGACGGCACGGTGAAGATCACGGTGCGAGACGACGGCGTCGGCTTCGACCCCGCCGCGCGCGCAATCCGCGAGCGCCGTCTGGGCCTCACCTCTATGCGTGAGCGGGCCGAGTCCCTCGGCGGGAAGTTCACCGTCGAGACGGCGCCCGGCGCGGGCACGACGGTCCGGGTGGAGGTCCCGAGTGGCTGAGCCGTCGAGCATTCGCGTGTTCCTGGCCGACGACCATCCCGTCGTGCGCCAGGGGCTGCGCACGTTCCTCGAGTCGCGTCCCGGGATCGAGGTCGTCGGCGAAGCCGGCGACGGGGAGGCAGCGGTGGCCGCGATCGAGCGGCTGCGGCCCGACGTCGTCCTCATGGATCTCGTGATGCCGGGCGAGGGTGGCGTCGCCGCGATCCGTCGCCTCCGAGCGCGCGTTCCCGACACGCGCGTGGTCGTGCTCACGAGCTTCGCGTCCGACGACCAGGTGATCCCGGCGGTCCAGGCCGGCGCGGCCGGGTACCTGCTGAAGGACGTCGACCCGTCGGGGCTCGAGGCAGCCGTCCGCCTCGTACACGAGGGTGAGGCGCTCCTCGATCCGCAGATCGCGGGACGCGTGATGGAGGAGGTCGCGCATCCGCCCCCGGGCGGTGACGTTGCCTCGCTGACGCCGCGCGAGCGCGAGGTGCTCGGTCTGCTCGGCCGCGGCTTGTCGAACCGGGAGCTCGCCGACACGCTCGTCGTCTCGGAAAAGACCGTGAAGACCCACGTGAGCAACATCCTGATGAAGCTCGGCGTGCACGATCGCACCCAAGCGGCGTTGCTCGCCGTGCGTGAGGGGTTGGTCGACGCGGGAGAGACGGGGCCGTAGGCCGTGGGCCGGATCCTCGTCGGCACCGCGTCGTGGACGGACAAGTCGCTGATCAAGTCGGGCTGGTACCCGGACGACGCGACGAGCGCCGAAGCGCGCCTGAAGTACTACGCGTCGCAGTTCCCGCTCGTCGAGGTGGACTCGACGTACTACTACCCGCCCCGCCTACCCGTCGTGCAGCAGTGGGCGCAGCGCACGCCGCCGGGCTTCACGTTCAACATCAAGGCCTTCTCGATCCTCACCCAGCATCCGACGAAGGCGACGTCACTCCCCCGGGAGATGCGGCCCGAGGGCAAGGAGCGCGTGTACCCGAAGGACCTCGACGAGGACGCGATCGAGTACCTCTGGTCGAGCTTCTTCGACTCGCTCGTACCGCTGGATCGCAGCGGCAAGCTGGGCGCGGTGTTGTTCCAGTTCCCGCCGTGGTTCACGATCCGGCGCTCGAACAAGGACTACCTCGTCGAGTGCGCAGAGCGCGCCAACCCGCACCGCATCTGTGTCGAGTTCCGCCACAAGTCGTGGCTCAGCGACGAGAACCGCGAGGAGACGCTCGAGTTCCTCGCGTCCCAGCAGCTGCCGTACGTCTGCGTCGACATGCCGCAAGGGTTCAAGAGCTCAGTGCCGCCCGTCGTGGCGGCGACGTCGCCGGAGCTCGCGGTCATGCGGTTCCACGGCCACAACGACGCCGAGTGGGAGAGCGGCTCGGTACAGAAGCGGTTCCGCTACCTGTATTCGGAGCGAGAGCTCGAGGAGTGGGTCCCGCGCGTCGGGGACCTTGCCGCACGGACCGAGACGACCCACATCCTCTTCAACAACTGCTTCGAGGACTACGCGCAGCGCAACGGCACCGAGCTGGCAGGCCTCCTCGCCGCGGACTGAGGGTCGGTCAGGTCGCGGTCGGAGCCGTGAGTGGTCGTATCTCGCTCCAGTCGACAATGAGATTGCGCTCCGCGAAGTACCAACTCTGATTGACCTTCGCGAAGGTGTCGAGGTAGCGGAGGGACGCGACCATGATCTTGCGGCCGCCCGCTTCGCTGAAGACGTGATGTGCAATCGTGTAGCTCTCTCCCGTGGCGCGGTCTCCGTCGATCGTGACAGTGCTCTGCCCGTTGAAATGCGTGGTTGCCTCGTAACGATTCAGATCGGCGAAGATCGGTGCCAGCGCCTCACGTCCGTCGAGCACGTAGGTGGCCTCACTGCCTTCGCCGTCCATGTAGACCGCCAATCGGGTGTCAGCCGTGAACAGCGCCATTTGCCCTTCGGCGTCACGGCGGTCGGCGCAGTGGGCGTAGGCGTCGAACAGCTCGCGGATGGCAAGCCGGTCAGCCGCCTCAGCCGCTGTGAGCTCGGTGTGGACAGCCATGGCAGAAGCTCCTACTCCCCGGACGTCTGAACGCCGCATCCGCAGGTGGGCGCCCGGCAACAGCCGATCAGTTGCGGTAGCTCCCCTGGCGGAACTCTTCGACAAGTCCTGGATGGGTCGGAGCCCAATCGAGCTCGGCCCGAGCCTTGGCCGCGTCGGCGCCCTGATCGAGCAGGAGGACCTCGGCGAAGTAGTCGCCCAAGCGGGCGCGAGCCTCCTCGTCGGAACCAGGGACCGCTCCTGGAGCGCCGGCTGCCACTGCAGCCGCCTCTGTCAGCTCGGCAACGGTTTCGTTCAAACCATTGCCAACGACGTAGCGGCCACGAGCCGACTCGTCTTCCAGGACGCGCCGGAAAAAGTCCCCGAGGTCGGCGGCGTGCACGGTCGCCCAGTGCTGTTGTCCCGTTCCGATCATGATCAAGTTGCCGGCGTCGTCCCGGGGTGAGCCGAGCAGTACCCCCGGAACGCCTCCGCCGCCGTCACCGTACGCGACGCCCGAGACGATCACGGCGCCGCGCATGCCGCGTTCGCTGAGCACCCGGCGTTCGATCGGCTCTCTCCATGCAACCAGCGGAGGCGCGTTGTACGGAGAGTCCTCGCTCATGGAGGAGTTGGACCCGTAGATCCATCCACCGCTGATCTGCAGGTAGGGCTTTCCGGTACCTCCAAGGGCATCGACCACCGCATCAACTACGGCGCCGTCGAGAGCGGCGCTCGTTGTGTCACCGGGGCTGGCGGTGTGGATGGCCGCGTCTGCTGCGCTGAGCAGGCTCGCGAGCGCCGATCGATCGTACAGATCGACCACGGCGCCCTTCGCGCCGCGGGTTCGGACGGCGTCCACGTCGGCGTCGTCGCGGACCAGCGCGGTCACATCATGGCCGTGTTCCAGCAATGCCCCCAGCACGTGAGATCCGACGAACCCTGTCGCACCGGTGAGAGCTACGTTCATCGCCGTCATCCTCCTCGCTCGGTCGTTCGTAATGTACGCACACTAACTTGACCCGTCAAGTCCACTGACCACCCCACTGCTGCCACTACCCTTTGAGAACCTGACCGTAAGCTCGTAAATAACTTGAACCGCCCAGTGAATTGGTTACCCTGATCGCATGACTGACGGAGGCCCGGGGGCGCAGGAACCGCCGGTGAAGTGGCTCACCGCCACCGAGCTCGCATCGTGGCTCTCCGTGGTCCGGTTGATGACCTGGCTCCCGTGGTCGATTGATCAGCAGCTACAGCGCGACTCGAACTTGAGGATGGTCGAGTACCAGGTTCTCGCCATGCTCTCCGAGAGTCCAGAGCGGACAATGCGGATGAGCTCGCTGGCCGAAGTCACGAACGCGTCGCTGTCGCGGTTGTCGCACCTGGTCGAGCGGCTCGAGACGCGTGGCTTCGTGCGCCGTGCGCCTGACCCCGCCGACGGACGATTCACGAACGCCATCCTGACCGAGAAGGGTTTTCGAGCACTCGTCGAGGCTGCGCCCGGACACCTGGCACACGTGCGATCTCTGGTTGTCGACGTGCTGTCGCCAGAGCAACTGCGACGGCTCGGCCGCGACGCTGCCCGCATCATGTCGCGCATCGACACGTCCGGCATCAACTAGCGGAGTCGATGCGTCTCCGGCTTTGGCCGATGCGTCAAGATCGCCCGGTTGCTCGCTGCCGACCGAGCGCCGGTCAGGGAGCCGCCACCGGCGGCCTGCGGTCGGCCCAGGGCCGTGCCTGCTCGAGCTGCGATGCGAGCCGGATGAGCACGTCCTCGCGTCCGTACGGCCCGACGAGCTGCACGCCGACCGGCAGTCCATCAGCCGTCCAGTGCAACGGCAGCGAGATGGCCGGCTGGCCGGTGATGTTGAAGAGCGACGTGAACATTGCGTAGTTGCCCATGCGCGGCATGGCGGCAATCGGGTCGTCGACGTCGGGTGCGAGCTCGCCGAGGCGGGCGGGCGGCTCGGGCATGGTCGGCGTGACGAGGATGTCGTTCCCGTCCGCCCACCACGACGTGACCTGCCGTGACCATCCCTGGGCCGTCTCGAGCGCGGCGAGGTACTGCGCTCCCGTGACGGAACGGCCCATCTCGGCGGTGACCGCGTTGATCGGGTCGAGGTCCGACGGCTCGAGCGTGCGGCCGATGCGCGCGCTCCAGCGCTCGAGGTCGCGCGTGATCGCCGACGCGTAGATGCCGAGGAACCCGATGTCCGGCGTCTCGACGGCGTCGATCCGCGCCGGCGAGACGTCGTGGCCGAGCTCCTCGAGCAGCCGCGCCGTTGCATCCACGGCGGCGACACACTCGGGATGCGACTCGGCACCGTCGATTCGCATTGTGCGGATGCCGATCCGGAGCCGGCCGGGATCGGCACCCACGTCGTCCCGATACCGACCCGCCGGCGCCGGCGCGGTGTACGGGTCGCCGGGGCCGGGGCCGGCGGTCGCGTCGAGCACCGCGGCCGTATCTCGGACAGTGCGCGTGAGCACGTGCTCGTGCGTCAGCGGTCCCCAGAACTCACCGAAGTCCGGCCCGAGCGTCGTGCGGGCGCGAGTGGGCTTGAGGCCGACGAGGCCGCAGGCGCTCGACGGGACCCGGATGGAACCGCCCATGTCGTTGCCGTGCGCGACGGCGACGATGCCGGCCGCGACCGCGGCCGCGGCACCACCGCTCGATCCGCCCGGTGAGTAGTCAAGGTTCCACGGGTTGTGCGTCGCGCCGTACGCGAGCGGTTCGGTCGTCACGGAGCTCGCGAGCTCGGGCAGGTTGGTCTTGCCGACGAAGACGAACCCCGCGGCGCGGAAGCGCTCGGCGAGCCACGTGTCGGTCTGCTCGTGCCAGTCGAGGTCCTTCAGCACCTGCATACCGCAATGGAACGGGTCCCCGGCCGTGTGGCACACGCCGTCCTTCACGAGGAACGGCACGCCCCGGAACGGTCCCGCTGGGAGCTCGGCGTCGGCCGCGGTGGCGAGCGCCTTGTCGTCGAGGCGGTGGATGACCGCGTTGAGCTGCGGGTTGAGCTTCTCGATGCGCGCGATCGCCCCCTCGACCAGCTCCGCCGGCGTGACGTCACCGGCCCGCACCGCCTCGGCTTGCGCCGTGGCGTCCATCCACGCGAAGTCGTCGGTCATGGCACTCCCCTCTCGCGCGGTCTAGTTCGCCGCGATACGGCTTACGGATGATCGCGCTCGCCGCTCACGCCCGCCGGGCGACATCCACGACGATGAGCACTGCGAGGACCGCGAGCGGCAGGATGAGCGACCACAGGTCCCAGTGGAGCGCGAGGAACGCGCCGAGGACGCCGCCGGCGAGGTAGCTCCCCCAGACGCCACCGTGCAGGCGGGCGCGCCGGAACGCGACGGCGACGCCGTCGTCCGGACGTCGCCCGGTCCCGGCCCGCCGCAGGTCGCGCCACGCGTACCAGCCGTTCACGCTCTCCTCGGCCAGGTGAGTGAGGATGCCGGTCACGAACGTCGTGTGGACCGGAACGCCGGCGACACGGCGCAGCGCGGCGTTCTGCCAGCCCATCGCGAGCACGGCGAGAACAGCCAGCACGTAGTAGTCCCACGATCCGCCCGCCGCGCCGTGCCCGTCGAGCACGACCCGACCCACGAGCATGAACCCGAGCAGGAGCACGGCCTCGACGCCGAGCACGCGCGCGGCGGGGGCGGAAGCAGAGCGACGCCGGAGCACCTCCACCAGCGCGATGCCCGAGGCGACGCCGATCGTGAAGACGATGATCGGCACCAGCCGCTGGGCGGCGAGGCTCCAGTCACCGTCGGCGACGAAGACGCCGAGGCGGACGGTGTTCCCGCTCATGTGCGCCACGAACAGGCCGGCGAGCGTGAGGAAGCCCACGGCGTCGACGTACCCCCCGACCACCGCCAGCGGGAACGCGAGGCCGTAGGCGGAGCGGGGGATCTCGACGTCGGTACTGGTCACGTTGTCCTCCCAGATCGGCCCGGCACCGTAGCGGCCCGGCCACCGCCGGGCCCGCGGTCCTAGGCCTTTCGACCGAGCGAAGTCCCGTCCTCGGCCCGATGTGGCGGTGGCAGCCCATCCGTACCGTCGATCTCAGACGCGAGAAGGAAGGGAACACGCCGATGCCGAATCGTGCACTGATCACCGGAGCCTCACGAGGACTGGGGCTCTCGCTCGCCCGCGCCCTCGCCGCCGACGGCTGGGAGCTCGTCGTCGACGCCCGCGGCCAGGACGACCTGCGGGCCGCCGCCGCCGATCTCGGTCCCGCCGCGGCCGTCCACGCGGTGCCCGGCGACGTCGCCGACGAGGCGCACCGTCTCGACCTGGCCGCCGCCGTCGACGCGCTCGGTGGGGGCCTCGACCTGCTCGTCCACAACGCCAGCCGGCTCGGGCCCAGCCCGCAGCCCTCGATCGCCAAGTACCCGCTCGAGGAGCTCGAGCGCGTCTACGCCGCCAACGTGTTCGGCCCGCTACGGCTGACGCAGCTGCTGTTGCCGTGCATGGGCCCGGACGCCCGCATCGTCTCGATCACGTCGGACGCCGCCATCGAGCCGTACGAGGGCTGGGGCGGCTACGGCTCCTCGAAGGCCGCGCTCGAGCAGTGGACGAGAGTGCTCGCCGCCGAACGGCCCGATCTGCGCGTGTACGTCGTCGATCCCGGCGACATGCGCACGCAGATGCACCAGGACGCGTTCCCGGGCGACGACATCTCCGACCGTCCGCTTCCGGAGGCGAGCGTCCCCGGTCTCCTGACGGTGATCGACGGCGACCTCCCGAGCGGCCGCTACGAAGCGCGGACCGTCACGCCGGCGGAGCTGACCACCGCGGTGACGCCGTGAGCACGCTGACCGCGCCCAGCTTCGACCTCCCCGATGAGCTGATCGCCGAGTCGCCGCCCGAGACCCGCGGGATCGCGCGCGATCAGGTCAGGATGCTGGTGGCCTCGCGCGCCACGGGCGAGCTCGTCGACACGACCTTCCGCAACCTTCCCGACTTCGTGGCGCCCGGGGACCTGCTCGCCGTCAACACGTCGGCAACCGTGCCTGCGGCCGTCGGCACCGTCGATGGGCGCGTCGTGCACTTCTCGACCGAGCTGCCGGACGGCGACGGCCGCCGGTGGGTGGTCGAGGTGAGGCGGCTCTGCGGCGCGGGCAGCCTGCCCGACGGATCCGCGCAACCGGGCGATCGCATCGGGCTCCACGGCGGGGGCACGGTCGACCTCGTGCGCCGCTTCCCCGAGGATGGACCGCCTCGACTGTGGGTCGCAGTTCCGCGCCTTCCGACCTCGGTGCTCGACTACCTGGCGCGGCACGGGCGCCCGATCCGGTACGGCTGCACGGAGTTGCGCTGGCCGATCGACGCCTACCAGACCGCCTTCGGGATCGACCCGGGCAGCGCCGAGATGCCGAGCGCGTCACGCGGGTTCACGCCCGAGGTGGTGACACGCCTCGTGACCAAGGGCGTCGGGATCGCGCCGATCACGCTGCACACAGGGGTGAGCTCGCAGGAGGCGGGCGAGCCGCCGTACGCCGAGTGGTATCGCGTCCCGGCCGCGACGGCCGAACGCGTCAACGCCGCTCACGACGGCGGCCACGCTGTCATCGCCGTGGGCACCACACCGACCCGCGCCCTCGAGACCGTCGTCGGCGCGGACGGACGCGCACACGCCGGCGAAGGGTGGACCGACGTCGTCGTCACCCCCGAACGTGGGGTGCGGTTGGTGGACGGGTTGCTGACGGGCTGGCACGAGCCGGAGGCGTCACACCTGCAGCTGCTCGAAGCGGTCGCCGGACGCGATTTGCTCGACCGGAGCTACGACGCTGCCCTCGAGCTCGGCTACCGGTGGCACGAGTTCGGCGACCTACACCTGATCGCGCCGTGATCCTGTCACCGGCGCGACGGGCACCGTCGGCCTACAACGCCAATCCGCCCGCTACCCGCCCATGAGCGGCTCGTCGCCGATCACATGCTGCTGCCGGAGCCGCGCGAGCTCGTCAGCGTCTACGCCCAGCTCGCCGCCGAGCACGGCCTCGGTGTGCTGACCGAGCAGCGGCGCGGCCTCACGCCAGTACCGGTCGGGACCGGCGGAGAAGCGCATCGGCCAGCCCGGGTACTCCTGCTCCCCCACCAACGGATGCTCGACGGGCTCGAAGAACCCGCGCGCCCGTAGCTGCGGGTCGTCGAGCGCCGTGAACGCGGGCACCATCGGCGCCGCCGGGATCCCCTCTTCCACGAGCTCCTTCGCCGCCTGCTCGGCCGGGCGCTCGGCGCACCACGCCGCGCGCTCCTCGGGCGGCAGGACGTCCGATCCGAGGTGCACGGCGACCCACTGCTCGCCCTCGCCCTCGCAGCGGTACACGCCGCCCTCGCCGCGGCGGCCGAGGAGCTCGCCGTACGCGGAGTACTCGGCGACCTGCTCGGCGGTCATCGCCGCCGCCACCTCGATCATGGGCATCTCGACGAGTTGCCCATCGCCGGTCCGGTCGCGGTGCTCGATGGCGGCGACGAGCGCGGTGGCGGCGTGGACACCGACGGCGGGGTCGACGAACCCGCCCGGGATGATGGGCGGACCGCCCTCGTAGCCCGTCCGCCAGGCCATGCCGGTGATCTGCTCCATCGTCTGCGCGAATCCGGGGCGGTCGCGCCACGGGCCGGAGAGCCCGAACGCCGGCAGGCGCAGGA
Source organism: Acidimicrobiia bacterium (assembly GCA_035938395.1). GTDB lineage: Bacteria > Actinomycetota > Acidimicrobiia > IMCC26256 > JACDBD01 > JALZAA01. The sequence goes on from DASZGY010000132.1 coordinate 14,615, forward strand.
CGATCACATCCGAGCGAAGAGCGCGCATGGCCTCGTAGTCGAGGCCGAAGGAGTCCATCACCCGGGGTGTGAAGTTCTCGCACACGACGTCGGACCGCTCGATCAGCTTCCGGGTGAGCGCGAGGCCGTCCGGTTGGCCGAGGTCGAGCGTGATCCCCCGCTTTCCGAGATTCGCGGCGTGGAACAGGGCCGACTTCTCGAAGTACTGCGGGTCGTCCTTGGGACGCACGGCGGCGGAGAAGCGGATGCCGTCGGGTCGTTGCACCGACTCGACCTTGATCACGTCGGCCCCCATCGCGCTGAGCCACGCCGTCGCGGTCGGACCGGACCAGAAGGCGGTGAAGTCGAGGACCGTGACGCCGGCGAACGGGCGCGGGCCCACCGAGCCGGGGACGCCGCCGGCGGGCCGCGGCTCCGGCACCGGGTCGTCCGTGTGCTCGCCGAAACGAGGCGCCGGTGTCATCACGCGGTCGGGCACGGCCGAGAACCGGAAGGGCGCGCGTGGGCGCAGGAACCCACCGCCCGGCTGCTCCACGAACGCCTGACGATCCGCGAGCTGCGCGAACGACGGCAGGAGCTGGCCGTTCCCGACCACCGCCGCCGGCACCCGACCTTCGGCGCACAGCTCGACCACCTCGTCGGCGGTGTGCTGCATCGTCCAGCCGCGGATCATCTCGTTGACCTCTTGCGCGCGCCGGAACCGGCCGAGCATCGTCGCCAGCTCTTCGTCCCCGGCCAGGTCGTCGCGGCCGATCACGTGCAGGAGCGACAGCCATTGCTGCTTGGTGACCGTCGTGATCCCGACGTATTGGCCGTCACCGGTCGGCTCGTTGCCCGGCAACATCACCCACCGGAACGTGCCCCCACGCCCGCCCGGAAAGCGGGCCATAAGCGTCGGCACGGTGACGAGTGTGTACTGCATCGCCTCGAGCATCGACACGTCGACGTGCTCGCGTTCCCCGGTGCGGCTGGCGCGCCACCACGCCGTGAGCGCGCCCAGCGCCGCGTAGGCGCCCGTCACGTACTGGCCGAGCTGGCCGCCGACGGTGAGCGGCGGGCGGTGCATGTGCCCGTGGTTCGAGAGCGATCCCGATCGGGCCTGCAGCACCTCTTCCGGGAGGGACAGCTCCGAGTCGGGACCGCCGCGCCCGAACGACGAGATCGACACGGTGACCGGCGCGACGCCGACGATGCCGAGCTCTTCGGCCAGGCCGGGGACGAAGCTCTCGATCAGTACGTCGGCGGCGTCGGCCCACGCCTGCAGCCGGGACTGGTCCTCGACGATCACGCTGCGCTGCGACGTATGCAGGTAGCGGAACAGCACGCCGTCGGGATCGCCGTCCTTGCCGAGTGAGTCCGTCGCCGAGTACCGCCGGAGCTGGTCGCCGTCGGGCGGCTCGAGCTTCACGACGTCGGCGCCGAGGTCGGCGAGCAGCTTCGAGCAGTAGCCGCCCGCGATGCCCCGGGACGCGTCGACGACCCGTAGGCCGTCGTAGATCACACGGCCTCCCGCGGCGGCGAGGCGGGCACGAACATGGGGACCGGCACGCTCCGATCGGGCACGGTCGGGAACCGAAGCGGCCGGAAGACGGCCTCGACGGGCAGGTCCGCCGCGAGGGCGTCGGGCTCGCAGTCGACGACGTAGCTGACGATGCGCACCGCCGGGTCCTCCTCGAGCGACACGAGCGCCGTCACGAACGGCACCATCTCCTCGAACGCAGGGAGGAACGCGCGCCGCACGACCGTCCACGTGAACAGCCGACCCCGCCCGCTCACGCGGGTCCACGTGAACGAGCGCGCGCCGCAGTGCGGACACTCCTCCTCCGGGTACCACACGAACCGGTTGCACGAGTCGCAGCGCGGGAGCACCAGCTCGCCGCGCGCCGCGCCGGCGAAGTACTCGGCTGTGCGCTCGTCGGTCAGATCGGGCAGCGGGAAGTCGGCTCGCTTCAGCGCCATCGCGCGCTCACCGGTCCGTCCGCAGGATCAGCGTCGAGGCGTTGCCGCCGGTGTACCCGCCGTAGACCCCCACCTCGCATGCCGGCACCTGCGCCGGCGCGGTGCCGCGCAGCTGCTTCACGACCTCGACGACGTGGGCGATACCGAGCACGTAGGCGTGGCTGAGCAACCCGCCGTGGGTGTTGAACGCCAGCCGGCCGGAGTCGTACGCCAGCCCGCCCTCCTCGGCGAGCGCGCCCGCCTCGCCCTTCGGACAGAAGCCCATGTCCTCGATCTGCATCATCGACACGACCGTGAACGGGTCGTAGACGGTCAGTACGTCGACGTCGGCCGGCTCGAGCCCGGCCATCTTGAACGCGGGCGGCGCCGCGAACACCTGCGGGGTCGATGTGAACGCGCGCTGCTGGCTCCAGTGACCGCCCGACTCCGCGGTTCCCTCCCCCACGCCGGCCACCACCGCCGGCGGCTGACGGAGGTCGCGGGCGCGGTCGATCGACGTGGTCACGAACGCCGCCCCGCCGTCAGAGATCAGGCACGAGTCGAACATGCGCAGCGGGTCGGCGAGCTTCGGCGAAGCCAGGTAATCCTCGAGGGTCATTCTCTTGTCGTGCATGACGGCGTCGGGGTTCAGGTTGGCGTGCCGGCGGCTCGCGACCGCGATCGCGCCGAACTGCTCCTCGGTCGTGCCGAACTCGAGCATGTGACGCCGCATGATCGTGGCGAAGTACACGGGTTGGGGGAAGAAGCCGAACGGCACCTCGAGGTTCTGCTTCAGCGGCTGCGCGGCGTGCGTCTCGCCGGGTCCGCCCGTCATCGAACCCCGCTGGGTCGCCCAGGCGACGGCGAACACGTTGAGGACGTGCGTCGCCTTGCCCGCGTCGATTGCCTTCGCCGCCAGGTGCGGGGCGGTGCCCGCCCAGGTCATCCCACCGCCCCACTGCGAGGTCCACAGGTCGTGGCTGGTATCGAAGTGCTCGTGGAACGCGGCGGCGTCGAAGTCGGCGAAGGCCCGGTTCCAGGTCAGCCCGTCGATGTCCGACGGCTCGAGCCCGGCGTCGGCGATGGCCCGTTCGGCCGCCTCGGCGCCGATCTCGCGGGCGGTACGCCCGGACGCCTTCGTGTACGCGCTCTCGCCGATGCCGGCGATCGCCGCGCGGCCAGACACGTCCTCGAGTTCGGTAGCGTGGCCCCAGTCAGGCCGCTCCTCCCCCATAGGGCCGTCAATGTATCTGACGCCCCGTCACGCCGATGTTGGGGACCTGCTGGTCCTGGGTAGGTGAAACATCTGCGCGTGAAGGGATGCTCGTGAACATGCTCGAACAACTCGAAGACCGACTGAACGAAGTCCCCGAAGACCTCCGCCAAACTCCGGTGCTCTTCGCCGCGGCCGCGCTGATCGGGCCGTTCATCATCGTGCTCCTCGCGACGGTGGCGGGGCCCTCGGCGTCGTCGCCGCTCATGACGCTGGCGGCGATCGTGTTCGTCGTCGCCGTCGGCGGCTTCGCGCTCACGACCTACCGGCGGTTCAGAGCACAGCAGGCGGAGAACGTGCGCAACGAGATGGCGCGTGCTCGCCGTCGAACCATTCGCCGCCCGTCGGCGTCGCGGACCAGCAGTGCTCGCACGGAAGCGTCGACGACGGAGACCGCCGACCAGCGCCGCGCGTCGTAGCTACGCGCGGCGGACGGCGAACAGCTCGAGGGGCTCGTCGAAGCCCTTCAGCAGGCGCCGACCGGCGGCATCGAACGTCAAGGGCGCGAGAGCCTTCTCGGCGCGCTCGCGTAAATCGGGCGTGACCAGGATCTCGTTGGGGACGGCCAGGTCCGCGATCCGAGACGCCAGGTTCACGACCGACCCGTAGTAATCGCCGCCGCGGGTCAGGATCTCCCCGACCGCGAGCCCACCGCGCGGCGTCACATTCGAATCCGCTTCCGCAAAGCGATCGACGAGCGCGAGCGCGATCTCACACGCGTCCTCGGGTTCGAGAGCGACGAACATGACCTCGTCGCCGATCAGCTTCACGACGCGCCCGCGGTTGGACGTCACGATGTCGTATGCCGACCCCTCGAAGGCGTCCACGATCGAATGGAGCTCACGAACGGGCAGCCGTTGCGAGAGAGGCGTGAACCCGACCAGATCCACGAATCCGACCGCCACGTACACGGTGACCTTCGAGGTCGCCTCCGTGCGCGCCGCCACGTTTCGGCGAATGGCGAGCTCCATGTGCGCACGGAACACGGTCTCCAGGTGATCGGTCAGGAGGTTGAGCGCGCCGATGGCGTCCAGTTGCGCCCGCGCGAGCGCGAGCTCGCCCGCCTGCGCCTCATCGATCGGAGTCTCCACGTCGGCGAGGAACAGGGAGACGGCGGCATCGGCGATTCGCGCGAGCGAAGAGCCGAGCACACGGACGAACTGCGCCAGTGAGCTCTCGGGGAAGAGCTCGGTCGTCGCCCTGAACAGCTTGAACACCTCGACGTCGCCCGGCGTGTAGATGCGTTCGTTGGCGTCCTCGACGGGAAGCCCGATCGTCAGGCTGAGCTGCCGTATCTGCTCGACCGTCAGGTCGGTGCCCTCGGCGACCTCAACCATGCTGAGCCGCGGGCCCGGTCGGAGCGCGAGCTCGCCGGCGACCGCCGTGAGTCGACCGGCTGCGCCGGCTTCGGCGATCTGCCCGACGCTGAGACCCCGGTCGGCGAGCCACTCCAGGAGCGCCAGACGGTCGGTGGCGTCCGGCGCCTCCGGGTCGTACAACCCCAGCGCCTCGAGCTCGGCCGCGTCCATGGCCGCCGAGCCTACGAGCCGTCGAGGCCGATCGCCTCGGCGAACGCCGCGCACCATTCGCCGTAGCCGGTGTCGTTGGGATGGAAGTCGTCGGCCGCGTACTTCCCTTGCCACGGTGGTCCGGTGTGCGCCCACGCGTCGGCGATCCGGAGCCCGGCCGCCGGCGCCTCGGCTCGGATGATCTGGTTCAGCTCGCGCGAGCGACCCGGCAGCAGGCCCTGCGGGATAGTCGCCATCACCGCGCCCCGCGGCAGTGCGCGGATGAGGCCACGAAGCGCATCGGCAACGCGCCGAAATCCGAAGCGGATGACGTCGTTGGCGCCCGCCGCGCACGTGACCAGCTCGGGCTCGCCGGCGTCGTTGATGCGCGGGATCTGCTCCCGCACGACGTCGGCGACCCGCGCCCCGGTCGCCGAGAGGTTGACAACACGCCAGGGGCGGTGTTGCTCGTCTCGCAGGCGGACGAGGAGCTGGCCGACGTAGCCGTAGTCCGGCTCCGACGCGCCGATGCCCTGCGCGGTCGAGTCGCCCACGGCCACCCACAACGGTCCGTCGCTCTGCCGGGCGCGCTCGTTCGATTCCTCCCAGTACCGCCGGTACTCGCTCTCCAGTCCGAGCGTGGCGGCGACGCCGGGACGCAACGTGCGCATCAGCCGGCCCGTGAGGAAACCCATTGCCCGTATCCTTCCAGCCGTGGGGGGAGACCCGGCGCTCCGGGCCGAGCTCAAGGCGATGGCCGACCGCGACACCGACGCCGGCGGCCCGACCGACGAGAGCCACGGCGCGCGCCTGTGGGAGATCCTCGACGACTACGAGTGCTGGCCGGGACGACGGCTCGTCGACGACGACGGTGCGGCGGCGGCGTGGATTCTCGCCCAACGCGCCGTGTTCGACCCGGGACTCCAGCGGCGGTGCCTCGAGATGCTGGAGGTCGCGGTCGCGTGCGGCGACGCGCCTCCGGCGCACTATGCCCTCCTGCTCGACCGTGTGCGCATGGCGGACGGAAGGGATCAGGTCTACGGCTCGCAGTTCGTCCGGAGCGAGGACGGCAACTCGGTCGTGCCGTGGCCGATCGAGGACGCCGAGCACGTCGACGTCCGGCGCGAGCGCGTCGGTCTGACTCCACTCGCCGAGCAGGCACGTGAGATGCGCGCGCAGTATCAGCGGCGCGTCACACGATGAGTGCCGCCGGCTGTTACTCGTCTCCCGGCGTGACCGTGTCGGCGGCGCGCCAGCAGTACCACGCGGCGACGCTCCGGTACGGCCGGAAGCGGTCGCCGAACTGCACGAGCTCTCGCGGTGGGGGGACGTCGGCGAGGCCGTAGAGCCGGGCGTAGCCGTTGCGGACGCCGAAGTCCTCGACCGGCCACACGTCGAGGCGGCCGAGCTGGAAGATGAGGAACATCTCGGCGGTCCACGGGCCGATGCCGCGCACGAGCGTCAGCTCGCGCTCGATCTCGTCGTCGGGAAGCCGGGCGATGCGGTCGAGCTGGACCGAGCCGTCGACGACCTTCTCGGCGAGGTCACGGATCGACGCCGTTTTGCTCCCCGAGAGGCCCGCGCCGCGCAGCCGGTCGACCGGGAGCGCGAGCACCCCTTCGGGTGTCGGCGCCGCCCCGTCGAACAACGCGACAAACCGGCCGTGGATCGCCGATGCCGCTCGGCCCGCCAGCTGCTGGTAGGTGATGGCGCGGGCGAGCTCGGCGAAGTGCTCGCCACGCGGTCGACCGCGGCGGAGGTCGCACGGACCGATGCGCTCGACCATCGTTCGCATCACCGGGTCGAGCTCGGCGAGCCGCTCCGACGCCTCCACCAGGCGCTTCGAGGGTCGACGTGGGCTCATGAGACGCACGCTAGTGACACGCGGTCGCCCGCTAGCCTGCGCGGCGACGCGAGAGCCGGAGCCTGCGACGGCCACGAGATCCAGGGCAGCCACCAAGAGCAGAAGAGAGGGAGAACCGGTGCCCGAAGCATCCGAGACCGCGACGCGATCCGACGCCCGTCCCAAGCGGACCCGCAATCGGGCCCCGCTCGTCGTGGGCCGGGCCCTCATCCTCGTCGTTGCGGTAGTCGTCGGTTTCGTCGGCTGCGGCGGTGGCGGCGGCGGCAACTCGGCCAAGGCGAAGCGGGCGAAGACGCCGACGGCCACGACCCTCCCCGCCGGCTACACCCTCGCCGCCCAGGCCAAGGGCCCCGAGGTGGGGATCTACGACAACCCTTCGGCGCCCGCGCCCTCGAAGACCCTGCCCAACCCGTGGCTGCTGAACAACGAGGCCGACAAGAAGATCCCCCAGGTGTTCCTCGTCGAGCAGCAGCAAGCAGAATGGGTGAAGGTCCTGTTGGCTGATCGCCCGAACGGCAGCACCGGCTGGGTTCGCGCCAGCGATGTGCAGCTCACGCCGAACCCGTATCACATGCAGGTGAGCCTGGGTGACCACAAGATCAGCGTGTTCCAGGGCACCAAGTCGATCTACGACGGGCAGGTCGCGATCGGAGCGTCCGCCACGCCGACTCCGCCGGGCAAGTACTACACACGCATCCTCATCCAGGCGCCGGACCCCAACACGGTGTACGGACCGTTTGCGTACGGCCTGTCGGCGCACTCCGAGGTCCTCAACGAATACAACGGCGGTGACGCGGAGGTCGGGGTCCACGGCAACAACGACGCCTCCGTGTTGGGGAAGAGCGTGACCCACGGGTGCATCCGCATGGACAACGACGAGATCACGAAGCTCTCGAAGGTGTTGCCGCTCGGCACTCCGGTCGAGATCGTGAATTGACGCTCACCGCCGGCGCGCGACGGCTGTTCGGGATCGTCGCCGCCGGCGTGCTGGCATGCACCGCCGCGGTCGGCTGCACGTCCGGCTCCGGCGGCGAGAATTCATCGAACGCGCTCCCGCCCAACGACAAGGCCGCGATCGAACGCGTCTTCAAACCCGCGCTCGACCGACTGGGCGTCCGGCTCACCCGCGGCGCTCTCATCGACCTCAAGACCGCGAAGCCGTCGGCCACCGGCACGCACCTCGCCGTCTACGTCGAGCCAACCGGGGACTTCACGCCCGAGGACTACGCGCGCGGGACGGTGAAGACCTTGCGCGCCTTCCTCCCGGTTGCGTTCGAAACGTGGGGCGGGCTGAAATCGTTCGACCTGTGCCAGGAACCGCTCCCGGCGGCTGACGCGCGACCCGAGCCACCGCCGGTCACCAAGGTTTTGCTGACGAGGTCCGCGTCACGGGCGGTGCGGTGGGACAACCTCGACCTTGCCCGCCTGCTCCACGACGCCAAGCGCCTGGGCCCGAACGCGCTCTCCGTCTACGCGAAACCCGACGTGCGGCTCACCGGCTTCTACCAGGACGCGACGATCAGGGCGAGCGCCAACACGTCCGGCACGACGACGCCGGCGCCGACCTCGCCGTCCTACGGCTAGCGCTCCGCTCGCGCACCGTCGATCGCGCCGTCGCCGAGGAGCAGCTGCGTCGCGGTCTCGAGATCGACGACGACACGCGCCGGATCGTCCACGCCGCCGACCCAGCCGATCAGCGACGACAACCAGACCTGCTGGAGCGTGCGCGCGACGGCGAGGTCACGTGGAGTCGGTGGCCCGTCGTGCATGACGCCGGTGATGATGCCGGTCATGATGTCGCTGACCCGCCGTACGACGTCGGCCTCGTCGGCGGCCCCGAACGCCCGCACCATCGCCGCCGTGACCTCGGGGTGGCGCTGCAGCGACGCGGTCCCCCGGGACAGCACCTCGACGATACGGTCGGCCGGAGTGGTGCCCACCGGCGGCCGGGCCTCGAGCCGGGCGGCGAGCGCCTCGATCTCCTCGACCATCGCCTCGAGGAGGAGGCGCTCCTTCGAGGTGAAGTACCGGTAGACGGTCCCGAGGGCGACGTTCGCCTCGGTGGCCACGTCACGCATCTGCACGGCGTCGAACCCGCCCCGCTCGGCCAGGCGCAGGGCGGCGTCGAGGACCCGCCGGCGCCGGGCGGCCTGGCTCCGGGCCAGCGCGGTGCCCTGGGCCGGGCCGTCGCTGGTGGTGGGGGTTCTCACCGCCAAAGTGAAACATGTTGCGATTCCGGCGGGCAAGCATCGGACTCCGCGCCTTGCGAGACTGCGGGCATGGCGACGGACCTCCTCGATCTGGCGGATCGGCTCTGGCGCGGCGAGGCCGACATGGACCAGCGCCGGCTCTTCGGGATGGGCGGCGAGCTGGCGGAGCTCGAGGGTGACCACGCGTTCGTCGCCGCCTTCTCGAACGTCGCCGCCTTCTCGACCGCGGACGGGATGGTGCTCGTCGACACGAGCAGCCCGTTCCTCGCCGGGCGGGTGCACGACGTGCTGCGCGAGTGGCGCGGAAATCCGTTGCACACCGCCGTGTTCACGCACGGGCACATCGACCACGTCTTCGGGGTCGAGCGGTACGAGGCCGACGCCCGCGACCGCGGCGCTCCCCCACCCCGCGTCGTGGCCCACGAGGCCGTGCCTCCGCGCTTCGACCGCTACATCGCGACGGCGGGCTACAACGCCGACATCAATCGCCGGCAGTTCGGGATCGACCGCCTCGAATGGCCGACGGACTACCGGTACCCGGACGAGACCTATCGCGACGCACTGGCGCTCGACGTCGGCGGCATCCGCTTCGAGCTCCGGCACGCACGCGGCGAGACCGACGATCACACCTGGGTATGGATGCCCGACGCACGAATCCTGTGCACGGGAGATCTGTTCATCTGGGCGTCGCCCAACTGCGGGAACCCCCAGAAGGTGCAGCGGTACGCCAAGGACTGGGCGATCGCGTTGCGGACGATGGCCGGCCTCGGCGCCGAGACGCTGCTCCCAGGGCACGGACTCCCGATCCTCGGTGTCGATCGGATCCGTGAGTCGCTCGAGAACACCGCCGAGCTCCTCGAGACATTGCACGACGACACGCTCCGGATGATGAACGCCGGCGCCCGTCTCGACGAGATCATCCACACCGTGCGCGCACCGCAGTCCCTGCTCGACAAGCCGTACCTGCGGCCGATCTACGACGAGCCCGAGTTCGTGGTCCGCAACGTCTGGCGGTACTACGGCGGCTGGCACGACGGGAACCCCGCCCACCTCAAGCCGGCGCCGGACGCCGCCGTCGCCGCCGAGGTCGCCGCCCTCGCCGGAGGACCGGAAAAGCTGGCGGCCCGGGCGCGTGAGCTCGCCGCCGCCGGCGACCTGCGACTCGCGGGGCACGTCGCCGAGTGGGCGGCGGCCGCCGCGCCGGAGGACGCCGACGCCCAGCAGGCACGCGCCGAGGTGTTCGAGGCGCGCGTGGCGGCTGAGGCGTCGACGATGAGCAAGGGCGTCTTCGGCGCCGCGGCGCGAGAGTCGCGCGGGAAGGTCGGCGAGGACGGCTGACTACCCGACCGTTAGGCTGACGCCCTTGTCAGAGACCTGGCGCTTCGTCGACTGCGGGGCCGTCGACGCGTTCGAGAACAACGCGCAGATGGCCGTGCTCGCCCGTTCGGCCACCGACGCGGCGCAGCCGATCCTGCAGACCAGCGCGTGGGGTGCGACCCATCTGAACGTCGGCTGGTTCGACGACGTCGACAGCACGCTGGACGTGGCGGCGTGCGAGCGGCTCGGCATCCAGGTCATCCGCCGTCCGTTCGCGGGTGGTGGCACCGCCTTCTACGACCGCGGGTGCGCGGTGATGTGGGGCGTGATGTTCCCCAAGCCGGGCGACCACGAGGATCTCGACGCCGAGATCGCGTCATTCCAGCCGATCGTGGTCGACGCCCTCGATCGGCTCGGGCTCGGCGAGGTGCGCTTCGAGGGCTCGGCCGACCTCCGCTGGCACGGCCGCAAGCTCGGCGGCCTGTCGGCCGGCGACTTCGGGCGGGTGATCAGCGTCGGCGGCTTCCTGAACATCAAGCCACCCGACCTCGACCAGTACCTGCGCGTCGTGCGGGTGCCGGACGACAAGTTCAAGGACAAGCTCGTCAAGGACATGCGCGAGTACGTCTGCACCGCCGCCGAGGTCGCAGGTGATGCCGTCTCCTACGAGCATTTCCGCGACGCCCTGGTCGCCGCGGTTCGAGAGGCGGGGATCGATCTCCATGCTCGTTCGCTCACGGACGTCGAACAGGCGGCGCTGAAGAAGATCAGCAACCGGATCGCGACGGACGACTCCGTGCGGCGAGTGTCCTCCGAGCGCTTCCGGGCCGAGCACGAGGAAGCCGGACGACGGGTCGGGTTCGGGAACCACAAGGGCCGCAAGCTGTGCCGCGCCGGCGTCGCGATCGACGGCGACGGGACGATCGTGGCGGCGATGATGGCGGGCGACATGCACGTGTCACCCCCCGACACGCTCGATCGCGTCGCGGCCGCTCTCGCCGATGCAGGTGCATCGGAGGGCGACGATCTGCGGCGGCGGATCGCCTCGGTCCTCGAAGCGCCGGACGTCCATCAAGCCGAGACGACCACGGGCGTCACCACCGACGACCTGCTGGCCGCGCTCCGCAAGGCGGTCGAGAACGCCAAGGAGGCTCCCGCGTGAAGATCGAAGGCTCGACCATTCTCGTCACCGGCGCGTCGTCGGGGATCGGCGCCGCTCTCGCGCCACAGCTCGCGGAGCGGGGTGCGACCGTCGGCATCGTCGCCCGGCGGGCGGACCGCCTCGAGGAGGTGCTCGAGCTGTGTCTGCCGCACGCGCCCGAGTCGCGCATGTGGAGCGCCGACCTCGGCGACCTCGAGCGGGCGGAGGCGGTGGCACTCGAGGCGTGGGACGCGTTCGGCGGCCTCGACTGCCTCGTGAACAACGCCGCCATTGCGAAGCGGAAGCACACGCTCGATCTCACGGTCGACGACGTGAACCAGACCATGGACGTCAACTTCTTCTCGCCCATCCGGATGGCGATGGCGCTCTTCCCACGGATGCAGGAGCGAGGCGCCGGCCTCGTCGTCAACGTGTCGAGCATGGGCGGCCGCCTCGGCATCGTGCACGAAGCCGCCTACTGCGCGGCCAAGTTCGCGATGTGCGGATGGAGCGAGACGGCGCGCATCGACCTGGCCGGTTCGGGCATCGACGTGAAGCTCGTGCTGCCCGGCCCGATCGACACGGAGATCTGGGAGCCGGTGCCGGGCGAGCTCCCCGGCCTGTACGACGGGCCGTTCGTCTCCGCGGCCGACTGCGCCGCCGACATCGTCAGCGCGATCGAACGCGACGGCTTCGAGTTCTACGTGCCCGAGGCTGTCGAGGGCGGCTTCGGAGCCCAGAAGGACCTGGTCGTCGGCAAGACCCAGGACGTCGACGCGTTCACGGACCTGATGATCACGATGAAGGACGCATCGGCGGTCCAGCGGCCGTAGGCGCCGGCTCGCTTCTCGTGTGGTCGGGCTCCTCTTCTTCCTTGTCGCGGTTCCGCGCCGAGATCGTCCGTACGCCGGGCATGGGCGTGTCGGTGCGCTCGGCGACCTCTTCCACGTCGCCGTCCCCCGCCGGGATCGTCCGTACCTCCGGCGTGGGCGTGTCGGTGCCGTCCGGGACCTCCATGACGCCCGCCTTGCGGGCACGCGCCAGCGCCTTCTCGGCGGCTCGACGCTGTCGTTCGGCCTCGGCACGCAGGTCGGCGTCCGGGCCGATGTCGGGATTCGCGGCTCGCACCAGGAGACGCTGGTGCCACCGCTCCCCGCGCACGCCGCCCAGCACGCCGCCGAGGATCATGCCGCCGAGCGCCGCGGCCCCGCTCAAGGCGCCGAGCCCGTACCAGGTCGTGCCGTCCGTCGGCGCGCCGACACCCTCGAGCCGGTCGACGATTGCCGAGGTCGCCCCCTCGAGCCGAGCGACGGCGGCGACAGCAGCCAGGAGCGCGACGCCGAACACGGCCACGAGCACGCCGTTTCGAAGTCCGGCTCGACGGGCCATGCGACCGGCGGTGTACCCGCCGAACGTGAACGCACCGAGGAACACCGCCGCTGCGACGAGCCCGGCGATGAGCCCGACCTGTCGCCAGTCGTTGCGAGAGAAGGACTCGAGGCTCAAGCCGAGCGGGTGCAAGACCGCGGCCGCGATCCCGATGCACGCCCCGATCACCCCGTACGCGACGAGGACGCCGGCCACCACGCTCCGCCACGACACCCCGCCCCACCCGGCTTCTCGCGCCAGTTCGAGCCGGTCACGCTTCCCCTCGACCCACGTCTGCCCGTCGTCCCACATCTGCCGCTCGCCGATGTCGGCCGGTCGGCCGCGAGTGCTCATGGTCCCAAGTCCCTCTCCGCCCGCGGATGTCAGGGCGAGGGTTCCCTCGGGGAGAGGCTCGAAAACCCGCTCAGGCCGGGGCCGGAGTCCCGGATGCCTCGACGTGCACCGGGATGCCGTTGAGCACCGCGTTGCCCGACAGAGGATCGAAGAGGTCGCCGTCGGCGAGGAGGTTGCTGTTGACGCCGGGGCGTCCGGCGGCAACCGAGAGATCGGTCCCGCCGACGCCGTGACCCCAACCGTGAGGGATGCTGACGACGCCCGGCATGACGGCGTCGGTCACCTCGACCGTGACCGAGACCTCGCCCGTGCGCGACCGCACGCAGGCGGTGCCGCCGTCGATGACACCCAGGCGGGCGGCGTCGTCCGGATGGACGTGCACCGTGCAGCGCTCCTTGCCTTTCACGAGGATGTCGAGGTTGTGCATCCACGAGTTGTTCGAGCGGAGGTCTCGCCGTCCGACGAGCACCATCTCCCCGTTGTGCCGCCGCGCGAGCGAGCCCTGCAGGCGGGCCACGTCGTCGACGATCGGTTCGGGGGCGAGCTCGATCTTGCCGGTCGGCGTGCGCAGCACCTCCGGGATGCGCGGCTGCAAGGGGCCGAGGTCGACGCCGTGTGGCGCCTGCTCGAGCACCGACAGCGACAACCCGGACGCATCGGCGCCGAATCCGTCGCCGTACGGGCCGCTGCGGAGCATGAGGTCGAGGATGCGCTCGGGCCCGCGGCGGGACGACAGCGCCGCGAGCAGCTCGTCGGGGTCTCGGCCCTCGACGTTGGAACCTGCGCGCTGCACCGCCTTCTGCACGAGCCCGGCGACGACCGCGTCGTCGACTGCGGCGGGGTCGGCCGCCGCGCCTCCGCCCGACACGATCCCGACGAGGCGCAGAAGGATCTCGGACTCGGCCATCTCGCCCGGCTCGAGATCGACCACCGGCGGTGAGTAGTTCGCCACGTTGCGAACAGCGAAGTTGTACAAGGTGAGGGCGTACCGGGCGCGGGCGAGCGTGCCTTCGGGCGGCAGGATCACGTCGGCGTGACGCGTCGTCTCGTTGCGATAGATGTCGACGCTCACCATGAAGTCGAGTGACGCGAGCGCTCGGTCGAGCCGGCCGGCATTGGGCGTCGAGAGCACGGGGTTTCCCGCGACGGTGATCATGCCCCGCACCTGACCCTCGCCCGGCGTCTCGATCTCCTCGGCCAGGCACACGACCGGTAGTTCGCCGAACATCTCGGGAAGGCCGCGCACCCGACTGCGATGACGACCGAGACGAGCGCCGCGCCCGACGCCGGGGGTGCCAACCGTGTTTGCGCTCCCGGCCGCGGGCTTGGTGAACATCGCGCCGCCCGCGCGGTCGAGGTTGCCGGTGAGCGTGTTGGCCACGTCGACCAGCCAGCTGGCGAGGGTCCCGAACTCCTGTGTGCATGTCCCGATGCGCCCGTAGACCGCGGCGCGAGACGCGGTAGCGAGCTCACGTGCGGTCCGGCGGATCGTCGCGGCGTCGATGCCGCACACCGGCGCCACCGCGTCGGGGCTGAAGTCGCGCGCGAGCCGCTCGACCTCTTCGACGCCGGCGACGTGCTCGGCAACGGTCCCGAGCGAGACGAGCCCGTCGTCGAACAGCGCGTGCACGATGCCGAAGAGGAAATGAGCATCCGTGCCGGGCCGGATGAACAGGTGCTCGTCGGCTTCTTCCGCAGTCTTGGATCGGCGGGGATCGACGACGACGAACTTGCCGCCTCGGGCTCGCAGGGCGCGGAGCCGTCCCGGATAGTCGGGCGCGGTCATGAGGCTGCCGTTGGAAGCAAACGGATTCGCACCGAGGATCAGCAGGTAATCGGTCCGGTCGATATCGGGGATCGGCATGCTCAACGCCATGCCGAACATGAGTCCGGCCGACACCTGCTTGGGCATCTGGTCGACGGTTCCGGCCGAGTACAGGTTCTTGCTGCCCACCGCCTGGATGAGGACGCGGCTGTAGAGCGTGCCGGCGAGGTTGTGGACGTTGGGATTGCCCATGTACATGGCGACGGCGTCGCGGCCGTACCGCTCGAAGATCGGCGTGAGACCCCGCTCGACCTCGGCGAACGCGTCGTCCCACGACACCTCGCGCCACGAATCACCCCGGCGCACCTGCGGCCGGCGCAGACGGTCGGGATCGGACTCGAGCTGCTTCAGCGCCGTGCCCTTCGGGCACAGGAAGCCGTGGCTGAACACGTCGTCGCGGTCGCCGCGCACGAGCGCGATGTCGCGTCCCTCGAGGCGCAGTTCGAGCCCGCACGTGGCTTCGCACAAGGGGCAAGTCCGGTAGACGGTTCGGGTATCGCCGTTCGCCGTCGTCACAGCCCCTCCTGGTCGCCGTCGCAAGCTCCGGCTCCTGCGGCGACGGTCGGCAAGCCGCCGGCGCCACGGTCGAGGTTAGCCACCCCGGATAGGGTCCGGACCGTGCCCGACCGCCTGTATTTCCGTCAGCTGCTCGCGGGGCGCGATTTCGCGCGTGACGACCTCGTCGCGCAGCAGATGGTCAACTTCGTGTACCTCATCGGCGACCGGGAGACCGGCGATGCGATCGCAGTCGATCCGGCGTACGGGGTGCGCGAGCTCGTCGAGATGGTGGCGACCGACGGCATGCGCATCACGGGCGCGCTCGTCACCCACTACCACCCCGACCACGTCGGCGGCGAGCTCATGGGCTATTCGATCGAAGGAGCGCGCGAGTTGCTCGCCATGGAGGATGTCTCAGCACCGCTCCACGTGCAGCGAGCCGAGGCGCCGGGTGTCAAGCGCGTGACCGGGGCGTCCGACTCCGATCTCGTCGTGCACGACAGCGGCGACGAAGTGCGCGTGGGCGACGTGCCGATCCGGCTCCTGCACACTCCCGGGCACACGCCTGGTAGTCAGTGCTTCCTCGTCGACGGCCGCCTCGTCGCCGGCGACACGCTCTTCCTCGAAGGCTGCGGACGCACCGACCTCCCCGGCGGGGACCCCGAGGCGATGTACGAGAGCATCACGCAGCGGCTCGCCGCTGTGCCCGACGACACCGTCCTCTACCCGGGTCACCTCTACTCTCCGGAGCCGTCGGCCACGATGGGCGAGACGCGCCGTCGCAACTACGTGTTCCGGTTCCCGACGCGTGATGCCTGGCTCTCGATGTTCGGAGCATGAGGATGACGAGGTTGCGGATGGCGATCCCGGCCACGGCCGCGTGCGTTGCCGCCGCGCTCGCCCTCGGCGGGTGTAGTAGCGGCGGGGACTCGACGGAGAAGTCCGACGTGCAGAAGTTCCTGAACATGCTCGACGTTGCGGTCCGCACCGGCAACACGAACTTCCGTGTGGCTCATCTCAATCAGGCCGTCATCGACCGGTACGGCGAGCAGCAATGCCGCGACTTCCTGGCCGGCCAGCAGGACAAGACGCGCAAGGACAAGGTCAAGAAGGTCGGCAAGCCGGAATCGTTCGAGTACGCCACCGACGACCAGTCGGTGGTCGTTCCTCAAGCCCTGCCCGTCCAGGTGCATGAGACGAGCAAGGGGAAGAAGGGCGACCGGAACATCCACCTGGCGCGGATCAACGGTCGGTTCTCGTACTTCATCGACTGCGGCGGTCCGCTCGTACGCCAGTAGCCAGGCCTGCCCGGGACGAGCGGAGCGGCTCAGCCCGCGTCGAAGACGACCGGGATCGAGTCCGGGCCCCGGAACGCGAACCCCTGGATCAGCGGCGATGGCGCGTCGGAGTCGAGCCGCAGGTTCGGCAAACGGGTGAGGATCTCGTCCAGCCCGACCCGCAGCTCCAGGCGCGCGAGATGCATCCCCAGGCACTGGTGCTGACCGGTCCCGAAGGCGACGTGGTGCTGGGGCGGGCGGTCGATGCGCCACTCCTCGGACGCCTCGTACCGCGCCTCGTCGTGGTTCGCGGAGCCGACGAGCACGCTGACCGGCGCGCCGGACTCGACCGGGCACCCGGCGATCTCCGTGTCGGCGGCCGCGACCCGGCTCACCTGCGTCACCGACGACTCCCAGCGCAGCGTCTCCTCGATGACAGCCGGCAGCAGGCTGCGGTCGCCGACGACCTTCGCCATCGTCTCGGGGTTGGTCAGCAGGGCGACGAGCGCGTTGCCCATCACTCGGTAGGTGGTCTCGGCGCCGGCTGGTAGCAGGAGCCGCAGGAACCCGTAGATCTTCTCGTCGGTGAGCTGATGCCCGTCGATCTCGGCGTGGACGAGGTCGCTGATGAGGTCGTCGCCCGGGTTGTGACGGCGATCCTCGACGATCGGCTCGAGGTACTCGCGCATCGCCCGCGATGCGGCGAGCCCGCGGGGCGGGTCGAGCGGCCCCGTGTTGATGAGCTCGGCCCAGCGGTGGAACTGGGCGCTGTCCTCGAGCGGCACGCCGACGATCCCGCAGATCACCTGCACCGGGTATTTCGACGTGATCGCCTGGACGAGATCGGCGCGCCCGGCGGGTGTGATCTCGTCGAGGAGCCGGGTGATCGTGGGACGGATCAGCTGCGCGTCCCACCGCTCCAGCGCCGAGGCGCGGAACGCATGGGCAACGAGGTTTCGGTACGCGCGGTGCTCGGCGCCGCCCATCGCCAGGATGAGCTCGCCCATGAACTGCCCGATGTGCTCGGCGTTGATGGACGACGAGAACGTCTCGCCGTCGCGCAGCACCCGCTCCACGTCGTCGTAGCGGGTCACGTGGTACGACGATCGGTCCACCATCCCGCGCTCGGTGTGGATGACAGGGCACTCGCGGCGCGCCCGCGCCCAGATCGGGTATGGCTGCCCGGTGGCGAAGTCGACCTCGTACTCGAACTCGGGCTCGATGACCGGTTCGGTGGTCACGACATCTGCATCGACTTCGTCTCGAGGTACTCCTCGAGCCCGTACTTGCCGAGCTCCCGGCCGTGACCGGACTGCTTGTAGCCGCCGAACGGCGCCAACGGGTTGAAGTTCTGGCCGTTGATGTCGACCTGGCCGGCCTGGATGCGCCGCGCGACCTGCGTCGCGTGCCCCTGGTCGCCGCCGAACACGCCCGCGTGCAGACCGTAGATCGTGTCGTTGGCGATGCCGACGGCGTCGTCCTCGTCGTCGTAGGGGATGATCGCCAGCACGGGGCCGAAGATCTCCTCCTGTGCGATCGTCATGTCGTTGCGGACGTTCTTGAAGACCGTCGGCTTGACGAAGTAGCCCTTGTCGAGGCCTTCGGGCGCGTCGGGCCCGCCCGTGACGAGCTCGGCGCCTTCGTCGATCCCCTTGTTGATGTAGTTGCGGACGCGCTGGCGTTGCGTGTCGGAGATCAGCGGTCCGAGGCGGTTGCTCGGGTCGTTCGGATCGCCCACCGTGTACGTCTCGGCGACCTCCTTGACGGCCGAGGCGATCTCGTCCTGCTTGTCGCGGGGAACGAGCATCCGAGTCCATGCGATGCACGTCTGGCCGGAGTTCATGAAGCAGCTGCCGATGCCCGCCTTCACCGCGTCCTCGACGGGCGCGTCGGGCAGGATGATGAAGGGCGACTTGCCGCCGAGCTCGAGCGTCACCTTCTTGACGGTCGAAGCGGCGAGCTCGGACACCCGCTTTCCGGCACGCGTCGACCCGGTGAACGAGACCATGTCGATGCCCGGGTGAGCGGCGATCGCCTCCCCCACGACGGGCCCGGTGCCGGTCACGAGGTTGAACACCCCGGCCGGGAGCCCGGCGTCGTCGATGATCTCGGCGAGGATGAACGCGTTGAGCGGCGCCACCTCGCTCGGCTTGAGCACGACCGTGCAGCCGGCGCCGATGGCGGGCGCGACCTTCGCCACGATCTGGTGCAGCGGGTAGTTCCACGGCGTGATGCACCCGACGACGCCCAACGGTTCCCGCACGACGAGCGAGTTGCCGATCTGCTCCTCGAACGGGAACTGGTTGATGATGTCGACGTAGGAGCCCATGACCATGGCCGGCAGGCCGGCCTGGATCATCTGGGAGAACACCATCGGCATGCCGACCTCGCCGGTGACGGTCTCCGCGATCTCCTGCATGCGGGCGTTGAGGCCTTCGTGCAGCCGCTGGAGGTACTTCGCCCGCTCCTCGACCGGGGTCGAGCTCCACGTCTCGAAGGCCCGGCACGCCGCCTTGGCGGCGCGGTCGACGTCCTCGGCGGTGCCCTCGGGGATCCGGCCCATGACCTCTTCGGTCGTGGCGTTGACCACGTCGATGGTCCCGGACCCCGTGGACGGTGTCCATGCGCCGTCGATGTAGAGCTTGTCGCGGTCCTGCATCCGGTCCCCCTGGCTCGTGATGACGGCGTCGCCGTGAACGCGTCCCGCCGGTAAGTCGACTGATGGTCAGGCTACCGTCACCCGGTGCCGCCTGCGACAGACGACACTGCGACGACCGACCAACCCGGCGTTTCCGACACCGAAGTGACCCCGCCCGGCGCGCGCTCGCGGTGGCGAGCGCCGCTCCTGGACGCGGCCGGTGTCGTCGCGGCGACGGTCGGTCTGCTCGTCGTCACCTTGCGGCTCTGGGAGGCGAACCTCCGCGTCCCGTTCGTCTACAACGCGACGGATCGGCCGCCACTCGCGTACGCGCCGGATGCGCCCTACTACCTCATGCTCGCCAAGGGCCTCGTCGACCACGGCTCGTACCTGCGGATCCAGAACCTGGGCTGGCCGTTCAGCCTCCAGCTCTACGACAACCCCGAGAGCGGCGACAACCTCCAGCTGGCGCTGCTGCGCGGGCTCGGCTTCTTCCTGCGCGACGCGGTGCTGACCACGAACGTCTATTACCTCTTGACGTTCGTCGCCGTCTCCCTGGCGGCGTGGTTCGTTCTCCGCCGGCTCGGGGTCTCGCGACTGGTCGCCGCGGTCGTGGCGATCCTGTACAGCTTTCTGCCGTACCACTTCGCCCGCGGCGAGGCGCACCTCTTGCTGTCGGGCTACTTCATGGTCCCGATCGCCACGCTGCTCATCCTGCAGGTGCTTTCCGACGACCCGCCGTTCACGGTGCGCCGCGACTCGCCCGAGTCGAGGTGGCGCCTCGCGCTGTGGAGCCGGCGGGCGCTGCCCTGGTTCCTGGCGTGCGCGGCGCTGGGCTCGACGGGGCCGTACTACGCGTTCTTCGCGGTACTGCTCCTGGCCGCCGCCGTCGGCGTCGATCTCGTGGCACGGCGGAGCTGGCGGCGGGCGGCGGGCGGCGCCGTGGCCGCCGGCATCGTCCTCGTCGTGCTGTTGCTCAACCTGTCCCCGTCGTTCCTGTACTGGGGGTCGCACGGACTGAACAAGAAGGCGATCCCGCGCGGGATTTCGGAGACGGAGGTGAACGGCCTGCGCATCTCCCAGCTCGTGATGCCGCGGATCGACCATCGCATCAGCGCCTTCGCCGACGCGCAGCGCAAGAGCGACCGCTTCAGCCCGGTGGCGACGTCGGAGCGCGGGCAACAGCTGGGTCTCGTCGGCGCCCTCGGGTTCGTCGGGCTCCTTGTGTTCACCCTGAGCCGCCTCCTGCGCCGGCGCGGCAACGACGAGTCCCGCGGCCCTCCCCCGCTCGGCACGCGCGCCGAGGTCGGGAAGCGTCTGGGGTTGCTGACGATCGTCGCGGTGGTGGTCGCCACGGTCAGCGGGATCGCGCTCATCATCTCCGCGCTCGGAGTGCGGTACATCCGCTCGTACAACCGCCTCTCGGTGTTCATCGCGTTCTTCGCGCTGATCGCCGTGGCGTTCGCGCTCGACTGGGTGGTCGCACGCGTGCCCCGCTGGCACGGCCGCGGCGTCGTCGCTGCGGCCGTCTGCGTGGCAGTGCTCGCGGTGGGCGTCTTCGATCAGACGTCATCCGCAGACATTCCCGACTACAAGGCGCTCGAGCGCGCATGGAACAGCGACGACGTCTTCATGCACGGGATCGAGCGTGACCTCGGGAAGGGCGCGGCGGTGTTCGAGATGCCGTACGTCTTCTTCCCCGAGGCGGGGAGGATCGTCGGGACGGGCCCGTACGACCAGGTGCGCGGCTGGCTGCACGCGGACTCGCTCCGCTGGAGCTGGGGATCGGTGCGCGGCCGCGACGGCGACTGGCAGGGCGCGCTGGTGCGTCTGCCGGCACCCACGGCGCTCGACGCGCTCACCGCGGTGGGCTTCACCGGGCTCATGATCGACCGCGCCGGCTACGAGGACTACGGCGCGCGAATCGAAGCGGAGTACACGAGCACGCTCGGCCAGCAGCCGCTGGTGAGCACGGACGGCCGCCTCGTCTTCTACGACCTGCGAGCGTGGGCGCGCGACCTGCACGCCCGACTCACCGCCGCGCAGATCGACACGTTGCGGCGCGTGACCCTCGCCGCTCGGGCCCCGCCGCCCGGCGCGCTCACGTGACCAGACGAAGACCCTGACTACCCTGTCAGAGATGTCGACGAGCGCCGCGGGCACCGATCCGTTCGCGGAGGACGAGGACCAGCACGCGCTGCGGAAACTGGCCCGCGACGTCGCCGAGCGCGAGCTGGCACCCAACGCGCGTCACTGGGACGAGACCGAGGAGTTCCCCGACGCGTCGTGGGATGCGCTGCGCAAGGCCGACCTGTTCGGCATCACCGTCGGCGAGCAGTACGGCGGCATGGGCATGGGCGACGTCGAGGCCGCCATCGCCCTCGAGGAGCTCGCGCGCGCCGACGTCTCGAGCGCGATCCTCGCTCAGCTCATCTACAACGGACCGCCCCGTGCGATCGAGCACCTCGGCACCGAGGCGCTCAAAGAGCGCTGGCTCCCGCTGGCGGCCAGCGGTGAGGCCCTGTTCTGCATCGGGATCAGCGAGAGCGAGGCCGGCTCGGCCGTGAACCACATGCGCGCCCGGCTCACTCCGGACGGTGACGGCTACCGGCTCAACGCGTACAAGAACTACGTCACCGGCGGGCACAAAGCCGGGGCGTGCCTGGTCTGGTGCCGGTTCCCGGGCAGCGAGGGGTCGAAGGGCATCGGCGCGGTCGTGGTCGACCTGCAGTCGGACGGCGTGACCTGCGCCGGGACGCACGTGAAGATGGGCCTGCGGGGAACGAGCGAAGCCGAGCTCGCCTTCGACGACGTGTACGTGGCGCCCGAGGACGTCCTCCTCGAAGGCGATCCGTCGAACAGCGACGCGTTCAAGACGCTCATCTCGCATCTCAACCACGAGCGGTGTGGGAATGCCGCCATGTGTGTCGGCGCCGCGCAGGGCGCGCTCGAGTACGCAGTGCGGTACATCAACGAGCGCGTCGTCGGCGGCCGGCCGCTGGCGGAGCACCAGGGGCTCCAGTGGAAGACGGCCGACATGGCCACGCAGCTCGACGGCGCCCGGCTGCTGCTCCTGAGGGCGCTGCACCTCGCCGGGCCCCACGGCACCCCGCCCGCGCTCGAGACCGCGATGGCGAAGGCGGCCGCCAACCTGGCGGCGAAGTTCGTGTGCGACGAGGCGATCCAGCTGCTCGGTGGCTACGGGTACAGCCGCGAGTACCCCGTCGAGCGTGCGTACCGCGACATCCGCGGTCTCTGCATCGGCGCCGGCACCGTCGAGATCCAGCGGAACTACATCGGGTCGCAGGTCGTGAAGGGGTCCACCACGGTGAGTCCGGGGTGGAGGAACCCGCTCGCCGGCGCGTGACGCTCCGGCCGACGTACCGCCACCCCCGGGCCCGCGACTACCTGGCGCCGGGTGGACCGTGGGATATCCCGACGCTCGACGCGATCGTGACCCACGCCGCGCGACGCGCGGACGGCGACCTGGTCGTCGACGACTCGGCCGATGTTCGCCTCGGCGGGCCGGCGCTCGAGGCTCGCGTCGCGGCGTTGGCGGGAGGGCTGCGCGCAGCCGGAGTCCGCCGGCGCGATGTAGTCGCCTGGCAATCGCCGAACTCGCACGAAGCGGTGCTGCTGTACCGCGCCTGCTGGCGGCTGGGCGCGATCGCGGCGCCGATCCACCACCAGGCCGGCCCGGCCGACGTCGACCGCATGCTCGGCGCGCTCGACGCCCGTGTGTGGCTCCCGCCCGAGGAGGTGCGAGGGCCGAGTGCGCGATTGCCGAAGCTGCTCGAGGCGGACACGCCTGTCACCCGGTCGCCGGCGCGCCCGAGCGACCTGGCCGTCGCGCTGTTCACGTCCGGCTCGAGCGGCGCGCCGAAGGCCGCGCTCCACACGCAGCGCGGGCTCGCGTACAAGGCGCAGGTGATGATCCGCTCCCACGAGCTTGCGCCGGACGACGCGATCCTCATGCCGGCGCCGCTCGCGCACGTGTCGGGACTGCTCAACGCGGTGCTGATACCGGGCGCGCTGCCGATGCGAGCCTCGCTCATGGCGAGGTGGAGCCCGGAGGACGCGCTCGCCGCGATCGAACGCGAGCACATCACGTTCATGATCGGGCCGCCCACGTTCTTCGTCGGCCTCATGTCCGCTCCCGGGTTCGCCCCGCGACGCGTCGAGAGCCTCCGTCTGATCTCGAGCGGTGGTGCCGGGGTCACCGCCGCCTTCGTCGAGGCGGCCAGCGACGCGTTCGGCGCCCGTGTGAAGCGCACGTACGGATCGACCGAGGCGCCTACCGTCACGACCAGCACGCCCGGCGACCCCGCCGAGCGGGCGCGCCAGACGGACGGACGGGTGACGGGCGCGGCCGACTTGCGAGTGAGCGACCCGGATACGGGGCGCGTCCTGCCCGCGGGCGAGACGGGCGAGCTCTGGTTGCGGGGCCCGGAGCTGTTCGTGGGCTACGCCGCCGTCGAGCAGACGCGCGCCGCGATCCGGCGGGGCTGGTTCCGCACCGGCGATCTCGCCACCGTCGACGCCGACGGCTGGCTCACGATCGTCGGCCGCATGAAGGACGTCATCATCCGCGCCGGCGAGAACATCGCCGCCGCCGAGGTGGAAGGGATCCTCGAAGCACACCCCGACGTCCGCCAGGCCGCTGTCGTCGGCGAGCCCGACGCGCGCCTTGGCGAACGCGTCTGCGCGTTCGTGGTCACCTCCGCGCCGTTCGACCTCGCCGAGTGCCGAACCTGGTTCGAGAAGCAAGGCGCCGCCGTCTTCAAGACCCCGGAGCGCGTGGTCCGGCTCGACGAGCTCCCGCTCCTCGCCGCCGGCAAACCCGACCGCGCTGCGTTGAAGCAGCGGGCAGCGGCCTCTTAGCGCGTGCGCGTGAGCTGCGCGGGGTTCTCGACGTCGGAGGGACGGCAGCTCTTGGGCGCGTTGACCGGATCGCAGCGCGCCGGCGTTCCCCCCGGGATCTGCACGACGTAGTCGCCACCGATCGCGGGCACCGCCATCTCGAAGTCGGTGCTCACGATCTGCGCGCCGCTGCGCAGGGCGATGTCACGGCGCGACGTGTCGTGGTTCCGGGCCTCGATGAGGTCGGCGTCGGCGCGGGTCCGGACGATGAAGCCCTCCTTCACCAGCGCC
>DASZGY010000133.1:0-9044 GCA_035938395.1 Acidimicrobiia bacterium
CGCGAGGCGCCCGACCCGGGGCACTCCGTGGTCGGGCAGCGCAACCACGGCCTCACGATCACGGGCGAGACGCTCGACGAGATCCTCGACCGCATCGACGGCAAGCTCGTCCGCAACGTCCCGATGGACTAGATGGTCGGAGTTACGACAGGCGGGCGTCGAGGAGGCGATTGAGGAGCTGGGGGTTTCCCTGGCCCTTGGTCGCCTTCATCGCTTCACCCATGAGGAACCCGCGCTTCTTCTTGCGGGCCTTGTCGTCGCCGGCGCGGTAGTCGGCGACCACGTCGGGGTGGGCGGCGAGGATCTCGTCCACGATCGACGCCAGCTCACCCTCGTCGCTGACTTGTGCGAGCCCGCGCTCCTCGACGACCTGCTTCGGCCGTTTCGGCTCACGCAGGCACTCGGCGAGCACGTCCTTGGCCAGGTTCCGCGACAGCGTGCCGTCGGCGACGAGGTCGACGAGCTCGGCCAGCGCGTCCGGCGCGAGGGGTAGCGCGCCGGGCGCCAAGCCCGTCTCGTTCAGGTAGCCGAGCACCTCGCCCGTGCACCAGTTCACGACGTCTTTCGGCGTGCCGCGGTGCAGCGCAACCACAGCCGCCTCCGCGAACTCGGCGAGCCCGGGCGTGCCGATGAGCACACGCGCCTCGTGCTCGCCGATCCCCCACTCGGACGCGAGGCGGGCGCGCACCGCTGCGGGCAGCTCCGGCATCCCGGCCCGGACGCGCTCGCGCATCGAGCTGTCAGGGGCCACCGGCACGAGGTCGGGCTCGGGAAAGTAGCGGTAGTCGTCCGCACCCTCCTTGGTGCGCATCGAATGGGTGACGCCCGCGTCCTCGTCCCAGTGGCGCGTCTCCTGCACGACACGCTCGCCGGCATCCAACGACGCGCGCTGGCGTTCGATCTCGTACTCCAACGCCCGACCGAGGGACCGGATCGAGTTCATGTTCTTGACCTCGACCTTGGTACCGAGCGCTTCGGCGCCTTCCGGCCGGAGCGACACGTTGGCGTCGATGCGGAACGCGCCTTCTTCCATCTTCACGTCGGACACGCCGATCGCCTGGAGCAGCGCCCGCAGCTCGTTCACGTAGGCGCGCGCTTGCTCCGCGCTGCGGATGTCGGGCCGGCTCACAACCTCCATGAGCGGGATGCCGGCGCGGTTGTAGTCGACCAGCGAGTGGTCGGCCTCGTGGATGCGGCCGCCGCCCCCCACGTGGATGGTCTTGCCGGTGTCCTCTTCCATATGCGCACGCTCGATGCCGACGCGGAAGCCGTCGACCTCGAGTGACCCGTCGATGCAGATCGGCTCGTCGTACTGGCTGATCTGATAGTCCTTCGGCATGTCCGGATAGAAGTAGTTCTTGCGGTGGAACAGCGAGCGCTCCGGCACCGTGCATTGCAGCGCCTCGCCGACACGCAACGCGAACTCCACCGCCCGCTCTCCGAGCACGGGCAGCGAGCCGGGCAGGCCCAGGCACACCGGACAGATGTTGGTGTTGGGCTCGGCGCCGAACTCGTTCTTACACGAGCAGAAGAGCTTCGTCGCCGTGGCCAGCTCGACGTGCACCTCGAGGCCGATCACCGCTTCCCACGTCGCGGTGGTCGTGGCGGTCATGCGAGACTCCCGCGGTGCCCGGGCGACCCGATCCGAACGCGTTCACGGTCAAGCGGAGCGAAGTGCGCAACGGCGTGTCGCTCGCCTACGTGCACGAGGGCGTGGGCGGCGTGCCGATCGTGCTCATCCACGGGTACCCGGAGACCAAGCGCATCTGGTGGCGCAACATCGAGCCGCTGGCCGACGCCGGCTTCGAGGTCATCGCGCCCGACCTGCGCGGCTACGGCGACTCCGACCTCGCGCCTGACGGCTTCTACGACGTCACCGCGTACTCGCTCGACCTGTACGCCCTCGTTCACGACGTGCTCGGGCACGAGCGATGCTCGGTCGTCGGCGGCGACCTCGGCGGTGTCGTCCTGTACGACCTCGCCCTGCGCTACCCGGGGTTCGTGGAGCGCATCTGCGTGTTCAACACGCTCGTCATCCTGCGCGACGAGCTCTTCGAGGCCGCCGGCATCCCGCCCGACGACAGCCGCGATACCCGCGCCACGGCCGACTACTTCCGCCGCCAGGGCCAGGAGCCCGAAGCGCTCATTGCCGAGCTCGACACGCCTTGGCGCCGCCGCGCCTGGGTGGCGGCCATGTACGGGCACCGGCTCTGGGCCGCGCCGGGGCACTTCGGCCCCGACGACATCGACTTCATGACCGAGCCCTTCGCCGACGCCGCCCGGCTCCGCGCCGGCTGGGGCAGCTACGAGACCGCCTATGGCAACCGGCCCATGGAGGACGTGCCCAAGCTGTTCGAGCCCTGCCCGGTGCCGGCGCTCGTGCTGTACGGCCCCGAGGACAACGTGGTGCCCTCGTCCTTCCCCGAGCGGGCGCGCGTGGCGTTCACCGAGTGCGTCGGTCCGTTCGTCGTCCCCGACGCCGGCCACTTCCTCCAATGGGAGCAGGCCAAGGTGCTCAACCGAGCGCTCGCGCACTTCTGCCGCTGACGCGAGGGCGGTGGTCACGGCGCGGCCTCCTCGATCGCGCGCGCAACGCGGAACATGACGGGTTCACCGAGCGCGGGTGCGAGCACCTGCACCCCGATCGGCAACCCGTCGCCGTCGGCGCCGAACGGCACGCTCGCTGCCGGGTGCCCGGCCAGGCTCGTCGGCACGGTGCACACGTCCGACAGGTACATCGACAGCGGGTCCGAGGTCTTCGCGCCGAGCTCGAACGCGGTCGTGGGCGACGTGGGCCCGACCAACGCGTCGAAGCGCTCGTAGGCGCGGGCAAAGTCGCGGATGATGAGCGTGCGGACGCGCTGCGCCTGGCCGTAGTACGCGTCGTAATAGCCGGCCGAGAGCGCGTACGTCCCGAGCATGATCCTGCGCTTCACCTCCGGGCCGAAGCCGGCGTCACGCGTCCTCGCGTTCATGGTGGCGGCGTCGGGGCCGTCGACTCGGAGCCCGTACCGCACGCCGTCGTAGCGGGCGAGGTTGCTCGACGCCTCGGCCGGTGCGATCAGGTAGTACGCCGACAACCCGTACGCCGCACTCGGCACCGACACGCGCTCCACGGTGGCGCCCTCCTTCTCGAGCGCGAGCGCCGCCTGCTCGACCGCCGCCCCGACGTCCGGCTGTACGCCCTCGGCGTCGGTGAGCTCCTCCACGATCCCCACCCGCAGCCCGTCGACGCCGGCATCGACGACCTCGCGCAGGAGAGGTACGGGCTCGGCGATCGAGGTCGAGTCGAGCGGGTCGTGCCCGGCGATCACCTCGAGCAGGAGCGCGGCGTCCGCCACGGACTGAGTGAGCGGCCCGATCTGGTCGAGCGAGCTGGCGAACGCGATGAGCCCGTAGCGAGACACGAGCCCGTACGTCGGCTTGATCCCGACGACTCCGCTCAATGCAGCGGGCTGACGGATCGAACCGCCGGTGTCGGAGCCCAGCCCGACGGCGCCGAACCCGGCGGCGACCGCGGCCGCCGACCCGCCGCTCGAGCCGCCGGGGACCCGGTCGGGGCGACGCGGGTTCCGGGTCGGGCCGAACGCCGAGTTCTCCGTCGACGATCCCATCGCGAACTCGTCGAGGTTCGTCTTGCCGATCGGGATCCCGCCGGCGGCCACGACCCGCTCGACGACCGTCGCCGAGTACGGGGGGCGCCACCCCTCGAGGATCCGCGACGAGCACGTCGTCGGGATCCCACGCGTGCACATGTTGTCCTTGAGGGCGACCGGAACGCCGGCCAGTGGCCCGGGATCGTCCCCGCGCGCAACGACCGCGTCGACGGCATCGGCGGCGACACGCGCCTCGTCCGCGAGCACGTGGTTGAACGCGTGCAACTCCGACTCGCGCGCCTCGATCCGCGCCAAGTGCTCCTCGACGACATCGCCCGCCGCACGCTCCCCGGCGCGCACCGCCCACGCAATGTCGACCGCGGTCACAACCCCTCGCCCAGGATGCGCGGGACGCGGAACTGGCCGTCCTCGGTTGCCGGAGCCTGCCCGAGCACCTCGTCGCGATCCAGCCCCGGCTGTGGATCGTCCGGCCGGAACACGTTCACCAGCGGCAGCGGGTGCGCCGTCGGCGGCACGTCGGCCGTGTCGAGCGCCGAGACCTCGGCGGCGTAGTCGACGATCGCGCCGAGCTCCACGGTGAGCTGGTCGATCTCGTCGTCGGTGAGCGCGAGCCGGGCGAGCATCGCGACGTGCTCGACGTCGGCTCGGGTGATGCGCGCGCGCTCAGCTCCCACGCGCGGGAGTCTACGGATCGTCCGCCCGCGCCTCAGCGGCGTTTGGACCGCGGGCCCGAGCCGTAGTCGCCGAACGGGTCGTCCCGCTCGCGCACGGCATCGCGGAACCCGATCTCACCGGACCGGGCCACGAAGTCGAGGCCCTCCTGGGTGTGTCGTGCGATGCCGTCGAACAGCGTGCCGAGGGTCCGGGTCGATGCCATCCCCATGCTCTCGGCCGTCTGGTTGCACAGCAGCTTCAGCATCTGGAGCTGGTTGAGCGGGAGGCGGGCCATGCGATGCGCCAGCGCGGCCGCGTGCTCCTGGAGCTCCTCGTCGGGTACCGACTCGAGGATCAAGCCGATGCGAACCGCCTCGGGGGCGGGGATCTCGTCGCCGGTCAGCAGGTAGCGCTTCGCCTGCTCCAGCCCCATGCGGTACACCCACATGGCCGTCGTCGGTGTGCCCCACACGCGCGCCGGCGGATAGCCGAACACCGCGCTCTCGCCGGCGACGATGAGGTCGGAGCACAGGACCATGTCGGTGCCGCCCGCGATGCACCAGCCCTGCACGGCGGCGATCGTCGGCTTCGACGCGTACCAGAGCTTCATGTACGTGGCGACGAAGCGCGACATCATCTGGTAGTCGGCGACCGAGTCCCAGGCCCGATCGCGCGTCTCGCCCTCGGCGGCCTGCGCCTGGGTCGACCAGTCCAGCCCGTACCCGGCGCAGAACGCGGGGCCGTCCGCACGCAGGAGGATCACGCGGACGCCACGGTCGGCGTCGGCCTCGTCAATCGCGGCCGCGAGCTCGTCGCGTAACTCGGGCGTGATGGTGTTGTACTCCTCGGGCCGGCTGAGGACGACCGAGCGCACGCCGGCGGCGGTCTCGGTGCGGACGGCGGGCGACACGGCAGACCGGCCGCGTCAGGCGTACGGGTCGCCCGGGTTCCCCGGGTGCTTCCACCAGTCGTCGGGGGCGGGCGACCATTCCGGATCGGGGTAGATGCAATCGACGGGGCAGACGGGGACGCACTTCAGGCAGCCGCTGCACAGCTCGGGGACGATGATCACGTCGATGCCGTGGTTGAAGATCGCGCCGAACTGCTCGGGGCAGTGGCGGAGACAAGCATCGCAGTTGATGCACTCCGACATCTCGATGCGCAACGGCTCGTTCTGCCATTTCGGGTTGCGCTCGTGCGTCTCGATGCGCTCGTCGCGCGTCTTCGCCGGCACGCGAATCAGCCTAGACCGGGAACTAGACCGCTCGGTCAAGCACGGTTACGATCCCGCGCCGATTCGGGCACAGCTCTGAGGAGGATCGGTGGCAAAGCATCAATTCCTGTCGGACGACTGGTTCGAAGTGGTCGGGAAGCTGGTGGAGGAGCACGGGGCCGACGTCCCGGCCCAGGCGAACGTGGTCGTCAACCTCGTGATCACCGACACGCCGTTCGGCGACGAGCGCCAGATGCACATGGGCGCCCGCGACGGAAAGGGCGAGTGGGGTATCGGACACACCGACGGCGCCGACGTGACCCTCACCACCGACTACACCACGGCGAAGCAGGTGTTCGTCTCCGGCGACCCGAACGCCGGCATGCAGGCGTTCATGCAGGGGAAAGTCCGCGTGCAGGGCGACATGGCAAAGCTCATGGCGTCGCAGCAGGGCGGCGGCAACCCCAAGCTCACTGAGGCGATCCAGGAAGCCACCGAGTAACGCGGCGGCGTCAGCCCTCGACTGCGAACAAGCGCCACTCGCCGGGAACGCCCTTGAGGGCGTGCTCGCCGCGGTCGGCGAAGGTGAGCCCCGAGCCGGCGACGAGATCGACGACCGTGCGCGTCTTCGTAGAGCGAATGTCCGGCGCCCTACCCATATCGTCCATGGTCGCGCCGTCAGGCGGCCCGGGCCACGGTGAGGCGTGCCGGCCGGTCGGCCGACTGCACGAACGCGGCGCCGACGATGCCGACGACGGCGACGATCCCCCCGACGAGGTACGCGAGCGTGAACGACCCCGTGCTCGAGCCGCCGCCCTGGATGGTCGACAACACCTGGATGCCGGCTACCACACCGATCTGGGTGACCATGACCTGCGCCGCGTTGGCCACGCCCAGGCTCTCGGTCTCCACCGCGTTCGCCGCCGAGGTGATGAGCGACGGCTGCGACGTCCCCAGGCCGAGGCCGGACAGGACCAGCGCGCCGAAGACGAGCGCGAGCGTCTCGGTCGAGGCGCCGAGCGCGAAGCACCCCATCGAGACCACGACGAGCAGGCAGCCGAGCACGCTCGCCCGCCGTTCACCGACGCGCACGGCGACGTAACCGGCTACCGGTGACGACACGCTGAAGCTGAGCGGACGGCAGATCATCGCCAGCGACGTGGCCGCGACGGTGAAGCCGAAGATCCGCTCCATCAGCAGCGGTGTGACGATGAAGCCGCCCATGTAGCCGAAGTTCGACGTGAACTGGGCGACGAGCGACGCGGTGAAGTTCCGCTCGGTGAAGAAGCGCAGCGGCAGGAGCGGATGCTCGGCCCGTTGCTCGACGGCGACGAACAGGGCGAGGGCGACCGGAGCGGCCGCGAACAACCCCACCACCACGGGCTCCGTCCAGCCGATCTGGCTGCCGATGCTGAGGCCGAGCAGCGCCGCGACGGTGGCGGCGGCGAGCGTCACGGCGCCCGCGTAGTCGATCGACTGGCGCGCGAGGCGCGGGGTCTCGTGCAGGATCGGGATCGCGACGATCAGCGCGACCAGCGCGATGGGCGTCTGCAGCAGGAAGATCGAGCGCCAGCCGATGGCGTCGACGAGGGGGCCGCCGGCGACGAGCCCGAGCACGGGCGCGCCGGCGCCGACGAGCGACCACCAACCCATCGCCTTCACCCGATCTTCTTCGGGAAAGGCCCGCATGATCAGCGCCATCGACGCCGGACCGGTGGCGGCGCCCGGGATGGCGCCGAGCGTGCGGATCGCGATCAGCGACGTGCCATTCCACGCGAACGCCGTCAGGAAGGTGGCGACGGTGAATCCGGCGAGACCGATGACGTACACGCGGCGATGGCCGCGCACGTCGCCGATCTTGCCGAACAGCGGCATCGACAACGCCAGGGCGAGGAACGGCCCGGTGACGGTCCAGGTGAGCGCGGTCTCGCTCGCACCGAGGTCACGGGCGACGTCGCCGAGCGAGACGGCGAGGATCGTGATCGTGAAGCCGGTTGCGAACAGTCCTGCGAGCGCGGTCCACAGGACCCACCAGCGGTAGCGGTCGCTCTCGCGGACGTGGCGACCGAGACGCCGACGCAGCAGCATCGGCCACGCGACGGCGGGGACCTCCTCGCCGCCGGGGTACTCGACGACGAGCGGGGGCTCGGGGTCGCGGTCCATCGGCCCGGTCGAGGCTAGTTTCCCGCCCCGTCGGGCCGATGCCCCGTCACCGTTGGTCTGTGTTGTCGGGCTTGTCGAGCCGCGGGTTCGCGGTCGAACCGGTCACGCGTCTTCGAGCACCCAGAGACTCTCGAGGTGCCCAGCGTCCTCGCGTGCGTCGGTCTCGGCGAACAGCCGCGCCGTCGCTTCTGCCCAGCGAGTCAGGTCCTCGGTCAGCAGCAGATGACCCACCGGCCGGTCCGGGCCGGGTCGGTGAGGCAACTGGCCGTATCGCCGGCCAGGTCGCTGCGGTCGCGGTCCCGTCGTCGCCCCGTGCGGGAATCGCTTCAACGTCGCTCCCATCGGGTCCGGTGAACTGGTGGCAGCTCGTGACTGAACTGGTGGCCGGTGGCAGGGTAAGGAGAACGGCCCAACGCGTAAAGAGGCGGGTGACTAGACCGCTATGGCTCGCATGGGCCATGACGTGGTCATGGCCCCGGGCCACGATTCTGGACGAAGGGGTCCAAATCGGTAGGCAGGAGCCCTCCGACCTGCGCGCGTCCCGCGGCAGGTCCAAATGCCGCGGGACGCAACAAACGCGCGAGAGCGGCACACGTTCGATGGGGATGTGTAGCCCGCGCGGACTATGACACGGGTCATTTCTGCGTACCGAGCGCAAGTTTTTCGCGCCCCGCCGGACGGCGGCGGCAGTCCGGGACGGCTACTTCTCCGGGGGCTGGAGCTTCAGCGCTTCCTTCTCGAGCTCGTCGACGGTCCAGCGATCGCCCTTGTCGATCTTCTCGGCGAGCTTCCACGGTTGGAACCGCTGCACGACACCCCCCTGGACGAGGAACGCCTCGCCCGAGAACGGGCAGTCCTCGGTGGCGAGGTAGCCGACGAACGGCGACACGTTGGCCGGGCCCCACACGTCGAACTTGCTTTCGTCCTCGGGTGCCTTCACGGCGTCCTGTAGCCCGGGCGTCTGTTCGGTGAGACGCGTGCGGGCGGCAGGCGCGATCGCGTTCGAGCGGACGCCGTACCGGCCGAGCTCGAGGGACGCGATGTACGAGAACGTGGCGATGCCGGACTTCGCCGCGCCGTAGTTGGCCTGGCCCGGGTTGCCCAGCAGGCCCGACGTCGACGAGGTGTGAATGATCGACGCCTTCACCTCCTTGCCGGCCTTGCTTTGCTCCCGCCAGTACGCGGCGGCGTGGCGGGTCGGGCAGAAATGCCCCTTGAGGTGGACGTGGATGACGGCGTCCCACTCTTCCTCGGTCATGTTCACGATCACGCGGTCACGCAGGATGCCGGCGTTGTTCACAAGCACGTGCAGATCGCCGAAGGTGTCGATCGCGGTGCGGATCAGGCGCTGAGCGCCTTCCCAGTCGGCCGCGCTGTCGACATTGGCGACAGCCTCG
>DASZGY010000134.1:0-10491 GCA_035938395.1 Acidimicrobiia bacterium
CTCGATCCGGAGGCGGTCCAGGCGCGCAAGGCACGCGCACGCGAGCACCGCCAGGCGATGCGCGAATCGCGCGCCGGCGTGGTCGTGCCGATGCCCGAGGACTCGGCCCTCCGCGTCGACGACGAGGCGCGCGAGGCGCAGTTCGAGAGAGCCTGGGACTCGGGGACGCTGTACGGGATGGTCGCCGCGTTCAACGACCTCCTGATCGACCGCGACGCCAACGACACGGCAGCCGAATACGTGCGGGCCCGTATCCGCGAGACGGTGGAGGATCCCGAGGTGGCCGAGCGGCTGTCCCCACGGAACCACCCGTTCGGGACGAAGCGTCCGTGCCTCGACACCGACTACTACGCGACGTACAACCGCGACAACGTCAGACTCGTCGACGTCAGCTCCACGCCGATCACCGAGATCACCCCGGCCGGCATCCGGACCGCGACCGACGAGTTCGCCGTCGACGTCATCGTGTTCGCCACCGGTTTCGACGCCATGACCGGTCCGCTCCTCCGCCCCGAGATCACCGGCGCAGCAGGCGTGAAGCTCCGTGACAAGTGGGCGGCAGGGCCACGCACGTACCTCGGCATCGCGACCGCCGGCTTCCCGAACCTGTTCACCATCACCGGACCGGGCAGCCCGTCCGTGCTCGTCAACATGCTCGTGGCGATCGAGCAGCACGTCGACTGGGTCGCCGACTGCATCGCCTACCTGCGAGCGCGACGACTCGCTGCGATCGAGGCCACCGTCGAGGCCGAAGACGGCTGGGTCGACCACGTCAACGCGGTCGCCAACCTGACCCTGTTCCCGTCGGCCAACTCCTGGTACATGGGCGCGAACGTGCCCGGGAAACCGCGCGTGTTCATGCCGTACATCGGCGGCCTCCCGCGGTATACCGAGACGTGCGAGAGCGTCGCCGGCGACGACTACCGAGGGTTCACGCTCACTCCGGCGAGCGCGCCGGAGCCGGAGCCGTCGCGCTCGTAGCTACTCGAACGCCTCCGTGGAGCGCTGCGTGAAGAGGGTCGCGGGCCACTTGCCGGAGTACACGGCGTCATGGGTCCAGTCCGGCTGCTTGGCGCGCTGACGCTCGTCCAGCACGGCTCGGCCGTCCTCGATGTCGACGATGGCGGCGATCAGCTCGGGCTCGACCGGCCGGGCCGCGGCATGGGTGTGGGCGCGCGCTTCGCCGGGGAACAGTTGGCGAATGTTCCCCACGACGAGCTGGTGCTGGAGCGCGAGGTTGCACCGGGCGCTGTCGGCGACGGTGCCGATGCGCTTGTCGAGCTCGACGAGGTCGGCTTCGTTCGCCGTGTCCTTGCACATCTTCTCGAGGATCCCGGCGAGCTCCAATCCGTCCTGCTTGCACGGGACACACTGCCCGCACGACTCGACGCTCAGGAATCGTGAGACGCCGGCGGCGACGGCCACGAAGTCGGTCGCGTCGTCGAAGACGATGAAACCGCCGGTCCCCAACCCGGTGCCGATCGCCTGCATCCCCTCGTAGCTCACCGGGGCGTCGAACTGGTCGGCGAGGATCAACGAGTTGGCGACGCCCGACATCGCCGCGACGTGGCGGCGTTCGGGGAGGGCGCCGCCGCCGATCTCGGCGATAACGTCGCTCAGCGGCGTGCCCATCGCGATCTCGGCGACGCCGTGGCGCGCCGTGCGCCCGCTCACCGTGCACACGATCGTCCCCGGAGAGTCGGCTGTGCCGACGGCGCGGAACCACTCCGCGCCCTGGGCGAGGATGCCCGGCACGTTCGCCAGCGTCTCCACGTTGTTCGCAAGGGTCGGCGGCGCGTCGGAGAGCTCGCCCGGCGCCGCCATCTCGATCTTCGCCGCCGACGTGACCAGATCGGAGCCGAGCTCCTCGGCGCCGTGGCGATACGGGGGCGAGACGCGCGGGAAGGGACCACGCCCGTCGATCGATTCCAGCAGCCCGGTCTCCTCGCCGTAGAGGTACTCGGGCGGTCCCTCGAAGACCCTGAGCTCGACGTCCGTCGCCCAGCGAGCCCCGTGGATCTCGTCGACCGCGCGGCGCAGGCGCTCGGCCTCGCGGGTGAACGTCTCCTTGATCGCCACGATCACCGTGTCGGCGCTGAGGGCGAAGGCGGCGATGAGCGCACCCTCGAGCACTCGGTACGGGTCGGCCCGCATGATCGACCGATCTTTGAACGAGCCCGGCTCTCCTTCCGCCCCGTTCACGACGACCGTGGTCGGTTCGACCGGCGAGACGTTGCCGGAGACCGCCGCCCACTTCCGCCCGGTCGGGAACCCGGCTCCACCCCGGCCGCGCAGCCCGGAGGCGGTGATCTCGTCGATGACCCCGTCCGGCCCGAGCCGTGCCGCGGCTTCCAGACCCTGGCCTCCGCCGGCCTGCTCGTACTCCGCCAGCCCGAGCACCGGACGGGGAGGCAGCACGCGCGGGGTCACGGCCATCCGGACATTCTTGCCTGGTTCGGGTTGCGGTCAGCCAATCCGGTGCGAGCGATCAGGACACGGCGCGCGCCGGGAGCGGCGCGCCCGAGCGCGTGTTTTGCGGTGGCCCGGCAAAGTCTCGAACGACGCGCTCGAGATGGGTCGCCAGATCGTGCAGGTCGGCAGCCGACCAGGACGACAGCACCTCGGCGATGATCTCGTCGGCCGCCGACCGGTACGCCTCCGACGCCCGTCGCCCCTTCGGCGTGAGCGCGACGATGCCCGCGCGCCCGTCGCTCGGATCCGACTTCCGCCGAACGTGTCCGCTCGCGGCGAGCTCCCCCACCTCCCGGCTGACGAGCGGCGCCTCGAGACCGGTGAGCCGCGACAGCTCCGAGAGGCGCACGGCGTCGGAGCTTCGCAACGCGGCGAGGATCGTGACCGCAGGCTGCGAGAGGTGGACGCCCGAGCGCTCCGATCGGAGACGTGCGCCTTCACGGCCGGTCGCCATGCGTGCGATGCGCGCGAGCGCCTGATCGACCCTCCGGAGATCGTCACGCCTCGTCATCGGAACTCCGGGTTCAGGTCGGAGCTCACGATCCACATCGCGAAGTACTGCGCCGCACCGCCGTACGCGTGACCGAGCGCGACCTGGGCGCCGTCGACCTGGTAGGCACCGGCGGTGCCGCGCACCTGGTTGGCCGCCTCGAGGCAACGAATGAGACCGGATGCGCCGATCGGGTTCGACGAGAGCACACCGCCCGACGGGTTCACGGGAAAGCCGCCGGTGAGCTCCGTCTCCCCTGCGTCGGTCAGCTTCCAGCCTTCGCCTTCGGGAGTGATGAGGTGCCCTTCGAGCCACATGGGCTCGTACCACGAGAACGGGACGTAGAGCTCGGCGCAGTCGATCTGGCGCAGCGGGTCGGTGATGCCGGCCTTCGCGTAGAGCGCCTCGGCGCAGTCGACACCTGCGACCGGCCTCACGGTGTCCCGGCCCGGGAACGAGCTGAACTCCGTGCGCTTGGCGTGGGCGACGACCCACGCCGGCGGGCGCGGGCTGCGGCGGGCGACATCCTCGCTGGCCAGCACGACGGCCGCGGCGCCGTCCGACGACGGGCACGACTCGAGGAAGTGCAGGGGATCCCACAGCATGGGGGACTCCTTCACCTTCTCGATCGAGATGTCGTCGATCCTCAGGTGCGCATGCGGGTTCTTCAGCGCGTTGAGCCGGTCCTTGACCGCGATCTTCCAGCCGATGTGCTCTGGCGCGCCCGACCGCGAGATGTAGCTGCGGATCCATGGCGCGAACGTGCCCCCCGCGCCCTGGCCGCCCGAACGACCGCCCGACAGTGCCCACGTCGCATTGCCCTCGGACTGCTTCTCGTAGCAGACGACCAGCACGCGCTCGTACCGCCCCGATTCGACGAGCGTCGCGCCCGTGATCGCCGTCGACGCGCCGACGGAGCCGGCGGTGTGCACGCGGTGGATGGGCTTCCCCACCGCGCCGAGGGCGTCGGCCAGGGAGAGCTCCGGCATCATCACCGCCTCGAGGGCATCGGGAGCCTTGCCGATCACGATCGCGTCGATGTCGGCGAAGGTCATGCCCGCGTCCTCGAGCGCTTCGAGCGCCGCCCACCGCACGAGACCGTCCAGGGTCACGTCGAGCTGACGGCGATAGTCGGTCTGGCCGATACCGATGACCGCGCTCGGCCGCGCCATCACTGGCCTCCGTCCATGACGCACACGAGGTTCTGCTGCAGGCACGGTCCGCTCGACGCGTGCGCGACACCGCGGCTCGCCGATCCCGCCTGGATGCGGTTCGCGACCTCGATGACCCGGATGAGGCCGGTGGCCATGACGGGGTGCCCGGCCAGCGGGCCCCCGGAGGGATTGACGGCCGTGCCGTCGCCGAGACCGAGCGCGTCCCGGAGGATCAACTCCTCGGGGCTGTAGTTGACCATCAGCTCGGCGATGTCGACCGGCGCGTCGGCCAACTCGACCTGCTCTGCCGCGAGCTCGGTGGACACCGACCGCGTCAGGTCCCGCAGACCCGGGTGATGCGACTCGATGCGATGGTCGATCCCTCGGATCCATGCCGGGTTGTCCGAGAGGTCACGGGCTCGGTCGCCGGCGGCGATGATCACGGCCGCGGCGCCGTCGGAGATCGGGGGAAGGTCGTGCATCCGGAGCGGCGCGGAGAAGTACGGCTCGGTGAGCAACTGGTCGACGGTCGCGTCCGTCGCCACCTGCGAATGCGGGTTCTGCAGCGCGTCTCGACGGCTGCGGCTGACGACCTCGGCGAAGTCCCGCTCGGTCGCCTTGCCCGCGTCCAGCAGCGCCCGCGCCTGGATGCCGGCGAGCGAGACGGGATCCATGCCGAGGGGAGACATCACGTACGGGTCGGTCTGCAGGGCGAACACCTCGCGGGGCCGTCCCGGCGACGACTTCCCCGACCCGATGACGAGCGCCACGTCGATGTCGCCGAGCTGCAGCCGCAGCCAAGCTTCGGACAGCGCCCACGCGCCGTCCATCTCGACGTGGCTCTCGTACACCGGTGGCCACGCCCCGACGCCGTCGATGTTCATGACGAACGCGAAGGGCATCCCGGAGAGGTAGTCGCAGCTCCCGGCGATCGTGAACTGGACATCGTTGCGATCCAGCCCCGTGCTCTGCAACACGTCGTTGACGCAGCGCATGATGAGCTTGGGCTCGGAATCATCGAACCGCCGGTACGAGCTCGTCTGCGATGTCGCGACGACGGCGACCTCGCGGGGCGCGGGGGTCAAAACGCGAACTCCTGCAGCGGGCGGGGGTCGACGTCCGGCTCCCCCGTCGGTTCCCAACGCTCGATCACGCCTTCCCACGCGCCGCCGAACCGGTTGCCGAGGTCGCTCACGTCACGCTCGACGGGCGGCTTCCAGACGGCTCGCACCCTCATGCCCACGCGGAACTGGTCGAACGGGATGTCGCGGATGTCGACGCCGGTGATCGGCTGGTCGGCGCCGTCGAGCAGGATCGACGCCCGGATATACGGGTCGGTCTCCTTCTGCCCGTAGTACTGCACCGGGGTGATGACCGTGAACGAGCTCACTGCCCCACGGTCGGCGACCTCGACGTCGTCGGCCTCGGTCATCTCGACGCGCTCGAGGTTGTCGTAGCCGTTGCTCGGGACGTACACCTTGCCGCTCGCCGGCGAGCGCTGACCGACGATGCGCCCCTCGAGCAGGCCGCGCGCGAACCGGGCCCGGTGCGGGTAGAGGGGCTCGCTGATCCGCAGCGACACGAGATGCTCCGTGATCGTGACAGGCTCGTCGCCGGCGGCGATGTCCTGGGCACGCGCGTCGGCCTCGGGCACGAAGTACACGTCGGTGATCGCACCGTCGCGCTCGTCGCGGTACTGCGCGGCGACGCGCATGCCCGTCGACATCGCATCGATCGTCCCGGCGTCGACGGCGTGGGCGATCGGCGTGTCGGCGCCGTCGAGCTGGATCAGCGCGAACGCGAACGGGTGGTCGAACGGGTGCTTCGGCGTCGGGTGAACGACCCAGGTCCACGACCGGACCGTCCCGCCTGGCCCGACCTCGACGAAGTCGGGCTCGAGCGGCTCACTCGTGTCCGGGTCGTACTCGAGCGGCGGGCACAGCACCCGGTCTCCGCAGCGGTTACCCAGGATGCGACCGTCGCGTAGGCCGGTGAGGAACGGCCCGATCACCGGGCCCGTCGTGCGCGTGTATGGATACTCGAGCGTCATCTCGACGTTGGGCAGCTCGGTCGCGCTCACGTTTCGATCAAGTTGTTGAGCCGCTGCGTGGTCTCGATCCACTCCTCGACCATCTCGAAGATGACGTCCTTCGTCGGGCGGACCGTGTTCAGCCGGCCGACGATCTGGCCGACCGGGAAGCCCGACAGCTCCCTGCGTTGGACCCGCGAGACGCGCCGGGCCGCGTAGTTATAGATGATCCCCTGCAGCGGCATCGGCAGCGCGCCCGGCGAGTCGTCGCTCTCCCATGCCTCGGTCCAGGCCGTGCGCAGCTGCCGGGCGGGCTTGCCGGTCATGACCCGGGAGCGCACGGTGTCACGGGAGGTGGCGGCGAGCATGTTCTCCAGCGCCGCCGGGTTGGTGTCGGCCTCGGCCACGGTCAGCCACATCGAGCCGGTCCAGACGCCTTGGGCGCCGAGGGCGAGCGCGGCGGCCATCTGCCGGCCGGTGGCGATGCCGCCGGCTGCGAGCACCGGCACGTCGGCCCCGACCGCGTCGACGACCTCGGGCACGAGGATCATCGTGGCGATCTCGCCGCAGTGGCCACCCGCCTCGGTGCCCTGGGCGATGATCACATCGACGCCTTGGGCGACCTGCCGCTCGGCGTGCTGCTTGGCTCCCACCAGCGCACCGACCAGCACGCCGGCGTCGTGCGCGGTGTGGACGACGTCGGGCGGCGGCGGCCCGAGCGCGTTCACGAGCATCTTGGCGCCGTGTTGCAGGGAGACCTCGACCTGCCCGGGGCCCTCCTCGTCGACGCCGAGGCCCGCTGCCTTCACCGGTCGGCCCTCGAGATCCTCGGGGAGCGGCGGCACGTTGTACTCGGCGAGCACCTTGTCGGCGAAGTCCCAGTGCTCCTGCGGGATCATCGCCTCGAGGTTGGAGAGCTCGGCCTCGTTGCCGCCGCCTTTCCCGACGTACGTCATCGGCATGACGATGTCGGTGCCATACGGCTTGCCGTCGACGTGCTCGTCGATCCAGTTGAGCTCGATGACGAGCTCGTCCGGCGTATACGCAAGCGCGCCGAGCACCCCGAAGCCGCCGGCGCGGCTCACCGCGGCGACGACGTCGCGACAATGGGAGAACGCGAAGATCGGAAACTCGATCCCGAGATCCTCGGTGATCGGCGTCTTCATGCCCACTGACCGTACCGACTTTTGTTTGACTCGGTCAACTATCCGCCGACGTCCGGCGCTAGGTCTGCTGGATGGGGAGGACGACCTGGAACCGCGTATCACCCGGCGTCGACTCCACCCTGATCTCGCCGCCGTGGCGGCCGACGACGATCTGCCAGGCGATGTCGAGACCGAGGCCGGTCCCCCTTCCCACTTCCTTGGTGGTGAAGAACGGCTCGAAGACGCGGGTGCGAACGTCGTCGGGCACCCCAGGACCGGTGTCGCCGATCTCGACCATGACGCGATCATCGCCAAGGGCGCTGGTTCGCACCGTCAGCGTGCCCCGCCCATCCATCGCGTCCGCCGCGTTGTCGATGAGGTTCGTCCAGACCTGGTTCAGCTCACCGGGGAACGCGGCGATCTTCGGGAGCGTGCGGTCGTAGTCACGGACGATCTCGATGTTCTCGCCGAGCTTGTGAGCGAGCATCGTCAAGGTGGCGTCGAGCCCCTCATGAATGTCGAACGTCTGGAGCGGTGCCCGATCCATCTGTGTGTATTGCTTGGCTGAAGCCAGCAACCCGGAGATGCGTCCGGCGGCGTCGGTGATCTCGTCGAGCATGCTGTCGGACTCCAGGGCGCGGACCGGATACGACAGGCCGACTTCGAGGTGCTCCGGCGGAAGCACCTCGGCAAATTTCTCGAGCCAATCCAGGTCCATCCCGGCGGCGACCAACGTGGGTGCCATGTCCCACGCGTCGCTGATCCCGTGGTCCTCCAGCCAGTCGGCGAGCTCGTCCTCGCGATCCGACGCGTCCAGGGGCGAGAGGGTCGGGGCGTCGCGTCGGCGCTCGAGCGCGCGTCCGGCGAGATCGGCGATCGCTTCGAGCTGATCGGCCGGGAGCTGACTCCGAACCATCAACGCGACCTTCTCGCGCATCTCGGCGAGCATCTCGCGCAGCCGATCGGTCGCTCGCGTCACCGCCGTCACAGGGTTGTTGAGCTCGTGGGTGAGCCCGGCGGTCACCGAGCCGAGCGCGACCAGCCGCTCGTGCCGGGCGACGGTGTCCCGCGCGGCGTAGCCCTGGACCTGGCTTCCCTCCAACAGGTGGGCGGCCATCGGGAACCACTCCCTCACGGCATGACCCCAGTCGGCGGCGGGCAGCTCGAACAACCGGCAGTCGGTGATCGCCCGCGCCGTGCCCCCGTACAGCTGCGGAACACCGCGCTCGCTCAGATAGGCGTCGAACGCACCCGTGTAGGAGCCGCGGTAGTCGGAGCGGATCAGCTCGATCTCGCCCCCGTGCACGCGGCTCAACATCGCGAGCGTCCCCGAGAGCAACACGAAGAAGCAGGAGGCAGGAGCCCCTTCCGCATGGATCGTCTCACCGGCCGGATACTCGACAACGCGACCACGCTCGGCGAGCCACGCGAGCTGGTCGTCGCTGAGCTTCTCGAACAGGAAGAGTGTCCGCAGCTCCTCCGGCGGCAGGCGTACGGGCTCGCTCATCGGTGCTCCAGATACGTGTGGAGCAGCTGGATCGCCATGGCACCCTCGCCGACCGCCGACGCGACCCGCTTGATCGAGTTGGCGCGCACGTCACCCGCCGCGAACACGCCGGACGCGCTGGCCTCGAGGTAGTAGGGGTCGCGATCGAGGTCCCAGCCGCGCGGACGTTGCCGGCCGAGCACGAGGTCGGGGCCGGTCAGCACGAAGCCGCGCGGGTCACGCTCGA
The DNA here is from genome assembly GCA_035938395.1 of Acidimicrobiia bacterium. GTDB lineage: Bacteria > Actinomycetota > Acidimicrobiia > IMCC26256 > JACDBD01 > JALZAA01. The sequence continues at coordinate 9,024 of DASZGY010000134.1, forward strand.
TCACACCCTCGAGCCACTCCGTCCGGGGTTCGGCTCCGATGAACGCGAAGAGGTAGCCGGCGCTCACCGTCTCCCGGGTTCCGGCACTGGTGTCGCACAACGTGAGCTCCTCGAGGTGATCGTCGCCGTGCACCCCGATCACCTGGGTCGTGAGACGCACCTCGATGTTGGGGATCTCTTCGATCTGGCGCATCAGGTAGTACGACATCGAGCGCGCGAGATCGTCCGACCGCACCAGCAGCGTGACGCGCCGAGCGTGGCGAGACAGGAACACCGCCGCTTGGCCGGCCGAGTTGGCCGCGCCGACCACGTAGACGTCTTCGCCGAAGCACGCGGGCGCTTCTGTCGCGGCAGAGCCGTAGAAGACGCCGCGGCCCGTCAGCGCGTCCGCGCCCGCGACCTCGAGCTTGCGGTACGAGATCCCCGTGGCGAGCAGCACTCCATGGGCGACCACTTCGCCGCCGTCGGCGAACCGAACCGCCCTCGAAGACGCCCGGACGTCGAGCCCGACGACGTCGCGAGTGGTGAGGATCTCGGCGCCGAACTTGTGAGCCTGCCGCCGCGCCCGGTCGGTGAGCTGCGCGCCCGTGACCCCGTCGGGGAAGCCGAGGTAGTTCTCGATCCGCGCGCTCTGGCCCGCTTGCCCGCCGGTGGCCTGGCGCTCGACCAGCACGGTGCGGAGACCCTCCGACGCCGCGTACACCGCCGCGCCGAGGCCTGCCGGTCCGCCGCCGACGATCACGACGTCGTAGAAGTCGGTGGTCGGCGTCGTCGTCAGTCCCACCTTCGCCGCCAGGTCGCTCAAGGTCGGCTCGACCAGGTAATCGCCGTCCGCGGTCACCACCAGCGGGATGCTGGTCACGTCCACGCCTGCCGCCGCGAGCAGGCGTTGGCCCTCCGGCTCGTCGCTCGAGAGCCAGCGGTACGGCACGGCGTTGCGCGCCAGGAAGTCACGCACCTCGAACGATCGGGCCGACCAGCGGTGCCCGACGACCTGCGTCTGCGTGACGGGTAGCTCGTCACTGTTTCGCCACATGTCGATGAGTGAGTCGACGACCGGGTACAGCTTCTCCTCGGGCGGATCCCACGGCTTCAAGAGGTAGTGGTCGAGATCGACGACGTTGATCGCTTCGATGGCGGCGTCGGTGTCGGCGTAGGCGGTGAGCAGCGCTCGGCGGGCGTGCGGGAACAGGTCCATCGCCTCTTCGAGGAACTCGAGGCCGCTCATGTCCGGCATGCGGTGGTCGGCGAGCAGCACTGCGACCGGGTCGCCCCGCAACTTCAGCTCCCGCAGGGTCTCGAGCGCCTGCGGGCCCGACTCCGTGCGCACCACGCGGTAGGCCTCGCCGTACTGCCGGCGGAGGTCACGGGCCACGGCGCGCGAGACACCGGGGTCGTCGTCAACGGTCAGCAGGACCGGCTTCCGGTCGGTGTCGGTGGCCATGCGGCTCCGACGGTATCGCCCCGG
>DASZGY010000135.1:0-4438 GCA_035938395.1 Acidimicrobiia bacterium
TGCCGGGACCGGCCTGCTTGCCGATGAACTCGGCGGTGATCAGCGCCGCCTGTTCGGGTGACGGCCCGTCCGTGAAGATGAAGCCGGCGTTGTTGGTCGTGATCCTCTGCGGCACCGCGAGGGCGCACGTGCCGAGGCAGAGGACGCCGCGGTGTGCGAGCTCATCGGAGAAGACCGAGGTGGACTGGGCGGGCCCGCCGAGAACCGCGAACGGCTTCTTGGCGGCGATGGCGATGGCGTCGGACTTGGCGGCGGCCGTATCGGCGCCGCTGCCGGTGCCGTCGAAGAACTCGACCGAGATCTTGCGGCCGTAGAGCTCGAGCATCTTGTTGTAGATGTCGATGTATCCCTGCCACGTCGCCTTGATCGTGTTCGTGTCGAGGCTGGCGCCGGCGGCGATGATCTGTCCCGCGAGCACCGGGTCCTTGGACGGGTCGCCGACCCAGATGACGACCTTGATCTCGTTGCCGGTGACGCCTTGGGCGGTCGCCCCGCCGTTCTTTCCGGTGAAGGGCTGGACGCAGGGCGGCGAGTAGACGGTCGGGATCTTGACCCGCCCGGTCGTGGTATCGCAGTTGGGCCCGAAGTCGATGTTCGACTTGCCGAGCAGCTGGGCCTTCTCCGGGGTCATCGGCCCGGACTTGACGAGGGCCGAGTTCTTCTGCGCGTCGGCGGCGTCGTCCGACGGCGCCGCGCCCGCCGTTGCCGCCAGCGTGCCGGCGACGAGTGCGCCGGCCGCGATCATCGTCACCAACGACCTGCGAGCAGCGCGTCGGCGGTTGCTGGTCCTCGCCATCTGGAGCTCCCCCCTGAAGTTGTCCGGTCGGCCCGTGTCTCGGTCAGGCGGCGGCGCGACCGGAAAGCAGCTCGACCATGTTGTCGTGGTAGAAGCGCGTTTGGGCGTCGCCCCCCGTGGTCGAGAGCGCCTCTTTGAACTTGGCCAGCGGGTCCTTGCCCCCCTCGGGGTGCGGGTAGTCCGAGGAGAACATGAACAGGTCCGGCCCGGCTTGCTCGATCATCCAGCCCACCGGTTCACCCGCGAACGGGGTGAACTTGAGATGGCGGTGGACGTATTCGGACGGTGTGAGCTCGAGCGTGCGCAGGGGCTCTTCGGTTCGCTTGAACGCGCGCTGGCCGTAGTCGAGCTGGCGCAGCCACGACACGACCCACCCCGCGCCTTGCTCGATGCAACCGCCCCGCAGTTTCGGGAATCGGTCGAACAGGCCGTCGTAGATGAGCACGCCGAGGAACAGCGCCGGCGACTGCGGGATGGCGAGGAAGTCCTTCGAGCGGACGTTCTCGCCCCCGCCGAGGTGATCGGTGACCGGCATGGCGTTGTTGTGGAACGCGGGATCGAGCAGACGCCCGCCGCCGCCGACGTGCAGGACGAACGGCACATTCGCCTCGCTCAGCGTGTCCCAGAATCCGTCGAGGTCGGGATGCGTGGGCGCGCGTTCCCCGGCGGCGGTGGAGGGGACCATCACGGCTGCGCAACCGTCGTCGATGGCCTCGGTCGCGAGGGCGACGGCGCGCGCCGGCTCGACCAGCGGCACGAACGCGACCGGGTAGAGCCGCTCGTCGCCGGAGCAGAACTCGACCATGGCACGGTTCTGCGCCGCACTGCCCGCGTAGAGACGGTCGACGTCGCGCCCGGCGAACATCGTCGACGCGAACGTCGCGAACACGAGCTGACCCTCGAACCCGAGCAGGTCGAGAGCGCGGCTTCGCTCTCCGGGGTCGAAGGCGCCGAGCGCGAGCCAGCCCTTGTCGTCGAGGAGCCGCGTTTCGGCGCGTTCGGCGACGGCCGGGTCCGACCGGCGGGCGGCTGCCCCGGCCACGGCGTTCTCGAGGAGGGGAGCGAACGCGTCCATCGCCCGCCGCCGGAGCCGGTCGCGCTGGTCCGGGTCGATGTGGTCGTCGAGGAAGTCGGACAGCTCCATGACATGACTGTCCGCGTCGAGGATCGGCAGCTGGCCGGCGTACGGCATGGCTCCCCCCGGAGGTGCTCTCGAGCTCTGGTGACAATCTGTCACCGACGAGGTGACACAATGTCACCGTGGCGGAAGCAAGCGCAAGGCGCGCCGAGCCGATCCACCCCGAAGCCCTCGACGCCGCTCGGCTCAGCCGTGCCGACCGGCGCGACGCCCTCCTCGACGCCGCCGTGGCGCTCGTCACTGCGGGCGACGTCTCCGCGGTCTCGATGGAGGCGGTCGCGGAGCACGCCGGCGTGAGCCGACCGCTCGTTTACAAGCACTTCGCCAACCGCGGCGAGCTCCTCGCCGCCGTGTACCAGCGCGAGTCCAAGCACTTGCACCGCGAGCTGGCCGCCGAGGTCGGCGCCGCCGACAGCCTCGACGGCATGTTCCGCACCCTCATACGGGGCTCCCTCCGGGCCGCCGCCGAGCGCGGACACGTGTTCGCGGCGCTCCGCTCGGCCGGCGGCTGGAACCGGGCGCTCCGCCACGAGCAGCGGTCCCGCGACGTCGACACCGTCCGCGCGTTCTCGTCGCGTGCGGTGCGCGAGCTCGGCGTCGAACGCCGGCACGCCACCGCCACGACCGCCACGCTGCTCGCCGCCATCGATCCGGTGCTCGCGCAGTGGCGCCTTCGACCCACGCAGGAGCACGCCGCGCTCCTCGAGGACATCTACATGGGCATGGTCCGCGGGGCGTACAAAGCAATCCCCGCCGCGTCGCCGAAGGACTAAGCACTCCTCCTTCGGCCGCGGACCGTTCGCCGCTCGATCAGCGCAGCGACGCGCCGATCGCGACCATGCGGTCGCGAGGGAGATTGCCCTCCATGCGGATCGTCAGACCCTCGCGCTGGAAGACCAGCGCGTTGCCGACGAGCCGGCCGTCGGCCGTCTCACCTTCGCCGGTGGTGGTGTCGTAGGCGAGGAAGTGGCTGCCGCCGGTGATGAACACGCCGTCGTACGGGCCGACGGTGACCTGCTGCGCGTGCGACCCGTTCGTGAGGTACTTGTGCAGGAACCCGCTGCCGTCGCCGGTGAACTCCTGGATGAGCAGGCCGATCCCGGCCGTGTGCTTCGCCGCCGGCAGTCCCGGTCGGGCCCGGTAGACGAGCGAAGTGACGCCCCCGACCTTGCTGTCGAACCAGACCTCGTCGGGTGACCCGAACCCGGCGGCGGCTGGCACGACTGCGGGCATCGCGGCGCGCGCCGCGTCCAGCGTCGAGAGCTCGCCGAGCAGCAACGGGCCGGCGGTGGCGCGACCGCCGGGCGGCGGCTCTTCGTGGACGCGCACCGCGCCGATGTCGAAGAAGTTCGTGACGGCGGCCCGCGCCGTCGGGATGGCGAGAGTGGCGGTCACCGCGACGGTCGCGACCAACACGGCGACGAGTCGCCGGCGGCGAACGCGTTCCCGCGGGCGCATGCTCGCCGGTGACGCCTGCAGCCTGCGGGTCACGGCGCTCGAGAGGTCGAGCGGTTCGAGGGCGGCGTCGAGCTCCCGCGAGAACGCGCGGAGCTCGGCTTCGACGAGCAGGCGCGAGTTGCTCTCAGGCATGGTGCACCTCGGGATCGAGTTGGCGTTCGAGCCGGTCGAGCGCTCGTGAGAGACGCGACTTCACCGTGCCTCGGGCGATTCCGAGGACCTGTGCGGTCTCGGCTTCACTGAGGTCGAGGAGATACCGACAGGCGACGACGTCGCGGTAGCGAAGGGGGAGCGTGTCGAGCGCGGCGCGCACGGTGCCGTCGCGGCGGCGGGTGAGCGCGACGTCCTCGGCCGACGGCGCGTTCGTGGCCGCGATCCCGCGCTCGCCCGGGGCACGGGTTGCCCGTGTCCACCGATGCGTCGAGCGGGTCTGGTTCCGGGCCACGTTGGCGACGACCGTGAGCAGCCACGGCCGGAAGGGCGCGCCGGGCCGGAAGCGGTGCAGGAACCCGAAGGCGCGCACGAACGCTTCTTGGGCCGCGTCGTCGGCGAGGCTCACGCCGCCGATGGCGGCCGCCGTGCGTCGGGCGTCGTGCTGGTAGCGGCGCACCAGCTCGCCGTACGCGTCGACGTCCCCCTGCTTGGCCCGCTCGATCAGCTCGACGTCGTCCGTGATGTTCCTTCCACCCGGCCCCTCAGGAGGGGCGCCACCGGTTGTACACCGGCGGCCGGGCGGAGGTTCCGGTTGCATCTGAGGTCAACCGCACCGCCTCATGGTCCTTCTCTCGGCGGCTGACGTTGCCGTCGCACGGGGCGGCCGACCCGTCCGGTCCAGTGAGGAACGCGGCGTCAGTCGAGCGCGGTCTCGATATGCGCGCGTGCCGCGGTGCGGATGCGGCCTTCCGGCTCGAGCAGGTCCGGCTGCGGGAAGGTCGGCCGGCACGCCCATGCCGGCAAGTCACCGAGGTCGATCGCGCTCGACCTGGGCAGCCACGCCCGCGCCGTGCGGTACAGGATCCATGCGTCGAGCAGTGGGCCGCTGTTTG
>DASZGY010000136.1:0-18105 GCA_035938395.1 Acidimicrobiia bacterium
CGACTTCAGCACGTCTTCGACGGTGAGCTCGTTCTGGAAGTGCGCGTAGGGGTCCAGCGCGCCGTTGTGGTGGTTCTTCACCGCGACCGAGGCGAGCATCTCGCGCGTCGTGCCGTAGTCGTTCATGTGGCGAGTGGCGAACGGCGCGAACAGCACCGGCGCGGTCTCGCCCCTGGTCAGGATCGGATGCCCGGCCGCCGCCCGAGACAACAGGCCTTCCTCGGTCGACTTGTCGCGCATCTTCTCGACCCCGATGACGAGGACGACGTCGTGCACCCCGCTGGCGACGGCCATCGCGCCGACACGGAACGCATCCGAGCCCGACGGGCATGCGTTCTCGATGCGCGTGCACGGGACGCCGGCCAGCCCGATCGCCGTCGGCACCGTGTTCCCGCCGATGCCCTCCTGGCCCCAGAGCGTCCCCCGCTGGGTGGCGACGAAGACGGCGTCGACCTGCTCCGGGTCGATCCCGCGGTCGACGTTGGCGACCGCGGCTTGGAACGCCCCCGCCGCCATCTGCTCGTAGCTCTGCTCGAACAGCTCACCGAACTTGATCAGGCCGGCGCCGGCGACGGCTACGCGATTCCAACCCATAGCGTGCTCCGCTACTCCTCGCTCGACTTCGCGGTCGCACCTGCGATCGTCCGCGCCTTGAACCCGTAGACGGGCACGCCCCGTTCGAAGGCGTAGCGGCGCAACACGAGCTCGACCTCGGCGCCGATCCGCATGTCGCTCCCGTCACCGACCACCTGCAGCATCACGCGTGCGCCGTCGGCGAGGTCGATGACCCCTAGCGGCAACGGCGCCTCGAACGGCGGAGGCATCGTGTGGTTGACGACGAAGGTGTGCACGACGCCGCGGCGGGCCAGTGACACGAGCATGAACTTCGTGCTCCCGCAGCTGATGCAGTACGGGTGGATCGTCGGCGGCGTGTTGATGGTCCCGCAGTCGACGCACCGGGCGCCGAGCAGCCCGAGCATCTCTTCCGCGCCCCGCACGAACAGCGCGCTCTCGGGCGGCACGCCCATCGGGATGGTCTCGCCGGTGGCCTCGAGCTGTCCGCGGGCGCGCAGCGCCTCGGCGTACGACGTCGGCCGGCCTTCGGCCCACGCGTCCTCGATCGCCGCCGCACCCGGCACCGGGCCATCGGCGTTGATCACGATGCCGGTGGCGCGACCGCCGCCGAAGCCGACGACGGCGACGGTCCGGGCGGCGTCGAGCGAGCCGAGCGCGCCCAGGAGCGGTGCGGCCGCGCCCGTGTCGCCGATCGCCGCGTACACGCTCGCCGACGCGGGCGCGCCAGCTGCGAGCTTGCGTGCGGCGGTGGCACCGAGCCGGCCGTCGGGGTCGGGGAGTGACCACTCGTCGATCTCGAGCGATGCCAGCTGCTCGCCGACCTCCTGCACGACCGGCAGGAAGATCTCCTCGCGGAACAGCCGCGCGTCGTAGAGGTCGCGCGTCCCGTCGTCGGCGTCGGAGCGGTAGCGGTCGAGGAAGGGGTGTGTGCGGGTGACGCGGGCGGGCAGCGACGCGTGGCCACCCTCGGCGACGAGCACGACGGCAGCCGCGCCTGCGCCGGCGCGCTCCTCGAACGTGGTGCCCGGCCCGGGTACGAGCGCGTCGGCCCCCACGACCAAGGCAACCCGTGCGCTCCCGGCGGCGACCGCGTCGTACGCGCCGAGCAGAGCGTCCATCCCCGCGTGCGGCGAGCCCGAGAACAGGGCGCCGCCGGAATGTGCCGACAGGCCGAGCGCCGAGGCCAGGACGGCGTGGCTGGGCCCCTCGGCGAAGGGTGGACGCGTGGTGCCCCACCACAGGCCGTCGACGATGTCGTTCTCGAGACCGGAGGCCTCGATGGCGCGGGACGCAGCTTCCGCCGACAGCGTGAGCACGTCCTCGTCGGGGGCGCACACCCCGACCTGGCCCCGCCCGCCGCCACGACCCCAGGCGGCGGCGACGTCGGCGGCCGCCAGTCGCCGTGCAGGCGCGGCCGCGCCCACAGCCAGGACCCGAACCGGGGAAGTCACGCCCGAATCTTAGGCCGAGCCTGCTCACGCGGCCCCAAGGCGGCCGTCCCGTACAGCCACAGCACGAACGCGGTGAGCAGCGCCAGAGCGCCCCGGCAGGGGCGCGCGCCGAGCGGGAACGCGCGCGGCTGAGAGAGACCGGCGTCAGCTGCTCGGGGTCGTCGACTTCTTCGTCGTGCTCGTCGGCGCCCGGGCCGTCGCCGCGTTCTCGGGATGCTCCTCGAGCGAGGACGCGCCCGCGACGTTGGCGTCCGTGCGCAGCTTGTCGAGCGCCGCCTTGTCGTCCTTGAGATAGCGGTTGAAGAAGTCGATGGTCGACTGCTTCAGCGCCATCGCCGAGGGGTTGTCGCCCCCGAGGAACGGCGTGACGTGCCCGGCGCCGAGGAAGGTGAGGAAGTACTTCGGCGTCTTCGCCCGGGCGAACCCGTTCATGTCGGCGCCGTAGGGCACTGTGCCGTCGGCGTTTCCGTGCACGGCCAGCAGCGGCGTCGCCGCGCCCTGGAAGTACGTCTCCGGGCCGTCCACGACGCCGATGATGCCCGACATCGGGATGGCCGCCTTGATCCGCTTGTCGGTGCAGCATCCGCTGTAGGCGAGCCCGTAGGTCGTGATGCCCCCGAGCGAGTGACCCGATGCGCCGATGCGCTTGGGGTCGACGATCCCGCCGAGGCCCTGCTTCTGCTTGTCGAGCTTGATCACCTGGTTGATCACGAACGTGGCGTCCCCAGGTTGGTTCTTCGTGTCGGCGATGGCGCGCCCGAACTGCGCGCCACCGGGCGCGTCGGTGTTCGACAACGGATAGTCGGGAGCAGCGACCACGTAGCCGGCCGACGCCCATGCCTTGAGGACGTTCTCGTAGGCGACGCCGCGTGCACCCAAGCCGTGGCTGAAGAGGATCAGCGGATACGGGGCATTCTTCGTGTCCGGCGGGGCGTTTGCGATCGGCGTGTCGGTCGGGGTGCCCTGCGCCGGGTAGTAGATCGCGGTCTTGAGCGTGCGAGTCGGAGCGACGTTTTCGGTGGGCCGCGCCGAGTCGACGAACGTCTCCGTTCTCAGGCCCACGAGGTACTTTCCGGGCGGCGCGACCTTCGGCGGCTGGGCCTTGGTGCTCACCGAGGTCGCAGTGACTGCGGGCGCGGTGGCGACGACCCCCGTCGCGAACAGCCCGGCCACCACTGTCACCACGGCCAAGCGAGCGCGCCAGCGGCGCGGTGTACGGGCCTCGATCATCGTCCCCCTCCGGTCATTGGGCCGGTCACCCCGCCTGCTCCTGGAGCGTCGCGACGCCGGGCTGATCGGCATCGTGGCGCAGCCGGTCGAGCGCAGCGTGATCGCTCTTCAGGTAACGGTCGAAGAAGTCGAGCGTAACGTGCGCGACCGTCGTCGGCGCGGGATCGGTTCCGCCCCGGTACGGCGGAGTGTGCCTTCCGCCGATCAGCGTCAGGAAGAACTTCGGCGGGCTCGCCTTGGCGAAGGTGTCTGCACCGGTCTGGTAGGGGATCGTCTCGTCGGCGTCACCGTGCTCGGCCAGCAACGGCGTCGAGATTCCCGTGAAGAACTGCGGCGGGTCGCCCGCGGCACCCGACATCGGCGCCGCCGCCTTGATGCGCTTGTCGGCGCAGCACGTCTCGTACACGAGCCGGTATGTCGTGAGCGCCCCGAGCGAGTGGCCCGAGGCGCCGATGCGCTTCGCGTCGACCACCCGTGCGAGCGTCCCGGACCGCTTCGAGCTCAGCGCCAGCATCCGGTCGATGACGAAGTGGGCGTCGGCGGGCTGCTGGTCGAGGTCGGTGATGATTGCGCCGCCGGGTGAGTTCTTGTTCGACAGCGGGTAGTCGGGTGCGGCGATGACGTAGCCGGCCGACGCCCACTGGCGCAGTAGCGGCTCGTACTCGGCGCCGAACGAGTTGGTTCCGTGGCTGTACAGGATCAAGGGGTACGGGCCGTGCTTGCGGTCCGGGGTGGCGTCGGCCGTGACGGTGTCGCCGGGCTTCCCGAGCGCCGGGTAGTAGATCGTCGTGTGCAACGTGCGGTTCGGTGCGCCCGCGAAGCTGCCGTTCGCCTTGGTCGGGCGGGAGTCGTCGACGAAGGTCTGCTCGATGCGTCCGACGGCATTCGTACCGATCGTCGCCACCGCGGGCGAACGGCGCGCCGCCGGCGCCGCCACTGCAGGCGCGGCCGCGACGAATGCGCCGACCACGACGGCCGCGGCCAGCACGACGAGCTTGTCCCTACCCCATCCCCGAGAGCGCAAGGCGCTCATCTTCGCGCCCGACCGGCGCGGGATCTCCGCGGCCCCGTGAACGCGAGCCGGTAACCTCGACGCCTCCGGCGGCGTAGCCGAGTGGCACAGGCAGAGGTCTGCAAAACCTTGTACGCGGGTTCGATTCCCGCCGCCGCCTCGCTGCATCGCATCGACGCTTGTCTAGGGTGTCGACCGATGACCGACCGGGTGCGACTCGAGCTCGACGGCGCTGTCGCGATCATCACCAACGACAACCCGGAGAAGCACAACGCGTTCGACGACGAGATGGACGCGCGCCTCTTCGAGATTCTGAGCGAGCTCCGCGGCCGCCCCGAGGTGCGCGCGGTCGTCTGGCGCGGCGAAGGCAAGTCGTTCTCGTCCGGACGCGATGTCGGCGCGATCGGCGCGCACGCAGACCCGGTCTCGCACCACGAGCTCATGCGGCGGGGGCACCGGGGCATCCAGCAGCTCTGGGACCTCGATGCGCCGGTGATCGTCGCCTGCAAGGGCTGGGTCATGGGTGCGTCGTTCCAGCGGGCGTTGTTGTGCGACCTGCGGATCGCGGCAGAAGGCGCGCGCTTTCGCCTCCCCGAGCTGACGTACGGTGTGATTCCGGACACGGGGGGCGTGGGGGCGCTGTTCGAGATGGCGGGCGCAGGCCTCGTCAGCGACCTCGTGCTGACCAGCCGGGTGCTCACGGCCGACGAGGCGCTCGCGCACGGCGTCGTGAGCCGGATCGTCGGCGAGGACGAGCTCGACGGCACGGTGCGCGAGATCGCGGAGCACATTGCCTCACTCCCGGCCGTCACCGTGAAGATGGCGCGGGAGGTCATCCGCCACCTGGCCGTCCCGGCGATTCGATCGTCGATGTCCGACGAGATGATCTACCAGACGTTCGTCAACAAGAGCGACGACATCGCCGAGCTACGCGCGGCGCGCGCCGAAGATCGTGAGCCGCGGTACACGGGGAGCTGACGCGCCAGCGCAGCCAGAACGAAGGGAGACGCGGTGAGCGAGTTGATCGGCTTGCCCGAGCCGCCGCCGATGGGCGAGTCCGCGCTCCCGCCCGGCACGTTCGGGGGAGTGAGCGTCCTGGTGACCGGCGGGGGCACGGGCCTCGGGAAGGCCATCGCGACGGAGTTCGCCCGGCTGGGCGCGGCGATCGTGATCGCGAGCCGCAAGGAGGAGCACCTCGTCGCCGGGCGAGACGCGATGGAGGCGATCGGCGCTCCGGTGTCGGCCGTCCAATGCGACATCCGCCAGCCCGACGAGATCGCCGCCGCCTTCGGTGCCGCCGAGGCGGAGTTCGGCCTGCCGGGCGTGCTGATCAACAATGCCGCCGCCAACTTTCCCGTGCCGGCCGAGGACATGTCGCCGAACGCGTGGCGGACCGTCGTCGACATCACGCTGAACGGGACGTTCCTGTGCGCTCGAGAGTTCGCGCGCAGGCACCTCACGGCCGGCGCGCCCGGGTCGATCGTCAACGTCGGCGCGTCCTACGCCTGGACGGGAGGCCCGGGCTTCGCGCATTCGGCCGCGGCCAAGGCAGGCGTGAAGAACCTCACCGAGTCGCTCGCCGTCGAGTGGGGCCCGTACGGGATTCAGGTCAACGCGCTCGTCCCCGGCCTCTTCCCGCACGAGGACATGACCGACGACATCCGCGGCAACCTCGACCGCACGAGCGACAAGGACCCGTGCCAGCCGGCGATGCGGGTGGGCCGACGTCAGGAGCTCGGGTGGGCGGCCACGTTCCTCGCTTCCCCCTACGGCCGGTTCATCTCCGGGCACACACTGGTCGTCGACGGCGCGAACTGGCAGCGCCGCAGCCTCACCAACCCGCCCGTCACGACCGTGCGCGAGCAGATGGGAAGAGGACCCTTCTCGGACCCCGATGGCTGAGACTTCCGCCTGTTCGGCGTCCTCCTCTGCGCGGTACATTCCGTCTGGTTGAGCAGACAGCCGACCGCGCGAACCGACGGCTGTTGCCAACTGAGCCGTTGGGGCAGCTTGCTGTGGTTCGGGCGCGCCCAATCAAGCGGGCCAGGAGGGTTGGCTTGCCGAACGACGACGCCAGACGATCCAACCGCCTGCTGAACGCTCTGCCCAAAGAGGACTACCAGCGCCTCCACGAGCACCTTCGACCGCACGGCGTGCAGCAGAAGCAGGACATGGGCGAGGCCGGCCAGCGGATCGCGGAGGTCCACTTCCCCGTCGACGCGGTCGTGTCGATCCTGACCCGCATGGACGAAGGCCCCAGCGTCGAGATCGCCACGATCGGCAACGAGGGTGTGGTCGGCTTGACGGTCGCATGGGGAAGTGACGCCATGAATCCCCGGGAGGTGGCGACGGTCCAGGCCCCGGGGGAGGTCGTGAGCATGGACGCCGACACCTTCCGCGCCGAGCTCCATCGGCAGGGAGCACTTGCGTCCTTGATCGAGCGTTACACCCTCGCGTTCTTCAGCCAGGTGTCCCAGCAGGTGGCCTGCAACGGGCTCCATTCGGTCGAGCAGCGTTGCGCCCGCTGGCTGCTGTTGACCCATGACCGGGTCGGAACCGACGAGTTTCCGATGACCCACGAGTTCCTCGCCCAGATGCTCGGCGTGCGGCGCGCGTCGGTCACCGTGACCGCAGGGATCCTGCAGCGGGCCGGTTTCGTCGAGTTCTCGCGGGGGCGGGTCGAGGTCGTCGACCGAGCCGGTCTGGAGGGCGCGGCGTGCGAGTGCTACGCGGTGACCCGGGAGGTCTTCGACCGCCTCCTGCCCTGAGGCGTCCCTCTCCGCCGAGCGAGCCCGGCCGGAAATGTACGCTCGCGTACAAACCCGTGTACGCTCGCGTACCAAGGTTTCGAGCGGCTCGTCAGCACCCAGCTGCGCCGCTCCGATCCCCGTGCCGTTCCGCTGCTGCCAACTCGGCAGATCTGGGTTCTCCAGCGGTTCTGCGCCCCTTCGGAAGGAGGCGCTCATGAACGAGCCGCGCGAGACCCTCGAGGACGAGCTCTCTGATCTTGCCGGGTTGCTGCAGACCGATGAATCCCTGGACGCGATGCTCGGCCACGTCGCCGACATCGCGGTGCGGGCCATCCCCGCGTGCGACGCAGCCGGCGTCACGCTCTTCGAGCACGACAAAGTCACCACGGCGGCTGCGTCGGGCCCGCTGGTTCAGCGGGTCGACAACCACCAGTACTCCACCGACGAGGGCCCCTGCCTCGAAAGCCTGCGGACGGGAGAGATCCGGCGGAGCCCGTCGCTCGCAGACGACACGCGGTGGCCGAAGTTTCGTGGTCCGACGCTCGATGAGGGTGTCGTGAGCTGTCTGTCGCTCCCGCTGGTGATCGGCAACCACGGGACCGGCGGGGTGCTGAACCTGTACTCCCAGAACCGTCCCTTCGAAGAATCCGATGAGGTGATCGGCCGGCGGTTCATGCCTCCGGCGTCGGTTGCAGTCGCCAATGCCCGCGCCTACGCGAAAGCCCAGGCCGTCATCGAGCAGCTGCAGGAGGCCCTTCAGTCGCGCGACGTGATCGGCCAGGCCAAGGGCATCATCCAGGCACGCGAGCGCTGCAGCCCCGATGAAGCCTTCGAGCGCCTCCGCGACCTGTCCCAGCACCGCAACATCAAGCTGCGCGACCTCGCCAAAGCCGTGGTGGACACTCCCGGTATCCTCGACGGGTGATGTCTGAGGATGAGGAGGGCCTCGCCCACCTCTCCGAGATCCTGGTGTTCCAACAGCCTCTCGGCGGTACCGCCCAGGATGTCGTCGATCTCGCCCGCACCTCGCTGGGTCAATGCGATGGGGTCGGCATCCAGGTGCTTGCGGGTGACAGCGTCGGCGCTCGTGCGACGACGGACGCCCGCAGCCTCGGTCTCGACTCCCTCCAGGACGAGCTCGACGACGGCCCCTGCGTCGAGTGCCTGCGCGACGGCGAGCGCCATGACCTCGAGCCCGTCACCTCCGACGAGCGATGGCCGAGGTTTGGCCCGTCGGCCCGCCGCGCCGGGCTGATCGCCTGCGTGGCCCTCCCGCTCGTTGCACACGACGAGCTCATCGGGGTGCTGAACCTCTACGCATGGCCCGCGGTCGGGTTCGCCGGGTGGGATCGCCGGCAGTGCGGCACCTTCGCCCACCGCGCGTCGAATTTGCTCGCGAGCGCGCAGGCCTACGCGCAAACGCAAGTCGTCATCGCAAACCTGGAAGGGCGACTCGCTGCCATCCCCGGCACGCAATTTGGGAATTGATCCCGGCGCTTGCCAGCTCCTAGCCGATCTTGTTCAGGAACGGCGTGAGGTTCCGGAGGAACTCGTTGTTGGGGCTCGCGCCCGCGGGATCGTTGTGCGCGTAGTTCGCCTCGCCGTTCACCAAGACGAGCTGGTCGTGTGGGATGCCGGACTGGTCCGCGAGGATCGTCGTCCCGTCGAGCACGCGCTGCCCACCGAGGGCGGCCCCGAAGGCGTACATCCGGAGCCGCTTCGGCAGATCGCTCCCGTGCGTCGAGTGCACGTCGAGGATGCTCTGCGTGTCGTTCGCGTTCCCGTCCGCCACGGCACCTGAGTCGATTGTCAAGCGTTGCGGGTGGTACCACGCGGTGCCGTCACGATTCTGCAGACCCCATCCCGAGAACATCTCGGCGTAGCGCGTGATCGGCGTGAGCGCGCCCGTGCCGTCCCAGCCGCGCGGATCGCCGCTGTCCTTGAGTTGCCCCAGGTGCGCCTGGGCGGCGCGCAATCCCATCGGTGAGGTCTTGACGTCGAGGGCGTAGCCGTACTGGCCCTCGTTCGTCGGCGCCACCGGAGGCTTCAGGTTGGCGGGCAGCGCCGGCCACGCGTACCCGAGCGAAGGGTCGTTGGGTGCGATCTTCACGCCCGTCGCGCCCGTCGCATTGAACAAGCCGGCGTACGGCGCGGGGATGCCGCCGAACGACAGCCACGGCGAGCCGTTCTGGAGCGCCTGCAGTTGCAGGTTCGCCTGGTCGGTGCTCACCGGGGTGGGGCTGCTCCCGCCGTCGATGAACACGAGGCCCGAGAGATCGTTCGCACCCGGCTTCCCGTTGAAGTCCCAGGTTGCATAGGCGGTCGTCATCGACCCGCCGAGCGAGTGGCCGCCGAGCACGACCTTGCCGCCTTGCTTCTTGGCTGCCTCGACCACGCGCCGCATGTCCTGGATCTCGACGTTCATGCCCCAGTCGCGTGCGTACCCGACGTCGCTGTCCGGGATGAATTGGAAGTGCTTCGTGATGCTCGGGTCGGTGACGAAGCCCAGGTAGTAGTCGAACAGCTGTTTCGCGGTGGCCTTGCCCTTCTTGGCCTGGTTGAGCACCGAGTGGTCCTCGAGGAAGTTCTCACGACGCTCGATCGCCCAGACCTGCCAGCCCTTCGACGCCCGCACGATGTCCTTCGCCAGCGGCTCGAAGTAGGCCGCGCTCGCGGACGTCCCGGGCACGAGGACGAGGATGTTCTTGGCGTCGCTCGGGCCGGTCTTGAGGACGCCCACTTTGTTGTACTTCGCAGGGGTTCCCGGTGCGTTGAAGCCCTGGAGCTGCTCGAACTTGACGTCGACCTTCTGCGCCCGGGCCGCGCCCGCCGATGGCGCGAGCGTCGCGGCGGCGAGCGCGGCGGCCGCGACGATCAACAGGAGCCGCCTGGCTGTTGCGCTCATGCGTGTGCCTCCTCGAGGAAATCGACGATCGCTCGAGCAAAGTCGGGGTCGTAGGGGGCCCCGAGATGATCGCCCTTCACCATTTGCAGGCGCGCCGACGGCAGGCGCTCGGCGAGCGCATCCGGCGACCGGATGAGGGTGTCGCCCGTGCCCGCGATCACGAGGGTCGGAACCGTGATCGCGTCGAACTGGACGGAGTACCGCAACGAGCTGGAGCGGCTCAGGGCGGCGAGCGCCTGACGGTCGGCGCCGGTGGCGTCGGCGAACTCGCGGAACGCTCTGCCCGTGACGCTGTCGATCGACGCGGGATCGTCCGCCAAGAGCGCGGCGGCGATGGCCTCGGGGGCGCGGCCGCCGGTTCGTGGCGGCGTGACGGTCGCTCCCACGCCGCCGAGCACGAGCGAGCGGGTCCGGGGCTCCTCCGGCACCAACCGCGCGGCCACCATCGATCCCATCGAGTAGCCGACGACGTCGACCTCCTCGACACCGAGATGGTCGAGCACCGCCTGCGCGTCGCGCACCATCGCGTTCCCCGAGTACGCCTCAGCCTCGTGCGGCTTCCCTGAAGCACCGTGGCCGCGCGCGTCCGTGGCGACGACCCGCCGGCCGCTGTCGACCAACGCGTCGATCACCCCGGGATTGGCCCAGTTGAGAGCGTGGTCGGCTCCGAACCCGTGCAGCAGCAGCACGGCCGGCCCCGCACCGCGCACGGTGTAGGCGATGTGCGTCCCGTCGAACGAGCGGACGGCGTCAGGCACGGAGGGACCTCTCAGTCGCGGACACGAGCTCGGTGGCCAGCGCGTCGAGGTCGAGTGAGTCGGGATCGGTCACGGCGAGCAGCGAGACGCCCCGGAGCGTGCCGATGAGCAGCGCTGCCTGCGCGGCGGGGTCGACGTCGCGCCGGATCTCGCCGCGTTCCATTCCCTCGAGGATGTAGTGCTCGACCATCGAGCGGACGTTGCGGTGTACCCGGTTGATAGCGGGGAGGAACGCGGGCTCCGAGCCCAGGGCTTCGCCGAGCAGCACGCACGCCGCCCGGACCTGGAGCTCGGGGCCGCGCAGGCTGTGGACGTAGACCCGCAACCAGATGAGCAGCGCGGGCAGACCCTGACGTTGCTCGAGCGCCGGCTCGAACAGGCGCGTGCGGAACCGCTCCACGAGGTAGTCGGCCAGCGCGAGGAGCAGGCCCTCCTTCGAGCCGAACAGGTACGTCGGCAGACCCCGGCTGCAGCCGGCGGTGGCGGCGATGTCGGTGAGACTGGCGCGGGCCGTACCTCGCGTCGCGACGAGCGTTGCAGCCGCCTCGAGCAGGCGTCCCTGCGACGCAGCCCGCCGCTCCGCCTGGGTACGCCGCGTCCGGGCCGGCCGGTTCCGCGCCCCCGTCCCCTCGGTCAGCGCCGGCACGAGCCCCCCGATCCCTTTCCGCTGCTGCGCGTCAGATCCTGACCCAGCGTTCAGCATCTGTCCACTGCGTAAGCTCGCGCCGATGGAGATGCGCAAGCTCGGATCGCTCGAGGTCACGCTGGTCGGGCTGGGCTGCAACAACTTCGGGATGCGCATCGACGCGGAGCGCAGCGCCGCTGTCGTCCATGCCGCCCTCGACGCCGGGATCAACTTCTTCGACACCGCCGACGTCTACGGCAGGACGCGCTCGGAGCAGTACCTCGGCCGCGCGCTCGCCGGCCGGCGCGACGAGGTGGTCATCGCCACCAAGTTCGTCGCCCCGATCGACGACGACCCGAGCCACGCCGGCGCCGGCGCCCGCTGGGTCGCCGAGGCGGTCGAAGGCAGCCTGCGGCGTCTCGGCACCGACCGCATCGACCTGTACCAACAGCACGGGCCCGATCCCAACGTGCCGATCGAGGAGACGCTCACCGCCCTCGACCGCCTCGTGCGCGACGGGAAGGTGCGCGAGATCGGCAACTCCAACTTCTCCGGTGAGCAGATCGACGACGCGGAGTCCGTCTCGGAGCAGCACGGCCTCGCCCGGTTCGTCACCGCGCAGAACCACTTCAACCTGTTGCACCGCGAGCCATTGCAAGATGTCGTACCGGCCTGCGTACGGGACGGCCTCGGCGTCCTGCCGTACTTCCCACTGGCGAGCGGACTCCTCACCGGGAAATATCAGCGGGGTGCTCCCGCGCCCGAGGGCACGCGGCTGTCGCAGCTACCCGAGGAACGCGCCGCCCGGGTCATGTCCGATCGCAACTTCGACCAGGTCGACGAGCTGAGCGCGTTCGCGGCCGAACGTGACCACACGATCCTCGAGCTGGCATTCGCGTGGCTGGCTGCGCAGCCGGCCATGACGTCGATCATCGCCGGAGCCACACGGCCCGACCAGGTTGCCGCCAACGTCGCGGCCATCGACTGGCGGCTGTCGGACGACGATCTCGCTCAGCTCGACCTGCTGCTCGCCGCCGCCGACTGACGCGCCGCAACTAGTCGATCTCGTCGCCGACGTCCTCGCCCGCCTCTGAGCGGTCCTCGTCCATCAGCTCGAGCTCGAGCGCCTCCCGGCGAGTCTGAGGATCGGGATTACGTTCCTCCGCTTCCTCTTCGAGCTCCTCGGCCTCTTCTTCGCTCACCTGACTGACGTGCTCGTCGTCCTGGTCGTGGTTCTGCTCTCGGTCCGTCATCAAGTCCCGCTTCCAGCCGTCTGGTCCTGGATGTCGAGTGGACGGTGACGCTCGAGCACCTGCCTCGCGCGCATCGTCTCGTCGTCGCCATTCGCGTACACACCGATCCGCATCGGCGTCGTGACGGCCGCCGGCTCCTCGAAGGTCTTCTCCCAGTCCTCCGACATCCCGACGCCCCGCTCGACGCCCCAGAACGCGCCCACGGCGGCGCCCAGACCGGCACCGAGGACGACGAACGCCACGATCAGAACGGCCGGCGCGCCCGCGATCGCGGCAATCACGCCGACGATGCCGAGGACCGCCGCCCCGACGAGGGCGCCGAGGGCGATGCCCGTGCCGACCCGACCGCTGATGAACACGAGCTCGCGGCGGTCGGCGGGCCGCCGGTCGTCGTCCTCGGGACCATCGAGCACGGTGATCTCGAGCCCGTCGATGCCGTGGTTCTCGAGCGCTTTCATCGCTGCCCGCGCGTCACCGGGCGTGCCGAACTCTGCGGTGAGCGAAGGGCGACGGCGTTGCTCCTGAGCCGGCATGTTGATCACCGACCGCCTACCCGAGGGCGCCGTTCCCCATGCGTGGGCGGCGTTGCATCAACCGAGCTCGGGGCTCACCAGACCGACGAACGAGACCATCTCGCCGGGGTACCCACCGAGGTTGTGGGTCAGGCCGATCGTGCGGTCGGTCGTGATCTGGCGTTCCTCGGGCGCCTGGTGGCGGAGCTGGAGCCACGCCTCGAACATCATCCGCAGCCCCGACGCGCCGACGGGGTGCCCGAAGCTCTTCAGGCCGCCGTCCGGGTTCACGGGGATCTCGCCGTGCAGGTCGAACGTGCCCGCCAGGACTTCCTTCCACGCCGTGCCCCGCTCGGCGAACCCGAGGTCCTCCATGATCAGCAGCTCGGCAGGCGTGAAGCAGTCGTGCACCTCGGCCATCGCGATCTCGTGACGGGGTTCGGTGACGCCGGCTTGCGCGTACGCGTCGGCCGCGGCCGCCTCGATCTCGGGGAATGCCGTGTAGTCGTAGTCGGGGTCGGCGTTGCCGCTGCAGTTCCCGGCGACGAACGACAGCGCCTTGATGTACAGCGGCGAGTCCGTGTACTTGTACGCGTCCTCGGCGCGGACGACGACCGCCGCCGCGCTCCCGTCGGCCACGCCCGAGCAGTCGTAGACCCGGAGGTCGCCGGCCATGAGCGGCGAGGCGCAGATCGTCTCGGTGCTCACTTCGCGGCGGAACTGTGCCCGCGGGTTCCGGGCGCCGTTGTAGTGGTTCTTCGCCGAGATGTGGGCGAGGACCTCCCGCATCTCCTCGGCATCCACGCCGTATCGTTTGGCGTACGCGGGGACGCACATCGCGAACATCGCCGCCGCCGTAAGGGTGCGACCGGTGCCATCGGTCGGCGTCTTCCCTGCGCCGACGAGTCCCTGGTAGCCGCTGTCCTTCACCTTCTCGACGCCGATCGCCATGGCCGTGTCGTACGCGCCGCTCGCCACCGCGTAGGCGGCGCCGCGGAGAGCCTCCGATCCGGTGGCGCAGAAGTTCTCGACCCGGCTGACGGGCTTGTTCTGCAACTGGAGCGGTCGGGCCAGCGCCATGCCCGACATCCCCGACATGGCGGTGCCGAGCCAGTACGCGTCGACGTCATCCTTGGCTACGCCGGCGGAGGCGAAGGCCTCCTCGGATGCGTCGACGAGGAGGTCATCGGCGCTCTTGTCCCAGTGCTCGCCGAAGCGGGTGCAACCCATCCCGACGATCGCGACCTGGTCCTTGATGCCGTGCGAGCCCATGGAACGATCCCTTCTGACCCTCCGGGTCGGTTACCCGCGGATCGGTCTGGCCTTCCAGAAGTAGTTGTGGATGCCGTCGGCGCTGAACAGCTTGCGGAACGTCATCTCGACCCGGTCGCCGATCGTGAGCTCGTCGGCCTCGACGTCGGTGAGCTCGATCGGGAGCCGGCCGCCTCCGTCGAAGTCGACGACCGCGAAGACGATCGGCGGGCTCGGTGAGTACGCGATGCGGTCGATCGTGAACGTCGCGATCGTTCCCGCAACGTCGCTCATCGGTGCCGGGTCCATCTCGTCGATGGCGCCGCCCTCGCGGGACACCCTCTGGGGCGGCAGGTGCAGCGCGCCGCTCGACTCGTCACGCGACCCTTCGAACGCGTACTTCCAGTCCGCGGTGCGTCCGGCGACGGCGGCAGAGATGCGATCGGGCTCAGGCCGACGCGGCGGGTCGACCGTGACCACTCGACGCCACGACAAGAAGCGCCCGTAGGGGAGCGGCGCGCCGTTGTCGACCTGCATCGCGACCGGCCGCGCCGGCGCGTACGAGGCGATCGCGTCAGTGGCGCGGAACACGAGAACGTCGGCGCCGTCGACGAGCGAGACAAGCGCGATCACGTCTCCCGGCTCCGCGGTCTCGAGCGTGGTCGCGAGCAGCATCCCGGCTTGCGCGGTGGCGGTGTTGCCGACGCTCGCCGAGAGATCGTCGACCGTGGCTTCCTTCGCCGTGCCCAACCGGCTCTTGATCGATCGGTTCGCGCGCGCGTGCGTGCCGCTGACGATGACCCGGTCGACCTGCTCGGGCGTGAGCTCCGCCACCTTCAGCGCGGCGTTCCAGGCCTGCTCGCCGAGGGGCAGGTACTTCGTCTCGCCGAATCGCTCTTCCCACTGCTTCACGGTGGCGTCCCCCGGTGTGCGCCACCGGTCGATGAACTCCTCGGTCGCCGACGCCGCTCCGATGAGCTCGGCGATCACGGGCGCGTCCTCGTCGTCGTCGTCCACGAGCACCGCGGCGGCACCGTCGCCGCCGGCGGCCTCGTCGGTGCTGGTCGGGAGACCGCCGCGCAGGTCGGCCGTCACCACGAGCACGGACCCGCGGCCGTCGAGCGCGGCGCGGAGCGACCCGACACCGGAACGGACCGCGCCGCCGGTGTCGATGGCGGGAGTGAGCTGGTCGAGGCGGAGCGCGGCGTGAATGGCGGTGGCGTTCGTCTTCTCGAGGTACGCCGGGTTGGCGGTGGCGAACCACAGGGCGTCCGGCTCGGCCCCGTCCGACGCGCTCCGCAGCGCGAGCCGGGCGGCCTCGATGCCCATGGTCGTGGTGTCCTCGTCGTACGACGCGACCGAGCGCGTGCCCCGACCGCCGCCGCTGCCGAAGAACGCCGCGATCTCGGACCGGTCGAGGCGTCGATACGGCACGTACCCACTGGCGCTGATGATCCCTCGCACGGCTGGGATTGTAGGCGCCACCTAGAGTGCACCTATGAAGCTCGGCGACGTCGGGAACGCCGACGCCCAGCGCTACGGGAAGCCGCTCGAGGGCGTGCGGGTGCTCGCGGCCGAGCAGATGCAGGCGCTGCCGTTCGGAACGCAGCTGATGACACGCCTCGGTGCAGAGGTGGTGAAGGTCGAGCATCCCATCCACGGCGAATCCGGCCGCGGCGCACTGCCGGCGATGGACGACCCGCAGGGCCGTCGCGTGGGGGCGACGTTCCTGCGCAACAACCTCAACAAGCGCAGCGTCGGCCTCGACATCAAGAGCGATCAAGGCCGCGAGCTGTTCCTGAAGCTGGTCCCGCATTTCGACGTGGTGGCCGAGAACTTCAAGGCCGGAGCGATGGCCCGCCTCGGGCTCGGGTACGAGGACGTCGCCAAGGTGGACCCGAGGATCATCTACCTGTCGATCTCGGGCTTCGGCAACACCGTCGAGACACCGTACGACTGGCCCGCGTACGCGCCGATCGTCGAGGCGATGTCGGGCATCTACGAGTACAAGCGGCCCGAGGATCAGCCGCCGATCCCCGCGCCCGCGGGCGCGCTCGGCGACATCGGGACGTCCATGTTCGGCGTCATCGGCGTCCTCGCCGCGCTGCGTCACCGCGACCAGACCGGCGAAGGGCAGTACGTCGACGTCTCCATGTTCGACGCCATGGTCTCGATGACCGATCTCGTCACGAACTTCTGGTCGATGGGCCTGCGCCCGGGAGGGCCGGGTCCGCTGCTGATCATGGACGGGTTCCGCGCCTCCGACGGCTGGTTCATCATGCAGGTCGGCCGGGAGCACCAGTTCGAGCGGCTCGCCGCGCTCGTCGGGCACCCGGAGTGGGTCGACGACCCGCGCTTCGCGACCCGCCAGGGCTGGCGCGAGCACCTCGAGGACGTGATCCGTCCGGCGGTGGAGGAGTGGGCGTCGACGAGGACGAAGCTCGACGCTTGCCACGAGCTGAGCGCCGCCGGCGTCGCGGCGGGGCCGAGCAACACCGCCGCCGACGTCATCGCCGACCCGCACGTCGAGGCGCGCAACATGCTCGTCGAGCTGCCGCGCACGGACGACGTCGACGACCCGGTGCTCATCCCCGGCAATCCCGTGAAGCTGTCGAAGATGGCCGACGGCCCCGAGACGCGCGTCCCCTGGGTCGGCGAGCACACCGACGAGGTGCTGCACAAGGAGCTCGGCCTCTCCGACACCGAGCTCGCCGACCTCCGCGCCGAAGGCGTGATCAGCTAGCCCGGTTGCTCATCGACAAACGCGTCACGGCGGGACGAGGTCGCGATCGCCGTTGACGCGCACGACCTTCCATCCCTGGTACGTCTTCAGGGCGTGGTGGTGTGAACACAGCCGCCACAGGTTTGCGATCTCCGTCGCACCGTGGTCTTCGACCGGGACGACGTGGTCGATCTCGAGAAACTGGTCGTTCGCGCAGCCCGGCACGCCGCACGTCGGGTAGCGGGTCTCGAGCGCGCGGCGCACCTTGGTGGGGATCGTGCGCGTCGGGCGTGAGACAGCGGTGATGTCGTCGCCGTCGCGCATCATCACGGCCACGGACGCGTCGTCGAGCAATGCCCGAGCCGTCGTCACCGGCACCGGTCCGACGCCGGTGATCTCGCATCGTTCGCCGGCCTCGACATGCCCTCGCGCGAGCGCGGAGGTGTCGACGACGGCGCGGACCTCGACGGGCTTGCACGGCCCTTCGCCGGCCAGCGCGACGAGCGCGTCGGCCGCGTATGCGGCGCGCGGCTCACGGCGCCCGGCCCGCCGGGCGTCCCGGAAGATCCGCTCGAGATGCCCGTTCCAGGCGGCGCTGATGCGTGCGCCGGCGTCGGGGGCGAGCCGCGCCTCCAGGCGGTAGGCGCCATCGGGATCGGTCCACTCGTGTGCGCGGCGTTCGACGTGCAGCCGACGCGCCCACGCGGCGTCATCGGCCTCCGCGCCAGCACGCACCTCGCGGCAACGGTCGCGCAACCCCTTCACGCCGGTCATGGTTGCTGTTTCCAGCAGGCCGGACTCCGCGGCGGGATCGGCGCCCGCGGCGCTCGTGATCTCGGCGGCCTGCGTAGAGGAGAGCTGCCCGGCCCGGAACGCGGCATCAGTCTCGGGGAGGTGTTCGAGCGCACGCGCCGTCTCGAGCGCACGGCCCGCGGCGCCGACGGTCTCTCCCGTTGCCTCGGCGACCCAGTGGGCGACACTGCGCTGGCCTCCCTCGCGCCAGGCGTTGGTCTCCTCGACGCGACGCGCGCCGAGCGACTTGATCGCCGAACAGATCCGC
>DASZGY010000137.1:0-63590 GCA_035938395.1 Acidimicrobiia bacterium
CCGAGAAGGTCGGGGTGCACGACGAGGCCGGCTTCCGGCGGTGTCGTCGGTCGGGCGTGGATGGCGTCGACGGGCGTGCCGTCGCCGGCGACGAGGACGAACCGTTCGGAGCGTGCTTCGTGCGGTCCGGGAGAGAGGGCGCCCATCTACACGTAGCGTTCGAGGATCGACGTCTCGGCCAGACGGGAGAGGCCTTCCTTGATCGCCCGGCCGCGGGCCTCACCGACGCCTTCCACCTCGACGAGGTCGGACACGCCGGCGCGCATGATCTTCTGCAGGTTCGAGAACCGCTCGACCACGTGGTCGGCGACGACCTCGGGGATCCTCGGGATCTTGTGCAGCAGCCGGAAGCCGCGCGGCTGGATCGGGGCGTCGAGGCTCACGTCGGCGGGGAGGTGGAGCAACGACGCAACTTCCCGGAGGTCGAGCAGTGACTCGGTGTCGAGGTCGGCGAGCTTGACCATCACGTCGACGAGACCCCAGTCCGGCCCGTCGACGAAGTAGTCCTTGGCGACGAGCCGGCGGTCGTCCTCGACGCCACCCATGGCCTCCTCGAGCTGGAGCAGGACGAGGCGGCCGTCGGCGCCGAGCTCGATCACGTACCCCTCGATCTCCTCGGCGATGCGGCGCACCATCTCGGCCCGCTGCAGCACGGTGGCCACGTCGCGCACGGTCACGAGGTCCTCGACCTCGAGGGCCGACAGCGAGTTGCTGACCGCGTCGAGCCGCACCCGGTACCGCTCGAGGATCTGGACCGCACGGTCGGCCCGGCCGAGGACGCGTGGGATCGGCTCGAGCGTGCGCTTGAGGCCGCGGCGGTGGACGGCGACCACGGACATGTCCTCGGAGACGGTGATGACGGGGACGTCGATCTGGCGGCCGACCCGCTCGGCGGTGCGGTGGCGCGTGCCCGTCTCGGAGGTCGGGATGTTGGGATCGGGCACGAGGTGCACGTTGGCGCGGGCGACGCGGGACGAGTCCGAGGCGAGGATGATGGCGCCGTCCATCTTCGCCAGCTCCGACAGCCGCTGCGGCGTGAACTCGGCGTCGAGGAGGAAGCCACCCGAGCACACGTGCAGCACCTCGGGACCGTCGCCGACGACGATCATCGCACCCATGCGGGCCTGGAGGATGCGGTCCAGTCCCTCCCGGAGCGGCGTCCCCGGCGCCACCAGGCGCAGGGAGTCGAGCATCGCTTCTGTCCGTGGTTGCGCGGGCACCGCAGGATCCTCCAAGGTCTCGAACGGTCACCGCCCGCCCGTTCGAGAGGCCAACGATACCAACAACCGGATCGGAGGGGTCTGGAACCCCGGCTACCCGGGTGGACGCCCCCGCCGGTGTTGCCGGCGGCGGCGCACCTCACCCCCGATGAACACGACGACGCCGAGAACGCCGAGCACGACCGCGCCGCCAAGAAGTAGCGCGCGCGTCGTGTCGAACTGCGTGGTCGTCGTGGCCAGGCTCACCTTCTTGCCCGGCTTCGGCTCCACCTGGGTCACGTCGCCCCCGGGGAACACGAACCGGATCCGCAGCCGGAACGCGTTGTTGATCTCCTGGGCGAGCCGCTGGTCGATCTGGGCGACGTCGACCCGCTGCCCCGTGAGCTGGGCGACGACGTCGGGGTCGCTGGCCACCCCGGCCGTGAGCCGCGAGAGGTCCGCCTCACCCTTGACCCTGTAGTCGGTGGACAGCAGGCCCCGACTTCGCTCGAGCGTCACGCCTCGAAGGGGTCCGTCCTTGCCGCTGAGCTCGGCGACCACGCCCGCGAGCTCACCCGCGTTCGCGAAGTCCTTGCGCAGCGAGACGGTGGCGCTCCCGTCCGGCGCACGGCGCCACGGGGACACGGTCCAGCCCGCGGCCTGGAGATCACCCAGGCGTACCCGGTCCTCCAGCCTGCCGCCGCCGGCTTGCGCGTTCTGCACCGCGTCGGCGTCGAGCGCCACCCGGATCCGAACGCTCCCGCCGCCGTTGTCGTGGACGTCGATCGTCAGCGTCGTGTCGACCTTGCAGCCCGCGAGCAGGAGGCAGGTGGCAACGACGACAAGGAGTAGGCGACGCATCGGGCGCCGAGTCTGACATCAGCCCGCGCGGCGCAGGGCGCGCCGCGGCCGTCCTCAGCTCTCGGAGGGTCCGCTCCCGGCGAGCTCCACCGGCGGAGGCTCGACGCCCTCGATGGCGCGGAAGACGATCTCGGCCGAGTCGCCTTCGCCCTCGACGTCGACGACGATCGTCTCCCCGGCGTGGAACTCCTTCCACAGGATCTTCTCCGACAGCGGGTCCTCGACGTGCCGCTGGATGGCGCGACGCAGCGGCCGCGCTCCCAGCTGCGGGTCGTAGCCCTTCTTGGCCAGCATCAGCTTCGCCTCGGGCGTGAGCTCCAGGCCGAGACCCTGACCCTCGAGCTGCTCCGTCACGCGCTTGATCATGAGGTCGACGATCTCGGTGACCTCGGGCTGGCTCAGCTCGTTGAAGACGATCACCTCGTCGATGCGGTTCAGGAACTCGGGGCGGAAGCTCCGCTTGAGCTCCTCCATCACGCGTTCCTTCATCTTCTCGTAGGTGACCGCCTCGCTCGACGGGCCGAACCCGATCGCGGCCTTGCGCAGATCGGCGGTGCCGAGGTTCGACGTCATGATGATCACGGTGTTCTTGAAGTCCACCGTCCGGCCCTGCGCGTCCGTCAGCCGCCCGTCCTCCAGGATCTGGAGCAGCGTGTTGAACACGTCGGAGTGTGCCTTCTCGATCTCGTCGAAGAGCACGACCGAGAACGGCTTGCGCCGCACGGCCTCGGTCAGCTGGCCACCCTCGTCGTAGCCGACGTAGCCCGGAGGCGAGCCGACCAGACGGGACACCGTGTGCTTCTCCATGTACTCGCTCATGTCGAGCTGGATCAGCGCGCTCTCGTCGCCGAACAGGAACTCGGCGAGCGTCTTGGCGGTCTCCGTCTTTCCGACACCCGAAGGGCCGAGGAAGATGAACGACCCCGACGGGCGCTTCGGGTCCTTCAGACCCGCGCGCGTCCGGCGGATCGACTGCGACACGGCCTTGATGGCGTCGTTCTGGCCGACGACCCGCTTGTGCAGCTCGTCCTCCATGCGGAGCAGCTTGGCCGTCTCCTCCTCGGTGAGCTTGTAGACGGGGATGCCCGTCCACATCGCCAGCACCTCGGCGATCGACTCCTCGGTGACCTCGTTGAAGAGGTCGACGCCCTCGGCGCGCAGCTCCGTCTCCTTGGTCGACCGCTCCTCGAGGAGCTCCTTCTCGCGGTCGCGCAGGCTCGCGGCCTGCTCGAACTGCTGGCCCTCGATCGCGCCTTCCTTGTCGCGGCGGACCTTGGCGATCTCCTCCTCGAACTCGCGGTAGTCGGCCGGCGCGCCCATACGGCGGATGCGCAGACGCGAGCCGGCCTCGTCGATGAGGTCGATCGCCTTGTCGGGGAGGTACCGGTCGGAGATGTAGCGGTCGGCGAGGTTCGCCGCCGCGACGACGGCCTGGTCGCTGATCGTGACCCGGTGGTGGCCCTCGTAACGGTCGCGCAGCCCCTTCAGGATCTCGATCGTGTGCGCGACGGTCGGCTCCTCGACCTTGATCGGCTGGAACCGGCGCTCGAGCGCGGCGTCCTTCTCGAGGTGCTTGCGGTACTCGTCGAGCGTGGTCGCGCCGATGGTCTGGAGCTCGCCGCGGGCGAGCATCGGCTTGAGGATGCTGGCGGCGTCGATCGCGCCCTCGGCGGCGCCGGCGCCGACGAGCGTGTGCAGCTCGTCGATGAACAGGATGATGTCGCCGCGGGTGCGGATCTCCTTGAGCACCTTCTTCAGGCGCTCCTCGAAGTCGCCGCGGTAACGGGAGCCGGCGACGAGCGCGCCGAGGTCGAGCGTGTACAGCTGCTTCCCGACGAGCGTCTCGGGCACGTCGTTGTCGACGATGTCGGAGGCGAGGCCCTCGACGATGGCGGTCTTGCCGACCCCGGGCTCGCCGATCAGGACCGGGTTGTTCTTGGTGCGGCGCGACAGCACCTGCATGACCCGCTCGATCTCCTTCTGGCGACCGATGACCGGGTCGAGCTTCTTGTCGCGCGCGAGCTGGGTGAGGTTGCGTCCGAACTGGTCGAGCACGAGCGAGCCGCTGGGCTGCGCCTCGCCGGAGCCGCCGCCCTGGGTCGCGCCCTCCTTGCCACCGGCGTACCCGGACAGCAGCTGGATGACCTGCTGGCGGACGCGCGACAGGTCGGCGCCGAGCTTGACGAGCACCTGGGCGGCGACGCCTTCGCCTTCGCGGATCAGCCCGAGGAGGATGTGCTCGGTGCCGATGTAGTTGTGGCCGAGCTGCAACGCTTCGCGCAGGCTCAGCTCCAAGACCTTCTTGGCGCGGGGTGTGAACGGGATGTGCCCGGACGGGGCCGAGCCACCGTGACCGATGATCTCCTCCACCTGGGCGCGCACGGCTTCGAGCGAGATGCCGAGCGACTCGAGCGCCTTGGCCGCGACGCCCTCACCCTCGTGGATGAGACCGAGCAGGATGTGCTCGGTGCCGATGTAGTTGTGGTTGAGCAGCCGCGCCTCTTCCTGCGCCAGCACGACCACTCGTCGGGCTCGATCGGTGAATCGTTCGAACACCTGTCAACCACCTCTCGGGAGCGATTCAGCGTCCGCATCTCCCTGTACCCCATTCGGCACCGGGAACGACTTCGGACGCTGACTCCTGTTGCTCAGTGTATCGGGCAGGTCCCGGAATTCCGGGCTGTATCCGACGGACCCAGCGCCTGAATCCGTGCAATTGCCTGGATGTTCTTAGACAACCCCAGCTTGGAGTTTGTTCCCGCCGGACCGTAACGTCGGTCGTATGGACCCGGTCCAGACGCTGGCGATCCCGTCGCTGGCGGGAGATCTGGCCCGGGTCGAGGACTCACTCCACGAGGCGGTCAGCACGCCCGACCGGTTCCTCGCCGACGTGGCCTCGCACCTGATCGGGGCGGGCGGGAAGCGCATCCGCCCGACGCTCACGCTGTGCGCGGCGTACGCCGCCGCCGACGGCGTGGGCCCGGCCGGCGCCGACGCCGTCACCGGGGCGGTGGCAATCGAGCTCGTCCACCAGGGTTCGCTGTACCACGACGACGTCATCGACGAGGCCGAGACGCGCCGCGGCGTGCCCAGCGTCAACGCGCGGTGGAGCAACATCGTGGCCATCCTTGCCGGCGACTTCCTGCTGGCCCGGGCGTCCGCATTGGCGGCGAGGCTGGGCGGGGACGTCGCCGAGATCCTGGCGAGCACGATCGCCGAGCTGTGCCGGGGCCAGGTGCTCGAGCTCCAGCACCTCTTCGACGTCGACCGGAGCGAGGAGGGCTACAGCTCGGCGATCGAGGGGAAGACGGCATCGCTGTTCGGGACGTCGTGCCGCGTCGGGGGGATGGTGTCCGGCGTCGCCGAGCCGACGCTCGACGCGCTCACGCGCTACGGGTTCCACCTCGGCATGTGCTTCCAGATCGTCGACGACGTTCTCGACATCACCGCCACCGACGCCGCGCTCGGCAAGCCCGCCGGCCAGGACCTCGTCGAGGGCGTGTACACGTTGCCGGTGATCCACGCGATCGCGTCGAGCCCGGCGTTACGCGAGCGGCTCGGTCACCCGCTCGACGCCGGGCAGCTCGCCGAGGTACGGCGACTGGCGAGCGCCGACGGCGCGATCGACGCCGCGCTCGGCAAGGCGCGTGATCACGCCGCCAAGGCCGGCGACGCGCTCGAGGGCGCCGAAGGGCTCGCACCCGACGTGTGCGACGCACTGACCCGCCTGGTGGGCGGGCTCGTCGACCGCGAGAGCTAGGCGCTCGCGGCCTGGACGTCGCTCCCGGCGTCGAGGCCGCTCACCCGGTCGAGGAAGTCGAGCACGGTGTCGTTGAAGCCGTTCGGCGACTCGACCATGAGCCCGTGGGCGGCGCCGCGTAGCTCGACCAGCCGCGCGTACGGGATCATCTCGGCGAGCTCCTCGGCGTCGCCGATGGGAGTGAGCGCGTCCTGCGAGCCCGTGATCACGAGCGCGGGAACGCGCACGTTGCAGAGCTCGAAACGGAGGTCGTCCGGAGCGTCGAGGATGGCGTGCACCTGGCCGGCGAACCCGTCGGGGTCGGCGCGCACGAGGATGCGGGCGAGGATGTTCAACCAGATCCCGAAGCGCCGGCGCAGGCGGGGGCCGACGAGCCAGCGCAACGCCTCGTCGTTGAGGCCGGCCGAGCCGCGCTCCTGCACTGCGTCGGCCCACTCCTGGAGCACCTCCCGGCGCCAGGGATGGTGACGGCACGACGTGCACGCCAGCACGAGCGATCGCGTGCGCTCGGGGTGCATGACGGCGATGACCTGCGCGATCACGCCGCCCATCGACGCGCCGACGATGTGCGCCGACTCGACGCCCTCGGCGTCGAGCACGGCCAGTGCGT
The DNA here is from genome assembly GCA_035938395.1 of Acidimicrobiia bacterium. Taxonomy (GTDB): domain Bacteria; phylum Actinomycetota; class Acidimicrobiia; order IMCC26256; family JACDBD01; genus JALZAA01. Next base: position 6,431 of record DASZGY010000137.1, read on the forward strand.
CGTCGGCCATCTGCTCGAGCGAGTACGGCCGGGACGTGGGGCCCGTGTGCCCGACGCCGCGGTTGTCGGGCGCGAAGCAGCGGTAGTGCCGGCCGAACGCCATGCGCTGAAGCGCCCAGCCCCGGGAGTCGGTCCCGAGGCCTTGGATCAGGAGAACCGGCGGGCCGTCTCGGCGACCCCAGACGTCGTAGAAGATCTCGACGCCGTCGTCGGAGGTGACCTGCTTCACCGCTCCCTCCGCTTGCTCAGCGCGAACGAACGTTCGCGTCAGTACACCGAGAATCTACCTGACGGCAACGTCGCCGAATAGCTCTCTGTTCCGAAGGGAACTAGTCAATCTTGCCCGGCGTCAACCGGAGCTGCGCGCACCCTCGAGCAGGCGGTTGACGGCGCCACGCGTCCGCTCGGCCAGCTCGGCGCCGGCGAGGGTGTCGCCGGGGACGGCGTCGGTCGCGGTCTCGACCACGGACCCGACGATCACGCGCCACGGCCGGATCGGGAGCGGGCCGGGACCGCCGGGGAGCACGGCCGCCGGCACCACCGGGTAGCCGAGGATGGCGGCGAGGAGCTCGCGCGGCGGGGCGCCGGCCCCGGAACGCAGCCACGTCGACGCGAGTGGGGCGGCCGCCAGGTGCCCGGCCCGCAACAGCGCGGCGACGTCGTCGGCGCGGTACCCGACGGCGCCGATCTTGCGGAGGATGTCACCCAGGACGGGCGTGTCGGGCGCGCCGATGACTCGCAGCCGGCGACCCACCGCGACGCGGACGGCGACGGCGAGCGCGGCGGGCTCGACGAGTCCCAGCCCGCGATTGGCCACGAGGAGCGCGCCGCCGATGCGCGGGAGGCGCTCGGCGTGCTCGACCTCGACGCGCACACCGAACGCGACCACGAGCCCGGCGAGGTCCATGAGCTGCGCGTCGCCGCCGAAGGCGTCGATGTGGAACTCCCCGTCGAAACGGCGGCGCGCGAACGCGAGCGGCGACTCGAGCGCCTGGACGCGGTCGTCCTCGGTGAGGCCGTAGGCGGTATCGGGTGATGCGCTCACGCGACGTCCTCGGCCGGGTGGAGCTGGCTCACCGTGCCCCACTCGTACAGCTCGGTGCAGATCTCGAGCGTGGACCGCAGCCCCGGGAGCGACAGGACATCGCGCGCGTGCGTGCCGTCGCCGGCCCGTCCCTGGCGCAGCAGCTCGACGACGTGCGGCGGCACGGGCGCGCCGGCGATCTCGGCGATGCGCCGGGCGGCGTCCCACCCCGGCCCCAGCACCGGGATCGGGATGCGCCCACCGAGCCGCGCCGCCTGCCACGGGCTCGCCGCGCCCCGTCCGACCACGTTGACCGGTCCGTCGACGCTGCGCATGACCGCCTCGACCATCGCCCGCGCCGCGTCGTCCTGATGCAGGAGCACGAAGGCGGGATCGGCCAGCGCCGGAACCGGCACCAACGGCAGACGCAGGACCCGGCCCAACGGGCTCGGCACGTGCGAACCGACGACGGGCGCCAACCGGAGGGCCGCCACCGGGATGCCGAGGCGCCGCACGAGCGCGGCCGCCAGGGTCTCGACCTCGAGGCAGGTCCGTCCGTATGGAGACGTCGGCGCGAGCGGCGCGTCCTCGGCCGGCACCACGGGGCGTCCTCGGCCCCGGCCGTACACCTCGAGACCGCTGCGGACCGCGAGCCGCTCGAGCCGGCCCGTCTCCGCCGCCGCCGTGAGCACGTGCACGGTGCACGCCTCGCTCGCCTCGGCCGCCTCCCGTCCGCCGAGACGTGAGTCGGGCTCGTAGACGCCGTAGTGGATGACGATCTCGGGCGCGAAATCGTGGACGAATTCGGTGATGCGCGCCTGGTCGTCCGGCTCGATGCGGTGAAACTCGCTGCGGCGCAGGCGGCGCCGCGGCGGCCAGATGTCGAAGCCGGCGATCTCGCTCGCTTCGTCGCGCTCCTCGAGCAGCTGCGCGACGCGCGTGCCCAGCTCGCCGCCCATGCCGGTCACCAGGACGCGCATCAGCTCTCCCCCGCCTCGGGCCGCAGTTGCGGGAACAGGATGACGTCGCGGATCGTGGTCACGCCGGCGAGCAGCATCACGAGCCGGTCGACGCCGATGCCGAGACCGCCGCACGGGGGCAGCCCGAACTCGAGCGCGCGCACGTAGTCCTCGTCGACGTCCATCGCCTCCTGTTCGCCGCGGGCGCGCAGCGCAGCCTGCTCTTCCAAGCGCGCCCGTTGGTCGACAGGATCGGTCAGCTCGCTGAACGCGTTCACGAGCTCGCGGCGAAGCACCACGACCTCGAAGCGCTCGACGAGATACGGGTCGTCCCGATGCGTCCGGGCGAGCGGCGAGACCTCCCGCGGATAGTCGCAGACGATGATCGGGCCGACGAGGTTGGGCTCGACCGTCTTCTCGTAGATCTCCATGACGAGCATCCCCGGCCCCCAGCCCGGCTGGTGGGGCACGTCGAGGTCGTCGCAGATGCGCTCCAGCTTCTCGGCCGGCATCGAAGGATGGACGTCGACGCCGGCGTGCTCACGGATCAACGACAGCATCGGCCGGCGTGGCCACGGCGGGGTCACGTCGACCGCAGCGTCGCCTGTCCCGACCCGTGTGGTCCCTACCGACGTGTGCGCCGCGTGCGCGACGAGCTGCTCGGTCAGGTCCATCATGTCGGTGTAGTCGGCGAACGCCTCGTAGGCCTCGAGCATCGTGAACTCGGGGTTGTAGCGAGTGCCCAGCCCCTCGTTGCGGAACACCCGTCCGATCTCGAACACCTTCTCGTATCCGCCGACGAGTAGGCGCTTGAGGGGAAGTTCGAGCGCGATCCGAAGTGTGAGATCGAGATCGAGCGCGTTGTGGTGCGTGAAGAAGGGCTTGGCCGTCGCGCCGCCGATGACCTCATTGAGGACCGGGGTCTCCACCTCGACGAACCCTCGCTCCTTGAGAAACGATCGGAGGGCGTCGATGGCGGTGACGCGCACCTCGAACACGCGCCGGGCTTCCTCGTTCACGATGAGGTCGACGTAGCGCTGGCGGAACCGGGTGTCGACGTCGGCGAGGCCGTGCCACTTGTCCGGCAGTGGTCGCAATGCCTTGGCGAGGAGCTCGAACCCCGTGACCTTGACCGAGAGCTCGCCCTTCTTCGTCTTCATGACGGTGCCCTCGGCGCCGACCCAGTCGCCGAGGTCGAGGTCGTCGAAGGCGGCGTGGCGTTCGTCGCCGATCACCGCCAGAGACACGAACAGTTGGACGGTTCCAGTGCCGTCTCGCAGGGTGGCGAACGTGAGCTTGCCCTGACGTCGGATCAGCATCAGCCGTCCTGCCACCCGCACGGTGTCGTCGACCTCGGCTCCGGCGTCGATGGCTCCGTACGCCGCGTGCAGCTCGGCCGTCGTGTGGGTCCGGTCGAAGCGCACCGGGTAGGGATCGCGCCCCTGCGCGCGCTCGGCCTCGACCTTGGCGAGGCGGCGCGCCCGCTCGTCCTGGAGTTCGCTCAACGGTTCCTCTCGAACACGATCCGCAGCCCGTGGAGGGTGAGCCAGGGCTCATTGTGCTGGATCGTGCGGGAGAACGGGACGATGAGCTCGGCGAGCCCGCCGGTGGCCACCACCGTGCAGTCTCCCAGCTCGGCCTGGAACCGCTCGACGAGCGCGTCGATCTGCCCGGTGAAGCCGTAGACGGCACCCGACTGCACCGATTCCATCGTCGACTTGCCGATCACGTTCTTCGGCGGCACGAGCTCGACGCGCCGGAGGGCGGCGGCATGGGCGAACAATGCGTCCATCGAGATCTCGATGCCGGGGAAGATCGCGCCGCCGAGGTACTCGCCCTTCTCGCTGATCGCCTCGATGGTGTTGGCGGTGCCGAAGTCGACGACGATCGACGGGCCGCCGTACAGGTCGTACGCGGCCACCGCGTTGGCGATGCGGTCGGGCCCGACCTCCTTGGGGTTGTCGTACAGGATCGGCATGCCGCTGCGGACACCCGGCTCGACGACCATTGCGTCGAACCCGAAGTAGCGGCGGGTCATGAGCCGCAGCGCCGCCGTCACCCGCGGCACGCCGGACGCGATCGCCACGCCCGTCACCTGGGCGTCGAACGAGAAGCCGTGGAAGCCGAGGAACTGCTGGATCATCAACGCCAGCTCGTCCTCGGTGCGGTCGGCGACGGTCGCGATGCGCCAGTGGTCGGCCAGCTCGCTGTCGTCGAACAGGCCGATGACAGTCTGGGTGTTGCCGGCGTCGATCGCGAGCAGCACCGGTCAGCCCTCGCCCTCGACGTCGAGGCCGAGGTCGAGCGCCGGCGCCGACTGCGTGATCGCGCTCGTCGAGATCAGGTCCGGGCCGGCGGCCGCGTACTCGGCGACCGTCTCGAGCGTGACGCGGCCGGAGACCTCGACAAGGACACCGGGGCGACTGCTCGTGCGCACGAGCGCCACGCACTTCTTGACCTGCGCGGCCGTCATGTTGTCGAGCATCACGATGCCGGCCCCGGCTTCGACTGCTTCCGCCACCTGCTCGGGCCGTTCGCACTCGACCTCGACGGTGCGGCCCGGCCAGCGGTCGCTCGCCGCCTGCACCGACTTCTCGATGCCGAGCGCGACGAGGTGGTTGTCCTTGATCAGGAGCGCGTCCGACAGGGACGCCCGGTGGTTGTGCCCGCCGCCGGCGCGCACCGCCGCCTTCTCGAGCGCCCGCAGCCCGGGCAGCGTCTTGCGGGTGTCGAGGACCCGCACCCCGCCCCCGGCGGCCTGGACGAACGCGCGGGTCAGCGTTGCGACACCCGCCAGGTGACAGAGGAAGTTGAGCGCGGTGCGCTCGCCGCTCAGGATCGATCGCATCCGCCCGAAGACCCGGCCGAGCTCGTGGCCGGCCGCGACCGGGTCGCCGTCCTGAACCCGCCACGTCACGGTGACGTCGGGATCGAGCTGCCGGTACACCTCGTCCACCGCCTGCGTCCCCGCCAGGACGCCTTGCTCACGGGCGACGAAGTGGCCGGTGGCGAGGGCGGCGTCGGGGATGATCGCCTGCGACGTGAGATCGCCGAGCACGCCCAGGTCCTCGTCGAGGGCGACGGCGACGGCCTCGCGCAGCGGACCGACGGCCGCGTCGGCGTCCGTCACCGCTCCTCCTCTTGCGCCGTCGCAAGCTCCGGCTCTGCTCTGCTGAGTCGCTCTCGCAGGCTCCCGCTCCTGCGACTGCAGTCGGCCAAGCCGCCGCCGTCGCGGGTGACGGTCAGCAAAGCCGCCGTCACCGCGCTGCCGGCTCCTGTGCGGGGAGGGGCACGAAGAGGCGCTGCGTCGCTGCGCCGAACACGAACCGGCCGAGGAACTCGGACGACGGCTCGGGGAAGTCGAGGCGGGTGTGCGTGCCACGCGACTCGGTGCGCGCTCGTGCCGCGTCGACGAGCGCGGTGCTGACCGTGACCAGGTTGCGGACTTCGGGGTCGTCCGCGCCGGCCATGGTCGCGAGCTGCGCGGCGGCGCGCTCGAGGCTGGCGGCGTCGCGGAGTACGCCTGCCTCTCGGGTCATGAGCCGCTGGAGCTCCTCCCGCGCGACGACTGTGTCTCCGTCACGCGGCGTCGCCGGTGACGTGTCGGCGCCGTACGACTCGACGCCGCGGAGCACGCCGTTCTCGTCGGGCTCGTCCTTCCCGCGTGCGATGGCGTCGATGGCGCGACGCGCGAACACCAGCCCGTCGAGCAACGAATTCGACGCCAGCCGATTCGCGCCGTGCACGCCCGAGCAGGCGGCTTCGCCACATGCCCACAGCCCGGGGAGGACCGTCGCGCCGTCGAGGTCGGTGCAGACGCCGCCGCAGAGGTAATGGGCGGCGGGGGCGACGGGGAGCCAGTCGTGGCTCGGGTCGAGGCCGACGGCGCGGGACGCGCGCCAGATCGTCGGGAAGCGCGCCTCGAAGCCGTCGATCGACGTCGCGTCCAGCCAGAGGTGGTCGGTTCCCTGCTCCTGGAGCCGCCGCGTGAGCGCCCGGGCCACGATGTCGCGCGGCGCGAGGTCGCCGAGCGGGTGCTCGTCGGCCATGAACGCGCGCCCGTGTCGGTCGCGCAGGACCGCGCCTTCGCCCCGCAGCGCCTCGGAGAGCAGTGGTCGCGGCATCGCCGGGTGGTGGAGCGCGGTCGGATGGAACTGCATGAACTCGACGTCGGCGACGGCCACGCCGGCGCGGAGGGCCATGGCGATGCCGTCGCCGGTCGAAAGGGCCGGGTTGGTCGTCACGGCGAAGCACTGCCCGGCGCCCCCGGTGGCGACGATCGTGTGGCGGGCCCGGACCTCGGTCCTCTTCCCGTCCGGCGCCCGCGCCGTCACGCCCGTCGCCCGTCCCGCTTCCACGAGGAAGTCGAGCGCCAGCCAGCCCGCGCGCACTTCCGCGGTCGTCGCCTCGACGGCGGCGACGAGCGCCCGCTCGATCTCGGCTCCGGTGGCGTCACCACCGGCGTGCAGCACGCGGGCGGCCGAATGACCCCCTTCGCGCGCCAGAGCGAGCCCGGCCGCCTCGGCGTCGCCGGTCTGGTCGAAGACCGCGCCCATGGCGATGAGCTCACGGACGCGCTCGGGGCCTTCGGTGACGAGGACCCGCACCGCGTCCGGGTCGCAGAGACCGGCGCCGGCCGCGATGGTGTCGGAGAGGTGCAGCTCGGGCGAATCGTCGGGACGGCCGTCGAGGGCGGCGGCGACACCACCCTGCGCATAGCGCGTCGCCGACTGGGCGAGCTCGCCTTTGGTGAGGACGATCACCGACCAGCCGGCGCGCGCGGCGTGAACGGCTCCCGACAAGCCGGCGATCCCACTGCCGAGCACCAGCAGGTCGAACATCAGTCCAGCCTACCGACCGGTAGTTGTCACGGAGCGAGCTCGTGCAACTCTCGGTCGAGCTCCTGGAACTCCCGGTCGGTCGGACGGTTGCGCGAGTCGACGTGCACGATCTTCGGCGAATACGACTCGAGCTCGGCCTCGTCGTACTGCGCGTACGTGATCACGATGACGCGGTCGCCCGTATGCACGAGCCGGGCCGCAGCGCCGTTGAGGATGACGTCGCCGGGACCGCCTCGCATGGCGTAGGTCTCGAAGCGGGCGCCGTTGTCGAGGTCGAGCACGTGCACCTGCTCGTGCTCGAGCACGTCGGCGAGATCCATGAGCTTCGGGTCGAGCGTGATCGAGCCCACGTAGTCGAGGTCGGCGCCCGTGACCGTGGCCCGGTGGATCTTGGACTTCATCATCGTTCGGCGCATCAGCTCGTGCTCTCCTGTTCGGCGATTGGGATGACGCCGAGGTCGGTCGCGACCTCGGCGCCGGCGATCTGCATCGTGACGTTGTCGATCAGGCGTGCCTTGCCGACCGGGCTCGCCACCGCGACGACGACCTCGCCGTCGATGGTGGCCAACGGCGCGAGGTCGGACGCCCGCCGGACCTCGGCGTACTCGAGCTCGAGGCCGTGGCGCACGGCTTCCGACTCCACGACGGCGCGGACGCTCAGGGGGTTGCGTTCGCCGGCCTCGACGGCGCCGGCGGCGGCGCGCAGCGAGGTGAAGATGCCGGTGGCGCGCCGGCGCTCGTCGGCCGACAGGTAGGCGTTCCGGCTCGACATCGCGACGCCGTCAGGCTCCCGGACGAGCGGGCAGCCGACGACCTCGACGGGCAGGTCGAGGTCGGCGGCCATGCGCCGCACGACGGCGAGCTGCTGGAAGTCCTTGCGCCCGAAGTAGGCGGTGGACGGCCCGACGATCGAGAACAGCTTGGCGACGACGGTCGTGACCCCGTCGAAGTGGGTCGGACGGGCGGCGCCGCACAACCCCTCGGTGAGCCCGGCGACATGGACGGTAGTGACGGTGGGCTCGGGGTACATCTCGGGGACGCTCGGGACGAAGAGCACGTCGACGCCCTCCGCCTCGGCGGCGACGGTGTCGGCGGCGAGGTCGCGCGGGTAGCCGGCGAGGTCCTCGTTCTCCGCGAACTGCAGCGGGTTTACGAAGATCGTGGTGACGAGGAGATCGTGGTTGGCGCGCGCGGCGCGCATCAGCGACCGGTGGCCTTCGTGGAAGAAGCCCATGGTCGGCACGAGCCCGACGGTCTCGCCCGCCCGACGGGCGGCGTCGCACCGGTCCCGCAGCTCGGTGATGCGCTCGACGACGATCATGCGAGCGTCTCTTTGCGCGCGGCCTCGGCCGGGCGGCGCGGGGCGAGCCGCCGTGCCTCGCGCACCAGCGCCTCGTACGCGTCACGTTCGTCGTCCGGCAGGGCATCGACGTGGCGGACCAGCGTCTCGTCGTCGCCGCGCGCGACGGGGCCGGTGAGCGCGCCGGCGGGACCGAGCTCGTCGACGTTGTCGACCGTCCCCCGAACGAGTGGAAGGAACGCTTCGAACGGGACGCCTGCGTGCGCGGCCAGTCGCTCGACTTGGCCGAGCAGCGCCACGAGGTGGTTCGACGCCACGCACGCGGCCGCGTGGTACCGAACACGATCGGCGGCGTCGACGCGGAACGGCCGCATGCCCAGCGTGAGCGCGATCTTCTCGACCCGCCGTGACCCGTCGATCGCGCACCAGGCGCCCGCGAGCCTGTGCCGCCCGACGTCGGCCGACGGCAGCGACTGGAGTGGATGCAGTGAGCCGACCTCGACGTCCGGGCGTGCGAGCAGGACGCCATCGAGCTCGTGCAGCGTCGACGCACCCGAGAGATGGACGACGAGTGTGCCGGGGCGAAGCGCCGGCGCGAGCTCGGCGGCGGCGCGGGCGATGACGGCGTCAGGAGTGGCGACGATCACGACGTCGGCCTCCCGGCCCGCGTCGGCGACCTCGACCGCCGGCGCGGCGAGCCGCGCCGCGACGGCCCGCGTCGAGGAAGCGTCCGCCGTCCTCCCCGCGACCGCGACCGGCCGCCAACCGCGTGCGGCGAGCGCGAGGGAGACGGCAGTGCCGGCTCGGCCGGGTCCCACGAGCGCGAATGCCCGGGACGGACTGGTTGCGTCCACGTTGCGCAGCCTTTCGTTCCGGTCCCGTCGCCGGGTACCGGACTACTGGGTCTGTGGCAGCGCCAACTGTACTTCGGTGGGGCGGACCCCCGCGTCGCCGGCCGGCAACCACGGGGCGAGCATCGGGTCGAGATCGGCGAGCGGCACCATCACGAACGCCCGCTCGTAGAGGCGGGGGTGGGGAACGACCAGGTCGGGCTCGTCGACCTCCTCGTCGCCGACGAGGAGGACGTCGACGTCGAGGGGGCGGGGGCCCCACCGCTCGCCGGGAACCCGCCCCGCCTCGTCCTCCAGCCGCTTGGCCAGCTCGAGCAGCTCGCGAGGTGTGCGATCCGTTTCCAAGGCGGCGACTGCGTTGAGGTATTCCGGCTGCTCGGGCCCGCCGACCGGGTCCGTCTCGTAGACGGGCGACACCGCGACGACCGTGACGCCGTCGGCGGCGGCGAGCCCGTCGACCGCGGCTTGCAGGGCGGCGGCGCGGTCGCCCACGTTGGACCCGAGGCCGAAGTGCGCGCGCCGCAGAGGAGGACGGCCACCGGCGCCGATCCCGTACCGGCGCGCGAAGCTATCGACGTCGAAGTGGGCGAGATCGTCACGGACGCGAAGGCGCAGATCCTCGGCGGCGGCGATGTCGGTCCCGACCGGGATGGCGCGCACGATCGTTCCCTGCTCGCGGTCACGGATGCGCACGACCACCGAGCCGGTGTTCTGACCGTCGTGGTTCACGCTCGCGTTGCGACCCTCCTCGAGCGACTCGATCGCGACGACGAACCGGTCCCCGGCGCGCACGGCTACCGCTCGATGCGCACGGCGACGTGATCGACCATCGCCCGCACCGGCGGGTGCAGCTTCCGGACCGTCACGGTGGCTGCCTTCACGCGGGGGTCGGCACCGCACACCTCGGCGATGCGCGTCGCCAGCCGCTCGAGCAGTTGGTACCGCTCGGACTTCACGACCCGGCTGACCGCCTCGGAGACGGCCGAGTAGTCGACGGTGTCGTCGAGATGGTCGCTCTCCCCCGCCGCGGCCAGGTCGACGTCGAGCTCCACGTCGACCTCGAACGGTTGCGGACGGCCCTGCTCCTCGGGGAGCACGCCGTGGACACCGAGCTCACGAAGACCGGCGATGAGGATCTTGTCCATCGTGCTTACTTACCCGATCGACGCGACCGCCGTGCGGTCAAGCCTTCGCCTTCTTGCCACGAACGGACGCGGCCTTCTTCGCCTTGCCCGACGTCCCGGGCTTCGCTCCCTTCGACGCCGATCGTGCCTTGGCCGCTCCCGTCGTCGCCGTCGCAGACTCCTGCTCCTGCGGCTGCGGAAGCCGCTCGGGCGCCGGACGCGGGTACCGGAACAGCCCCTCGTTCACCGTCACGGCGACGATCTCCCGGCCGACCGAACCGAGCTGGCGACCCGTCAGCTTCTCCAGCACCACGATGGCGTGCGGTCCCTCGTGCACGAGCCCGGAATAGAGGAGAAAGCCGGCGACGACGCCGAGGAGGCGGTCGCCGAACTCCTCGTGGTGCATCAGGACCCGCTCCGACGGGTTGTCGAGCCACCCGGCGAGCGTCGTGTACACGTCCTGCAGCCGTTCGGCGAGCTCGTCGTGCCGGCCCAACGGCACGTGCTCGTACGCCAGCCCGGCCTCCTCGTAGGCGTGAAGGTTGTGCGGCGAATCCAGGAGCGACAACACATGCGTGAACCCGTGCCCCGCGAGCCACAACAGCTCCTCCTGACGGCGCACCTTCCGGTGATTGCGGGCGAACCCGCCAGGGCGCTCGGACGCCGCCAGCCGGCCAGTGATTACCCACGTGAAGTAGCGGGGCTCGAGGCCCTGCGCCCACCGCCCTTTCACGCCGCACTCGCATCCGCCGAGTGCAGCGCGTCCAGCAGCCGAACGACGCGAACGGCCGCGAGCACGTCGTGCACGCGCACGATCGACGCGCCGCGCTCGACCGCCCAGACGACGGTCGCGAGCGTCCCCTCCTCGCGCTGGTCGACGGGAAGGTCACCCGAGGCAGCGCCTGCGCGCGCCAGCACCTTCCCGACGAAGGTCTTGCGCGACGTGCCGACCAGCACCGGCACCCCGACCCGCTCGGCGAGCGCCGGGAGGCCGGCGAGCAGACGGAGATTGTGCTCCACCGTCTTGCCGAACCCGATGCCAGGGTCGGCGGCCAGCGCGCCCTCGGCGACGCCCGCCGCTCGTGCGACCTCGATCCGGTCGGCGAGGAAGTCGCCGACCTGGGCGACGACGTCGTCGTAGCGCGGGTCGGCCTGCATCGTGCGCGGCTCGCCCTGCATGTGCATGGCGACGTAGCCGGCACCGGCTGCCGCCGTGACGCCGAGGATCTCGGGGTCGCTGCGGCCCGCGGAAACGTCGTTGACGACGGTGGCGCCGGCGTCGAGCGCGGCCCGGGCGACCGCCGCCTTCGTGGTGTCGACGCTCAGCGGAACGGTCGTGGCCGCCGCGAGATGCTCGACGACGGGGACGACCCGGCGGAGCTCCTCGTCGGCCGGCACGGGCTCGGCGCCGGGGCGGGTCGACTCGCCGCCCACGTCGAGGACGTCGGCTCCGTGTTCGGCGAGCTCCATCCCGTGCGCGACGGCGGCGTCGGGATCGAGGAACCGGCCGCCGTCCGAGAACGAATCGGGTGTGACGTTGACGATCCCCATGACCGCAACCCGCGCGCCGCACACTCGATCCCACTCGAACATCTGTCCGAAGAGTACCGGCGGTTCTCGATCCTTGCGCCGGGGCCTATATGTCCCCTTGCGCACGCATCGTGCGGTCCCTCAGGCCCTCCGGCCGGTCTGCCCGATGAAGCTCATGGCCTCGGCCCGGGTGGCGGGATTGTCCCTGAACATGCCGCGTACGGCCGACGTGACGGTCAGCGACCCCGGCTTCTTCACCCCGCGCATCGTCATGCACAGGTGCTCGGCCTCGATGACCACGAACACGTGCGGGGTGAGGATGTCGACGAGCGCGTCGGCGATCTCGGTGGTGAGCCGCTCCTGGACCTGCGGCCGCTTGGCAAACCCGTCGACCATGCGCGCCAGCTTCGACAGACCCGCGATCCGCCCGTCCTTGTCGGGGATGTACGCGACGTGCGCGCGCCCGTTGAACGGGACGAGGTGGTGTTCGCAGTAGCTGGTGATCGGGATGTCGCGAACCATCACCATCTCGTCGTGGTCGGCCTCGAACGTGGTGATGACGTGGTGACGCGGGTCCTCGCGCAACCCGCTGAAGATCTCCTCGTACATGTCTGCGATGCGGCGCGGCGTGAACTGGAGACCGTCCCGGTCCGGGTCCTCGCCGATCGCCTCGAGGATCTCCCGTACGGCGCGCTCGATGCGCGGCTTGTCGAACTCCCTCGGCTCCTCGTCGGAGGGAACGGCGCGGATGCCGTCGCTCACTCTTGCGCCTTCGGTGTGCGCGCCGGCGGGTTGTGATCGGTTGCCGCGGCCGAGGCGGCGCGCCCGGCGCCGTCGGACCGGGAGCCGTCCCACGGACGCACGTCGGCGAAGACCTCCTGCACCCGATCGGTCTCGAGGGTCTCGTGCTCGATCAGGTCCGACGCCAGACGGTCGAGCACCGCCCGGTTGCTCTCGAGGATGTGGCGCGCCGCGTTGTGAGCGGACTCGATCAGCCGCCGCACCTCGGCGTCGATGCTCGCCGCCACCTCGTCCGAGTAGTCCGGCGAGTGCGCGAGGTCACGGCCGAGGAACACCTCGCCCTGGGGCTGCCCGAAGCGCATCGGGCCGAGCGACTCGCTCATGCCGTACTCGGTGACCATCTGGCGGGCGACGGTCGTCGCCCGCTCGATGTCGTTCGCGGCGCCGGTGGTCGGATCGGCGAAGATCATCTCCTCGGCGGCGCGCCCGCCGAGCAGCATCGTCAGCTGGTCGGTCAGCTCGCTTCGGGCGACGAGGAACTTGTCCTCCATCGGGAGTGTGAGCGTGTACCCGAGGGCGCGGCCCCGGGGGATGATCGACACCTTGTGCACGGGATCCGTCTTCGGGAGCGCGTGCGCGACCAACGCGTGCCCGCCTTCGTGGTACGCGATGACGCGCTTCTCACCGTCGGAGATGAGCCGGCTGCGCCGCTCGGGCCCGGCCATCACCCGATCGATCGCCTCTTCCAGCTGCGGCATCCCGACGAGACGAAGATCTCGCCGCGCCGAGAGCAACGCCGCCTCGTTCAAGAGGTTGGCGAGGTCGGCGCCGGTGAAGCCGGGCGTCCGGCGCGCGATCACATCGAGGTCGACGCCGTCGGCGAGCGGCTTCCCGCGCGCGTGCACCCGCAGGATGGCCTTCCGACCCTCGAGGTCCGGTCGGTCGACGACGATCTGACGGTCGAAGCGGCCCGGGCGCAGCAGCGCCGGGTCGAGGATGTCGGGCCGGTTCGTCGCCGCGATGAGGATCACACCGACTTTCTGGTCGAAGCCGTCCATCTCCACCAGCAGCTGGTTCAGCGTCTGCTCGCGCTCGTCGTGCCCGCCGCCGAGCCCGGCGCCGCGATGGCGGCCGACGGCGTCGATCTCGTCCACGAACACGATCGCGGGCGCGGCCGACTTCGCCTGCTCGAACAGGTCACGCACCCGGGACGCGCCGACGCCGACGAACATCTCGACGAAGTCGGAGCCGCTGATCGAGAAGAAGGGCACACCGGCCTCGCCCGCCACTGCCTTGGCCAGCAGTGTCTTGCCGGTCCCGGGAGGGCCGAAGAGCAGCGCGCCCTTCGGGATCTTCGCCCCGATGTCCTGGAACTTCGCCGGCGCCTCGAGGAACTCCTTGATCTCCTGGAGCTCCTCGACCGCCTCGTCGAGCCCGGCGACGTCGGCGAACGTGGTCTGGGGCTCGTCCTTGTTCAACGCCTTGGCCCGCGACTTCCCGAACCCCATGAGGCGACCGCCGCCCTGCACGCGGCTCAGCACGAACAGCACGATGCCGATCAGCAGGATGAACGGCAGCCAGCCCAGCAGGAGAGTCAGCCAGGCACTGTCCTTCTGACTGTCGACGTCGAACTTGGCCTTGGACGCGACGATGTTCTTGGTGAGCTGCTCCGTATAGCGCTCGGGGAACTTCACCGCGTAGTTCGTCCCGTTGGTGAGCGTCCCGTGCACCTCGTGGTCCTTGTCGAGGAGGGTCGCCGACGCGACCTTGCCCTCGCTGAGCCGCGCTTCGTACCGGTCGAGGGGAAGCTGGGTCCGCGCCGGGCTCGTGTCGATGAACTGCCAGGCCGCGAAGGCGAGCACGACACCGACGGCGAGAGAGATGAGGAAGCTGCGGCGGAGCTTGGTCACGGGCACTCCCGACGGGAACGCGGGCCAGGGTACTGCCCTCGTGACATCACCCGGTCAGCGCGCCGGTGTACTCGTAGACCGCGGGCAGGTTGCGGTAGCGCTCGCCGACGTCGAGCCCGTAGCCGACGACGAAGTCGGGTGGGATCCGGAACCCGACATAGCGCAAGTCGAGGTCGTTGCGCTGGAGCCCTTCCTTCAGGAGCAGCGCGCACACCTCGAGCGACGCGGGGCCGCGCGCCGCCAGGTTCTTCCGCAGGTACGCCAGCGTGAGGCCGGAGTCGACGATGTCCTCGACGATCAGGACGTGGCGGCCGGTGAGGTCGATCTCGAGGTCCTTCTCGATGCGGACGACACCGCTCGTGCGGGTGGCGGACCCGTAGGACGACACCGCCATGAAGTCGAACTCGACCGGCAGGTCGATGGAGCGGGAGAGGTCGCTCATGAACACGAACGCGCCCTTGAGCACCCCGACGAGCAGAGGAGGGTGGCCGGCGTAGTCGGAGGTGATCTCCTTGCCGAGCTCGGCGACGCGCTGCTGGAGCTCTTCGGCGCCGACCACTACCCGCCCGAGATGCGCGTCCTCCACCGGCTCCCCTGTCCTGCCTCGCCCCGTGAGCTCGCTCGTCACGCTACTCAATTGGTGCCGTCGCTAGCCGAGTACCCCGGCGTGCAACACGCCCGCGCTGCGCCGGACCCGCCGGCCGCCGGCGAGATCGACCGCCCGCCGCTCGCCGCGCGCGACGGCGAGCACGGCCTCGACCTCGTCGAGCGCGGGTGGGGGCGGGCCCAGCCAGCATCGGACCGCGCGCCGGGCGAGTGGGTCGGGGAGCGCGACGAGGTCGCGCCCGCGGGCCTCGCCCTCGCCCGGCCAGGCGCCACGCGCGAGCGCGTCGAGGAAGTCGGACTCGGCTCGCAGCACGTCGGCCTGGCGGGTGAGCAGCGGTGTCAGATCACGGCCCGCGCCTTGTTCCAGGAGCGGGAGCACCTCGTGGCGGATCCAGTTGCGCCGGAAGGAGAGGTCGTCGTTCGACGGGTCCTCCCACGGCACGAGCCGGCGGCGGGCGCATTCGGCGCGCACGTCTTCCCGCCGCGCGCCGAGGAGCGGTCGCACCACTCGTCCCCGTCGGGCCGGCATGCCTGCCAGCCCGGCCGAGCCGCTCCCGCGCAGGAAGTTGAGCAAGACCGTCTCGGCCTGATCGTCGGCGGTATGCGCCACGAGCACCGCCGTCGCGCTGTGCGCCGCGCGCGCGGCCTCGAGGGCGTCGTATCGCGCGGTGCGCGCCCGGGCTTCGAGGTTGGGTCCCCCGGCGACGGTCACCCGGCGGGCATCGAACCCCGCGCGCAAACGCGCCGCGACTTCGGCCACGACGCCCGCCTCGCGCTCGCTGCCGGGGCGCAGGCCATGGTCGACGTGCACCGCGATCGGCGCGAGTTCGTTGTCGACCGCGAGGGCCAGGAGCGCGAGAGAGTCGGCGCCCCCCGAGCATCCGACGACGACCGGCGCCGTAACCTCGTGCGGCACCTCGAGTTGCACCGGGGCCGGCACCGAGTGTCCTCAGGGTGCGGCGGTCGAGCCGCCCGGCCCGGCGCGGGCGTCGAGGAGCACACCTTGGCGGAGCAAGGCGAGGAGCTCGTTGGTGCCCTTGAGACCGAGCTTCCGTCCGATGCGGCGAAGGCTCGCGTACACGTTGCTGCGGCTGATGCCGAGTTGCTGCGCGACGGCGGTGACAGGCGTGCGGGTGGCGAGCGCCTCGAGGAGCTTCCGCTGCTTCGGGGTGAGCTCCCCCACCCGCTCGCGCGCAGCACGGATGCGGGGCGCGGGACTGGGCGACGTCGGCGAATGCTCGAGGCGGGTGATGCGCACTCGCGGCTCGGCCGGCGCGCCGTCGGGAAGCGCGCCCGTCTTCTCGTAGCGCGCGAGCGCCTCGAGCGACTCGGCTTGCACCTTCCGGCGCAGCTCCCGCTCGGACGGCGCCGACGGCGACAACGTCTGATCCAGGAGCTCGACGAGCGCCCGAGGATCGAACGGCTTCGTGATGTACTGCAGCGCGCCTTGGATCCCGCCCCGGAGCCGCGCTTCGGGCTCGTCGGCCGCGGTCACCATGAACACCGGGATCTCCGACAGGTCGCGCCGGCTCCCCGCCTTGAGCTCCTCGAGAACTGCCCAACCGTCGGTCCCGGGCATGCGCACGTCGAGGAACAACGCGTCGGGAGGTTCGTGACGAACGCTCGCAAGCGCTTCGTCGCCGTCGGCGGCCGTGACGACGCGATGCCCCGCCTGCTCCAGATTGATGCGGACGAGCTCGCGAATGTCAGGTTCGTCGTCGACGACGAGAACGAGGGCCATTGACGGCCACGTTATCCGTAGATGTTCACGCTACGCGGGCGAGCCACTCCGTCGGCCGCGCGAGCTCGTCCATCGTCGGGAGCGACTCCGGACCGCGCCAGGCGGCATCGATCGCGCGCGGGCCGCCGACACGTACGACCTCGGCGACGAACGCCTCCCCGACCTCGTACTGGCGGAGCTTCGACTCGAAGCCGAGCAGCTTGTACAGGATGCCCGCGACACCCCGACTGCGACGGCGCGCCTGGAGCACGCGCGCCATGCGTTCCTGGCCCGCGATGTGCGCCCGGCCGAGCTCGTTCATCACGCTGTTGCCATGACCTTCGAGCAGCGACATCAGCGCCTGCACCTGGGCGAGCACACCGCGCTGCTCGCTTGACGCGACGAGCGCCACGAGCCCGCCGTCGTCGAGCGGGTTACGCCCCTTCCGGAGCTCGTCGGCGGCGCGCATCATCGCCTGCACGAGCCGACCGGGATCCGGGTCCACGATCGCCAGCGCCTGTTCGACAAGCGACAGGAAGTATCCCTTCAGCCACGGCACGGCGGTGAACTGCGCGCGGTGCGTCACCTCGTGGATCGCGATCCAGAGACGGAAGTCGCGCGGCCGGAACGCGTACCGCTTCTCGAGGGCGAGGATGTTGGCACCGACGTAGTAGACGGCGCCGTTGGCGTTCGACGCCGCGGACTGGTCGGGATCGTCGGGGACGAGGAGGTCGTACTGGCCGAGCACGCGCTGGGCCATGAACCCGAGCAGCACGCCCATCTCGGTGCCCGCCACGCGCCGCCCGATGGGAGCGACCGGGCTGCGCGCCACGCGTTCGGCGACGCGCGCCGTGAGAGGGTGGAGCATGCGGCGCATCGACCCGACGTTGGCGTGCACCCACTGCGCGCGGTCGAGCACGCACGCCGATGCCGTTCCGGGAGCGTGCAGGCCGGTGAAGTCTCCGACCAGCTGCTCGGCTTGCGTCGTGACCGCCGAGAAGTCCGAGTCGAGCGACCCTCCGAGGTAGGACGCCGCGATCGGCTCGCGGCCCGCGAACCGGCGGGCGACGCGCTCGGCAAGCTCCCAGTCGACGGGCTCGGGGGGCGCGGCCGTCTGGGTCTGGGTCACTTGTTGACCGGGCGTCCGCGGTACTTGGGTCGGAGCACCCTGACGTAGTACCCGACACCGAGGGCGAGGAGAAACAGGATCGCGCCGATCATGAGCAGCGGGCCGACCCAGTAGAACCACTTGTAGCGATCGTTGGCGAGCACCGGTCCCGCGCCCGCCGGCGCGGCGCTGAGGGCGATCGCGGCGACCATCGTGAGCGGAATCGCAGCGAGGCGGATGATCTTCACAGGCGGTGGCTCCTGGCGTACTCGGACGTCACCGTCATCGTAGAGCCGGCAGCGTGTCCCGCTCGGGTCGGTCAGACGACCTCGGGGCCGCCGCGCTCTTCCTCCGTGACGCCGATCGCCTGTGCGATCCGGCGCTTGAGCTCGGGAGGAACCTCGTCGCGACATTTCGAGGCGACGACCTGGCGCAGCTCGATCTCGAAATCGAAGCCGTGCGCACAGGGGGGGCACTCGTCGAGATGCCGGGCGATCGCGCGCCGCCGCCACACCGTCAGCTCCCCGTCGAGATACTGGTAGATGCGAACGATCGCTTCGTCGCAGTCCATCTCTTCCCGCTATCCCCCCGCTGGGTCGGCTGCCGGGTGGAGGCCTCGCTCCCCCGCAAATTCCCACAACGCCTTCTGGAGCTGCCTTCTTCCGCGATGCAGGCGACTCATGACCGTCCCGATCGGGACGTCCATGATCTCTGCGATCTCCTTGTACGAGAAGCCCTCGACGTCGGCGAGGAGCACCGCCATGCGGAACTGCTCGGGGAGGGCTTCCAGCGCGTCCTTCACCATCTCGTCCGGGATCGCGTCCAGCACCTCGGCCTCGGGTGTGCGGTCCGCGTTCGCCGCTTCGAGCCCGCCCAGCCGCCGGTAGAGGTAGAAGTCCTCGGTGTCGTCGAGGTCGACCTCGTCCGGGCGGCGCTTCTTGGCCCGGTACGTGTTGATGAACGTGTTCGTGAGGATCTTGTAGAGCCACGCCTTGAGGTTCGTGCCCTCGCGGAAGCCGCCGAAGCCCCGGTACGCGCGGAGATACGTCTCCTGGACGAGATCTTCGGCGTCGGCGGGATTGCGGGTCATGCGCAGCGCGGCCGAATACAGGGCCGACATGTACGGCATCGCGAGCTCGGCGAACTCCGCCTGGTCGGCCATGCCGCCAGGGTACCGCCGGGCGTCAAATCGACCCGGAGCGGGCCTGTCGGCGAGCTCGGCGTGACCTTCCAGATCGCGCCGCTCCCGCCGCCGACGTCGGTCGAGATGTACAGGTTGCCGTCCGGGCCTTCGACCGCGCTGCGCAGCCGGACGCCGTTCGCCAGGATCGGCGTCGCGAGGGACACGTCGCCGTTCCCCTCGAGGAACATGACGCGCAGTCGCGCTCCCGGGGAGGACGGATCCTGATCCTCCCCGGGCTGCGCCGATCGCCGCCTACCGGAGACCGAGCTTGCGCGAGCACTCCGGCCACGCGTTCCAGCCCTGCCTCGCCAGGACGCGTTCGGCCACGATGATCTGCTGCTCTCGCGTGGCGAGGTCGGCTCGCGGCGCGAACGCGCCGCCGCCGAACCCCTCCCACGTCGCCTGCAGGAACTGAAGCCCTCCGAAAAATCCATTGCCGGTGTTGATGGCCCAGTTCCCGCTGCTCTCGCACTGCGCGAGTCGGTCCCACACGCCGGGCCCGAAGCGGGCGTACCGGCAGCCGCCGAGCACCCCGACGAGCGCGGCCACGGCCGCGCCGCGCCGGACCCAGGACTTGCTCTGCATGACGCTCTCCCTCGTCGTGGGCTCACGAATGAGCCCTCCGTCGGGGAAGGCGACGCGCTCGAAGCGCGAAAGACGCCGGCCACCGGCCGGCGGGGAAGTCGCACGGAGACTAGGCGTCCACCCGGCGCCAGGAAAGGGCTTCCGGACGACTTCGCAGGAGCCTTGGAGCCGGGAAGGGGACTCGAACCCCTGGCCTGCTCATTACGAGTGAGCTGCTCTGCCAGCTGAGCTATCCCGGCGCGGCTCGGCAGTGTACGGCGGGCTGGAAATCCCCCGGACGGCCCGGATAGCCTCATCGCCGCAAATCGGACAAACGGCGCGGGGTCCTGCCGCGCCCGCCGGGCGAGAGGGGAACCGTGACTCGGCGCCAGCGACGGCAGCAACGCCATCGACGCCAGGCCACCCGTGCTGTGGCGGCGGGGGTAGTGGCCGCCGTGCTCGGCACCGTCGGCGCCCTCGGGGGCATGGCCGCCGCGTCAGACGCGCCCCAGCGGCCGCACGCCCTCCGCCGCGCACCCGTCGCGATCGAGCCTTCTCTGCTGTCCGCCAGCGCAACGGTGCAGGCGCGGGCCCAACTGCGGTACTCGGTCGCGGTCCTCGAGCAGTCCGCCGCGCAGCAGGCGGTTCAACAGGTATCCCAGGATTCGATCTGGGACCGGATCGCCGCCTGTGAGACGCAAGGCAACTGGTCGATGCGGGGACCGTCGTTCTCGGGGGGCGTCGGCTTCGCGAACAGCACGTGGTCGAGCTTCGGCGGCACCGAGTTCGCCGCCAACGCCGGCGACGCGACACGTGAGCAGCAGATCGTCGTGGCCGAGCGCGTGCGCGCCCGAGTCGGGATGGGCGCATGGGGGTGCGCCAAGCGGCTCGGCCTCAGCTAGCTCTTCGCCGCCGGCAGCTTCATCAACAGGCGCTCGAGGAGGAGAGTCTCGTTCGGGTTGAACTCGAACGCGTCGCGCGCCTCTCGGCACGCGTCGATGGCCTCCATGCACGCTCGCGGTGTGAGCTCGAGCACGGGCCGGTCCGTATTGAGGAGCGGCGCGTCCTTGCCGGCGAGCGCGTCGCGGTAGACCGACTCGAGCGCGGTGATGCCCTCGAGCAGGAGGTCGGTCCGGGCGCGTCGGTGCTGGCGCTTGTGACGCTCGGCCTGCCGCTTGAGCAGCGCGGTCCGCGACCGCTCGGGATACCCGGCGCGCTCGAGCTCGGCGCTCAGCTCGTCCACCTCGACCGCGTGCTGCCCGTCGAGACTGGCCACGGCGACCTGCAGCGCTTCGGTCACCTGGTCGACGCCGCGCATCGCCGACCCGCCGGTCCCGTCGAGTTGCGCGGCGACGGTCACGAACGCGCGTCGCACGTCGCCGAGGACGCCGAGCATCGCCCGCCCGCGGTCGAGCCGGCCGCCTGCCAGCCGGGCCGCGAGCCCGGCCGACTCGGGATCGGCGCGCTCGTGGACGAGCGCGTCGCGCAGCGCCGCCTCGGGGAGCGGGGCAAGGTCGATGCGCTGGCACCTCGAGCGCACGGTCTCGAGCAGCTCGTCCGGCGACGAGGTGACCAGCATGATCGTGCTGCGAGCAGGGGGCTCTTCGATGGTCTTGAGGAGCTTGTTGGACGCCTGCTCGTTCAGCCGGTCGGCTTCGAACACGGCGACGACCTTGCGTTCGGCCTCGATCGGGGCCCGGTGCGCCTCGCGGATGACGGCCTCGGCCTGGGCGACCAGGATCTGATTGCCCTCGGGCTCGAACTCGACCACGTCGGGATGCATGCCACGCAGCACGAGGTCCTGCACGCGCTGGTCGTGGTCGGGCGCCACGACCTCGGCCGCGAAGCAGCGGGCGGCGTCCTCCAGTCCCGACCCTCGCGGCCCGACCAGGAGATAGGCGTGCACGGGACGCTCGGAGGCGCGCTGCAGCAGCCCGACGGCGCGCTCCTGACCGACGACCCGATCCCACATGGTCGTCAATCTACGGCTCAGCTCCAGCCCTGCCCTCGTGGTGCCGATACACCAGGGGCGGGCCGGAATCACACGAGGCAGGGGAGGGCGGCGTTTTGCCGCCTCGAGAGAAAGAATCGAGAGCACTCCGGGACACCCCGGGACTGGCTCCGATGCTGGCGGCGGCTCTTCTCGCCCGAACCGGTGCGACGATGGTCGGCCTCAGCATGGGCTTCGTCGCCTACGAGCAGACCGCCTCCGCCTTCACGCTCGCGGTCGTCGCGGCGTCGTTCGGCGTCGCGTTCGCCGCGTCCAGCCTGATCGCCGGCCATGTGCTGATGCGCATCGGGCTGCGAGCGATGCTCGTCGGCGCGCTCGCCTCGCAATTCGCGGGTGCGCTGGCCCTCGCCAGTGTGACGAGCACGGCCGGCGCCGACGTGACGTGGCTGATCATCTTCAGCGGCGTGGCCGGCCTCGCGTCCGCGCTCATCTTCGTGGGATCGCAGATGCTGCTCCACGGGGTTACGCCTGGCGACCATCTCCAGCGCGTCGTGTCACTCGATTCCGCGACGATGAGCGTGTCGCGCATCGCCGGCCCCGCGCTGGGCGGGATCCTGCTCGCGGTGATCGGCATCCCGCCGGTGTTCCTGATTGCCGCGTTCTCCTACCTGCCGCTGCTGGGTGTCGTCTCGGTGCTCGCGGCCCGCGTGAACGATCCGCCACCGGCCCATCGACCTCGCCTCCGCGAAGCAGCGCGGTTCTTCGGGCAGCTCCGGATCCTGCGCTGGGCGATCCTGACGGCTGCGCTCGCCGAGCTGATCGCGCTCCCGCTCGTGCAGATGATGCCGGCCGTCACCGAGTCCCTCAACCGGGACGCCGCCGACCGCCTCGGGATCCTGGTGGCGTGCGTCGCGGTGGGTTCGGTCGGGCAGATCCTGGTGATCGAGCGACTGAGAGCGCGGCACGACACGCGCGTGATCGTCGGCGTCGTGTACGTGGCCGCAGGAGCGCTCCTCCTCGGGCTCGCCCTGGACGAGGAGCTGTTCGTCGCGGGCGCTCTGCTCATGGCGTTCGGCCTGACCGTCTCGATCGGTCGGACGATGCTGCTGACGTCGGTGCACGTCGCCTCCCCCGACTCCCACCGGGCCCATGTCCTCTCGCTCTACATCTTCGTCACTGCTGCTGCGACGCCCATCGGCGCGCTGCTCTGGGGCGTGGTGGCCGATCGGCTGAACATCGACGCAACGCTCGGGGGCGCAGGCGTGCTGCTGATGTTCGGTATCGGCGCCGGTCTGATCTCGATCCTTCGGCGGGACGCCGACGCGCCTCCGGACGCGGTCTCAGACGCGGCGGACAGCGCCACGAGCCCGCTGCCGGCGGCGGTAAGGACGCCGGGTCACTAGACCTCGAGCCGCGCTTCCACGAGCTCCCAGACCCGCGCGCCGACGATCTGCTCGTCGGCGCGGCCGTCGAGGACGAC
Source organism: Acidimicrobiia bacterium (assembly GCA_035938395.1). GTDB lineage: Bacteria > Actinomycetota > Acidimicrobiia > IMCC26256 > JACDBD01 > JALZAA01. The sequence goes on from DASZGY010000137.1 coordinate 29,323, forward strand.
CCAGCCCCGATCCGCGGCCAGCGTCCGGTACGCGTCGCGAACTGCGGCATGGAACTCGGCACCGGCCCGCTCGAGCCGATCCCCCGGCGTCGCGCGGCGTGACGTCGCGATCGCCTCGTCGACGTCGAGCACCACGACGAGGTCGGGCTCCAGGCCGCCGGTCGCCCAGCGATTCAGCTTCTCCACCTTCTCCACGCCGAGCCCGCGCCCGACTCCCTGGTACGCGAGCGAGGAAGGGACGTACCGGTCGCTCACGACGTCGGCCCGGCGCGCGAGCGCGGGACGGATGACGTCGGCGACCTCCTGCGCCCGGTCGGCGGCGAGGAGCAGTGCCTCGGTCGTCGGGTCGATGGGCCCGTCACCGTCCAGTAGGAGCGCCCGGATGGCCGCGCCGGTCTGGGTCGCGCCGGGCTCGAACGTCTCTACCACGTCACGATCCCGGGAACGCAACCGGTCGGCGAGCAGCCGAGCCTGGGTGCTCTTGCCGCTGGCGTCTCCTCCTTCGAGGACGATGAAGAGCCCCACCTACGCCCCCGGCTCGGGCGCGACGCCCGATGCGACGCGCCCCCGTTCGCGCTTGCGCGCGCGCTGCACTGCGCGCCATGAGACGAAGCCGGCGAAGAAGGCGATCAGCCCGCCACCCCACAACGCGATCCGAACCCCGGGAAGCGCGTACGTCGCCCCGCCGATCTCGATGGCCTGGTCGGTGAAGAGGGCACTGGACACCGCGTCCCACATGTCCGCCCACAGCGGCGAGATCGTCAGCGAGATCAGCAGGCACAACCGGATCACCGTGTAGAGCGCGGCGAACGTGCGGCCACGCAGCTCGTCCCGGACGTTCTCCTGGAGCACCGTGAAGCCGGTCACGTACGAGGTCCCGGCGCAGGCGCCGACGACCGCCGTCAGCAGCACGGCCAACAGAGTGCTCGACGTCGCGGCCGTCGCGATGAGGGCGAGACCGGTGGCCATGACCGCGAACTGGAAGACCGTTTCGCGCGACAGCCGTCGTTGCACGACCAGCAGTGAGACGACGCCTATGGCCGCGCCGAACCCGAGCGCGGTCATCAGCAAGCCGAACGCCGCGCTCCCGCCTCCCAACACTTGATCGGCGAAGACGGGCCCAAGTGGGATCATCGCGCCACCTCCGATGATCCCGACGCCGATGCCGATAATCACGGCGCGCACGAGACGGTCGTGACGGATGAAGCCGATGCCCTCGGAGATGTCGCGGAGGGTCGCGGTCCAGTCGACCCGCTCGCCCTGCCGACGAGTCGTCCGCGGGATCGGCAACCGGAAGATGATCAACGCGGACACGAGGAACGTCAGCCCGTCGACCCACAGCGCGAGGAACTCCCGATCGACGTTCAGGGAGGCGAATGCGCTGAAGCCGCTGAGCCACACCGCGAGGTACGACAGCAGTGCGAACGCGAGTGACGCCACAGGAAACGTCCCGAACGCGGCGAAGAGACCGAGCGAGTTCGCCGACGTGAGCTGCTTCGTGTCGACAAGGTTGGGAATCGACGCGTCCTTCGCCGGACCCCACAACAACGAGAGGATCTCCAGCAAGAACGACACGACGACGAGCCCCATCAGGCTGTCGACGAACGGGAGCACGGCGAGGAGCCCGGCTCGGCCGAAGTCGCACGCGACCATGACGCGCCGGCGGTCGAAACGGTCGACGATGACACCGCCGACCGTTGCGAGGAAGAAGCCGGGCACGACCCGAGCGACCATCACGAGGCTGACGGCGGCCCCGGACCCGCCCGAGACTCGCGCCGCGATGGCGAGGATCGCGATGATCCCGATCCAGTCGCCCAGGCTGGAGACCACCTGAGCGATCCACAACTTGAAGAACGAGCGAGTGCCGAAGACGCGCCAGAAGGCCGGCGGCAGGCCGGTCTCCTCGGGAGAGGCGGGGATGAACGGTGCCGGCTTCTCCGCCATCGCGAGGGTCAGGTTATGTGGAGCGCCGCCGGCCCCGACAGACGAGCGACTACGCCCGTTCGGGTGCGACGGGCGCGTCCTTGCGGCCGTTTCCGTCGTCGGGCGCGACGGCGGGGGCCTCCATGGAGGCCACGACCTCGGCCGCGGTGGCGGGCGGCTTCTTGGCCCGCTTCCCGTCGCGGCCGGCGCGCTTGCGCCCGCCCGCCACCTTCTTCTTGGTGCCGGTGGTCTTCTTCTTGGTCCCGGTCGACTTCTTCTTCGTCGTCTTCCGGGCGCGCTTGGCGGGCCCGCGGGACTCCCGCTCGCGCAGCAGCTCGACGGCCTCTTCGAGGTTCACGGACTTCGGGTCGGTGCCGCGCGGGATCGTGGCGTTCAACGACCCGTCCGTCACGTAGGGCCCGTAACGGCCGTCGAGCACGCGCACGGGAGCGCCGGTGTCGGGATGCTCGCCCAGCTCGGCGATGGGGGGCTTGGTCCGCCGGCGGTGCTGTTTGGGCTGGGCGAACAGGGCCTCGGCCCGCTCGACCGTCACCGTGAAGATCTCGTCCTCGGTCTCGAGGCTGCGGCTCTCCTTGCCCTTCTTCAGGTAGGGGCCGTAGCGACCGTTGTGGGCGGTGATCTCGTGGCCCTCGGCGTCGGCGCCCACCTCTCGGGGCAGGCGCAGCAGCTTGAGCGCGTCCTCGAACGTGATCGTGTCGAGGCTCATGGACGAGAGCAGCGACGCGGTCTTCGGCTTCTCCTCGCCGTCGACGAGCTCGCCCAGCTGCACGTACGGCCCGTAGCGACCGTCGCGGGCGATCACCTCGAGCCCCGTCTCCGGGTCCTTGCCGAGCACCTGCGGGCCCTCGGCGGCGCGGGCGAGCAGCTCGACGGCGAGGTCGACGGTGAGCTCGTCCGGCGGGATGTCGTCGGCGAGCGACGCGCGCTCGTCGTCGCGTTCGAGGTACGGGCCGAACTTGCCGACCCGCACGTTGATCGTGCGGCCCTCATCGTCCTTCCCGATCTCGACCGTGTTGACCTCGCGCGGGTCGATCTCGGCGAGATGCTCCTCGCCGACGAGCTCTTTGAGCCCGCGCTGGCCGTTCCCGAAGTAGAAGTCGTTGAGCCAGTTCTCGGAGTCGCCTTCGCCGTTGGCGATGAGGTCGAGCGCCTCTTCCATCGTGGCGGTGAAGTCGTAGTCGACGAGGTGCGGAAAGTACCGCTCCATGAGCTGGAGCTTGGCGAACGCCGTCCACGACGGCACCAACGCGCTGCCCTTCTTCCACACGTAACCGCGTTCGTGTGTGATCGTCTGGATGACCGACGCGTACGTGGATGGACGGCCGATGCCGCGTTCCTCCAGCTCCTTCACGAGGCTCGCCTCCGTGTAGCGAGCCGGAGGCTGGGTGCTGTGCCCGGCGGCGGCGAGCGTCTCGCAACTGACGGCGTCACCTTCGGCGAGGGGCGGCATCGGCGACTCCGCGTCCTCACGCTCGGCCGCGGGATCGTCCGCGCCCTCGACGTACGCGCGCCGGAACCCTAGGAACTCGTACGTCTTGCCCGATGCGGCGAACACCGCGGTCTCGCCCGCGGTCGACGTCGCCGACAACCGGATCGACACGCGCCGGGCACGCGCGTCCGTCATCTGGGACGCCAGCGTGCGCATCCACACCAGTTGATAGAGACGACGTTCGTCCGCGCCGAGCTCGCCACGCACCTCGTCGGGACTCCGCATGTGCTCGCCGGCGGGGCGGATCGCCTCGTGCGCCTCCTGCGCGTTCTTCACCTTGCCCTGGTACGTGCGCGGGGCGTCGGGCAGGTACGCATCGCCGTACAGGTTGCGGATCTGCTCGCGCGCGCCGTTGATCGCCTGGTCGGACAGGTTCGTCGAGTCGGTGCGTACGTACGTGACGTATCCGCGCTCGTACAGGCCCTGGGCCACGCGCATGGTGCGCCCGGCCGAAAAGCGCAGCTTCCGGCCCGCTTCTTGCTGGAGTGTCGAAGTCGTGAACGGCGCCTTCGGTCGCTCGGTGAACGCCTTCGATTCGACGGAAGCCACCCGGTACTGGACGTCGCGCAGTCGCTCGACCAGCGCCTCGGCCTCGCCCTGCTGCAGGTGGACGACGGGGTCGCCCCCGCGGGCGTCGGCGGCGACCTGCCCGGTGGCGGCGTCGAAGTCTCGGCCGCTGGCCACCTTGCTCCCGTCGAGCTCGACGAGCGTGGCCGGGAAGCCGTCGGCGGAGCCGCGATCACCCTTGTCGGTTCCGCCGACAGCGGGTTGGAAGGTGCCCTCGAGGTCCCAGTACTCGGCGGCCCGAAAGGCCATGCGGGCGCGCTCGCGCTCGACGACGAGACGCGTGGCGACGCTCTGGACCCGGCCGGCCGACAGCCGGGGCATCATCTTCTTCCAGAGGACGGGAGACATCTCGTAGCCGACGAGCCGATCGAGCACCCGGCGACCCTCCTGCGCCTCGACCAGCTTCATGTCGAGCTCGCGCCAGTTCTGGATCGCTTCCTGGATGGCCGTGCGCGTGATCTCGTGGAAGACCATCCGCCGCACCGGCACGTCAGGTCCGAGGACCTCGAGGACATGCCACGAGATCGCCTCGCCCTCGCGGTCCTCGTCGGTGGCGAGATAGAGCTCGCTCGCACCCTTGAGCGCGTCCTTCAGCTCCTTGACGACGTCCTTCTTCTTCTTGGGGATGACGTAGATCGGTTGGAAGTGGTTCTCGACGTCGATCCCCAGGCGGCCGGCGTCCGTGCCCTTCCACTTCTTGGGGACTTCACTCGCGTTGCTGGGCAGATCACGAATGTGCCCGACGCTCGACTCCACCACGTAGTCCGCGCCGAGGTAGCCCGCGATGGTGCGGGCCTTCGCCGGAGACTCGACGATCACGAGTGGCTTGGGCACGTGCGGAATCCTCGTGTGAATGGGTAGGAGCGGGCCAACCGGGGGAAGTCGGCGTCACCGTGGTGCCACGAACCGGGTGCCCGTGTCAAACATTCCCTGCGGTGAACGCCCTGCATCCCTGCTCCCGGTGGGTCTTGTCTATCGTGTCAACCCATGCACTTGGCGGCACTGAGCCTGAACCCCAGAGACATCCTGGATTCGTTCGGCCCGTGGGCGACGGTCGGGCTCATTCTCATCATCTTTGCCGAGACCGGGTTGCTCATCGGGTTCTTCCTCCCCGGTGACTCGCTGCTGTTCACCGGCGGCATCCTGGCGTCACAGGGCAACCTCAACATCGCGGTGATCGCGATCGGCTGCTTCTTCGCCGCGGTCATCGGTGACCAGGTCGGGTACACGATCGGTCACCGCGCGGGACCGCCGCTCTTCCGTCGTCCCGACTCGCGGATCTTCAAGCAGAGGTACGTCGATCGCACCAAGGAGTTCTTCGACAAGCACGGGCCGAAGACCATTCTTCTCGCACGGTTCGTGCCGGTCGTGCGCACGTTCGCGCCAGTGCTCGCGGGCGTGGGCAAGATGAACCGCCGCACGTTCACGACCTACAACGTCATCGGCGGATTCGTCTGGGCAGTCGGCGTGACGGTGGCGGGGTACATCCTCGGTTCTGCCATCGGCAGCGACATCGACAAGTACCTCCTGCCGATCATCGCCGTCATCGTCGTGCTCTCGATCCTTCCTCCCCTGATCGAAATGCGGCGGGAGCGCCGCCGCACCCGCGCGGCTGCGGCGGTGTCCGCCGCCGACGCCGAATCCCAGGCCGCCGACCTGCGCGAGGCCGTCACCGAGGACTAGCTCCCGGGCCTCGGCGCCGTCCCGTCAAGCAGGCGTCAGGGTCGAGAAGGGCGAGGTTAGGAAGGCGTCAGGCCGTTTGCCGGGTGGGCCGCGCGGGCGTATCACAGGGGTATGCGAAGGGATCGACTCCCCGAGGGACCCGACGACCGACTGGTCGTCGCCGGTCTGGGCCTTGCGGCGCTCGGTCCTCTCGTCGTAGCGAGCCTGCTCGTCACGGTGCGCGACCACATGGCGAGGTCCAACGCCGCCCTCGTGTTCGTCATCGTGGTGGTGCTCGCCGCCGCGCTCGGCGGACGATGGGCCGGCTTCACGGCCGCCGTCATCTCGGCCATGTCGTACGACTTCTTCCTCACCCGGCCGTACGGATCTCTGAAGATCGACGAAGTCGAGGACATCGTCGCCACCGTGCTGCTCCTCGCAGTCGGGCTGATCGTCGGCGAGGTCGTCGTGTGGGCACATCGCGGCCACCGGCAGAAGAAGCGCGGGCAGGACGAGATCACCCGCTTGCACCGTGTCGCGGAACAGGTCGCGGCGGGCGCCTCTGCGCAAGACGTGTTGGAGTCCGTGCGCGCCGAGCTGACCGACCTCCTGTCACTCCGCGCGTGCACGTTCGAGCAGCCGCCGTTCGGCACGCCGCTGCCGCGGCTCGGGCGCAACGGGTCCATCGACATCCCGCGCCGGCGGATCGTTCGCGGCGAGTTCACGCTCCCGGCCGAGGGTGTCGAGATCCCGGTTCTCGGCCGCGGCCGGCAGGTGGGACGCCTCGTGCTCGAGCCGGAGCCCGACGTCGGAGTGTCGCTCGAGGAACGCATCGTCGCCATCGCGATCTCGGACCAGCTCGGCGCGGCGGTGGCGGCCGAGTTGGACGCGCCCAAGACGAACGGCGATCGCGAGAACGACCCGTTCCTGAGCTGACCCGGCCCTGCTGGGAGACTCGCCTACGCGCTGATCTCGTATACGGGGTTCATGATCGCGAGGCGGCCGTGATGGTCCACGACCATGCCTTCGACCGTCAGTCGTGTCCCGATCTGGATGCCGGCGATGGTCCGCCGCCCGAGGAACAGCACTGAGATGCCACCCGTGTCGTCGACGAGCGTGCACTCGAGGGCGCACGTTCCCGACATCGACTGAACGCGTAGCGCGCTGACCGTGCCCGTCACGCGGACACGCTGACGCCACTCCACGTCGGCGATGACGACGCTCGCCGTCCCCAGCTTCGCGGCGACAGCGCTCCGACCGCCGTTCCCGGCGGCGCGCGGTGCAGGTGACTTCGGCTTGCGAACCCCAGCTTCGCTGCGTCCATCCGGAGCGTGAAACTCGTTGAGCGTCGGGCCGACGCCACCCTCGTCCTCGCCGAGATTGAAGGGCACCGTCGTCACGGTCACGTGCTGCATCCTCGAGATATCGCGCGCCAGCGTCTCGGCGGTCTGGTCGTGGAGGATGCGGCGCCAGAACCCGCCGTACCGGCGGTCCGGTAGGACGACGCACACCTCGGTTTGGCCGTCGGCCAGGGCATGCGCGACGGTCGTCATCGCGCTTCGGCTCAGGCGACGATCAGGACTGTCCACCAGCTCGAGCGCGATGCTCGCGAGCCCGTGCTCGCGCCACGACTCGGCCAGCTCGTCGCCGCGCTGTTGATCGACGACGAAGTGCACGGCTCGCAGGTCGTCCGGGTGCAGCGACCGCCCGAACTGGAGGGCTCGAGCGGCCGCCAGGTCGAGGCGGTCGATGAACACGAGAACGGCGAGCCGCCGCATGATCGGGGCCCGCACCGCGGCCGGGACGTTGACGTCCAATTTGCTTCCCTCCCGTTCGTACTGGCGAGCAAGGCGTACGAGGAACACCACCATCACCGGGACGAGCACCACGACGAGCCATGCGCCGTGGGCGAACTTCGTGACGGCGATGACCGCGTCGACGATCAGCGACATCACCGCACCGGTGCCGTTCACGAAGAGCCCGAACCGCCAGCCCGGCTCCTTCTGGGTGATGTGATGCTTGGCCATGCCGGCCTGGGACAGCGTGAACGACGTGAACACGCCGATCGCATAGAGCGGGATCAGGCGATCGACCTTGGCCCCGGTGAGCAGGAGCAAGACGATCGACGCCACGGTCAAGAAGATGATCCCGTTCGAGAACACGAGGCGGTGTCCCCGCTTCGTGAGCTGCCGGGGCATGAAGTTGTCGCCGGCGTGGAACGACGCCAGACGGGGAAAGTCGGCGAAGCTCGTGTTGGCGGCGAGGACGAGGATCAGCATCGTGCCCGCCTGCAGAGCGAAGTACAGCAGCCGGCCCAACGGGCTGCCGCCGTACACGAGGTCTCCGATTTGCGAGATCACGGTCGGAGTGCCCTGAGCGTACGGCGCGACGTGCATGTGCGAGGCGAGCACCGACAGCCCGAGGAACATCGCGCCGAGGAGCGTGCCCATGATGACGAGCGTTGTGCGGGCGTTCTTCCACGCCGGCTTCTTGAAGGCGGGGACGCCGTTCGAGATCGCCTCGACCCCGGTGACTGCGGCACCCCCGGACGCGAAGGCGTGGAGCACCACGAACAGTGTCGCCCCGAGCAGGATGCCGTTGCCCTGCTGGCCGAAGTGAACCACGCCCGCGGCGTTGTGGGACGCCTCGGGAAGCCCTCCGTTCATGAGCTGGTACAGGCCCCAGCCCAGAAGCACGAGCATGTTGACGATGAAGAAGTACGTCGGAACGGCGAAGACGCGCCCGGACTCGCGGACGCCCCGGAGGTTGCCGAACGCGATGAGGATGACGAAAGAGATCGAGATCGGCACGGCGAAAGGCGTCAGCATCGGGAACGCCGACGCCACGGCCGCCGTGCCGGCCGCGACCGATACCGACACCGTGAGCACATAGTCGGTGAGGAGCGCGACCCCCGCGACCTGCGCGGGCAACAACCCGAAGTTGTCTCTCGTCACCATGTAGGCGCCGCCGGCCGTCGGATACGCCTTGATCGTCTGTCGGTACGAGAGGATCAGGAAGCCGAGCACCACCAACATCGCGACTGTGATCGGGACGACGAGCGCGAAGGCGGCGATCCCAACGGCGGGAACGAGGACGCGGAGGATCTCCTCGGTCGCATACGCCGACGAAGACAAGTTGTCCGACGCGAAGACAGCGAGGGCGGTCGGCTTTCCGAGCCGCTCGTGATCGAGCTGCTCGGTGTGCAGAGGTGGGCCGAGGAGCTTCCGCTTGACGCGGTAGCCGACGCTGTCGCGAGGGAGCTCGGTCGACGGCTGGAGCGGCAGCGGTCGCGGCTCGGCCTTGTCGGTCAACACGCCAGTGGCCTCCCGGTCACGGGCCCGCTGTCGGAAGCGGCGCGGGCGTCACCATGGTCACGTAGCGAACCCTCGAAAACGCGTTAAGGACGCGTCAAGACCGCCGAGCCGGGCGTCAGGATCCCGCTAGATTCCGCTGTTCCACCCTCAGGGTTCGAAGCGGTCCCCCATGCCGGGCTCGGTGATGAAGTAACGCGGGTGGGCGGGCTCGGGCTCCAGCTTGCGGCGGACCTGGGCCATGAACACCCGCAGATAGTTGGTCTCGTCGTGGTACTGGGGTCCCCAGACCTCTTGCAGCAGCTGCGTCTGCGCGACGAGGCGGCCGCGGTTGCGGACGAGGACCTCCACGAGGTGCCACTCGGTAGGGGTGAGCCGCACCTCTTCGCCGTTGCGCTGGACCTTCTTGGCGGCGAGATCGATCGTGAAGTCGGCGGTATCGATTACCGCGTCCTCTTCTGCCGGCGCCGTACGACGCAACGCAGCGCGCAAGCGGGCGAGGAGCTCGTCCATTCCGAACGGCTTCGTGACAAAGTCGTCGGCGCCGGCGTCGAGCGCGGCGACCTTGTCGTCCTCGGCGTCGCGCACGGACAGGACGACGATCGGAACCTGCGTCCAGCCCCGTAGTCCTCGAATGACGTCCACGCCGTCGATCCCCGGCAAGCCGAGGTCGAGGACGACGACGTCGGGGTGCTTGCGCGCCGCAAGCTCGAGGGCCCGCTCGCCGTCTTGCGCGACCTCGACGTCGTACCCGCGGGCGCGCAAGTTGATCGAGAGTGCTCGCCGGATCTGCGGCTCGTCGTCGACGACGAGCACCCGGCTCATGCCGAGGCTTCGAGACTGACGACAACGGTGAGGCCGCCGCCCGGCGTGTCCTCGACGGTGATCTCACCGCCCATAGCGTCGACGAAGCCGCGCGCGACCGCCAGGCCGAGACCGGTGCCACCGTCGTTCGACTGATCGCCGAGCCGTTGAAATGGCTGGAACATGCGGTCGCGTTGATCGGGAGGAATGCCCGGGCCGCGGTCGACGACGCGAAGGTCGACCCGGTCGCCGACGGCGCACGCATCGACCCGGACGGGGTGGTCGGGCGGAGACCACGAGAGCGCGTTGCCGACGATGTTGGCGACGGCTCGCTCGAGGAGGGCGGCGTCGGCGTGAACGCGCGGCATCGTCTCCTCGACGCTCACTTCAACCGTCTGCGCCCGTTCGCCGAGCCCTTTGATCGCCGCCGGTACGACCTCCTCGAGGCCGACGTCCCGCATGACCAGTTGGAGAGCGCCGCTCTGGAGTCGGCTCATGTCGAGCAGGTTGCCGACGAGCGTGTTCAGCCGATCGGACTCCTCGTCGATCGTGGCGAGCAGCTCGTGCGTCGCCTGGGGCGTCCAGTCGACGTCCTGCTGGAGCAGGCTGGTCGCCGCGGCCTTGATCGACGAGAGCGGTGTGCGCAGATCGTGGGACACCGCGGCAAGGAGGGCGGCCCGCAGGTCGTTGGCTTCCGCCAGTCCCGCGGCCACCGCCGCCTCGGCCCGCAGCTGCCGGCGCTCGAGCGCGAGCGCGAGCTGGCCGGTGAACGCCTGGAGGAGCGCGAGGTCCTCGGCCGCGAGCCCCGGCCCGACCACGACCAGCTCCATCTCTGCGTCGATGGGGATGCTGAGGTCGCCCTCTTCCGGGCTCTGCGGAACCGGTGCCCCGGTCGACGTCTCGACAACCCAGCCGTCTCCGCTGCGTTGCAAGACGGCGATCCCTCCGAGGCCGAAGGCGGTGCGCAGCGTGCTGATGAGCAGCGGCAGCGGATCCTCTTCGACCATGAGCTGGCCGCCGAGCCGCGCGAGGGTCTCGGCTTCGGCACGCGCCCGAGACGCTTCGGCCGAACGCCGCGCCGCGAAGTGCACGAATCCGCTCACGACCCCTGCCACCAGCAGGAACACGACGAGCGCGATGACATCCTTCCCCGCGTGGATCGCAAACTCGTGGAGGGGCGCAATGAAGTAGAAGTTCGCGAGAAGGAACGCGGCCACACTCGCTCCGAGCGCGGGCCATACCCCACCGACGGCGGCGATCGTGACGACGGCGAGGAGGTAGAGAAGCAACGTGGCGGGCAGATCGAGGCCGTCCCGCATGGTGGCCATGACGAGGGTGAGCAACGGGAGGAGGACCACGCCCAGCAGCGCCCCGGCCACCTGACGGCGCACCGGGAGTGTTCGCCGTCCGCGAGGCCGGCGAAACGGGGCTTCTGGCGCGGGCTCCTCACTCGAGATCACGTGGACGTCGATGGAGCCGGACGCGCGGATCACACGGTTGATCACGGAGCCGCGGGTGAGCTCGACCCAGCGCGACCGGCGGCTGGCACCGAGGACGAGCTGCGTGGCGTTCTCGGCGCGCGCGAACTCGATCAAAGCCTTGCCGACATCGTCACCGACGATCTCGTGGTACGTGCCTCCGAGCTCAGTCAGCAGTGCTCGATGCTCGTCGAGCAGCTGCTTCGGAGGGCCCGTGAGCCCGTCGTTCGAGCGCACGTGCACGCCGAACAGCTCGGCGTGAGCGCGCATCGCCATCCGTGCCGCACGCCGGATGAGCGCTTCCCCGCCCGGTGCTCCGGTGATCGCCACGACCGTGCGCTCGCGCGTCTCCCATGGCCCCCGGATCCCGTGGTCGTCCATGTAGTCCTGTAATGACTCGTCGACCTTGTCGGCCACCCAGAGCAGGGCGAGCTCCCGGAGCGCGGCGAGGTTGCCGGGTCGGAAGTAGTTGGCGAGCGACGCGTCGATCCGCTCCGGCGGGTAGATGTTGCCGTGCGCCATGCGACGGCGGAGCGCCTCCGGGGTCATGTCGACGAGCTCGACCTGCTCGGCGGCCCGGACGATCGCGTCCGGAATGGTCTCGTGCTGCTTGACTCCCGTGATCCGCTCGACGACGTCGTTGACCGACTCGAGGTGCTGCATGTTCAGCGTCGTCACGACGTCGATCCCCGCGTCGAGCAGCTCGTTGACGTCCTGCCACCGCTTCTCGTTCCGCGAGCCCGGGACATTCGTGTGGGCGATCTCGTCCACCAGAACGGCCTGCGGCTTCCGGGCGAGGACGGCATCGACGTCCATCTCCTCGAACTGCTTCCCGCGGTACTCGATCTTCTTCCGGGGCACGACCTCGAGATCCCGAATCTGCGCCTCTGTGTTGGCGCGACCGTGGGTTTCGACGTAGCCGACGACGATGTCCTTGCCGCGGTGCCTCCCGCGCCAGCCTTCGTTGAGCATGGCGAAGGTCTTGCCGACGCCGGGCGCAGCGCCCAGATACACACGCAGCCTTCCACGAGCCATGGTGAAAGCCTACGACGCCCGTTACTCGGCAGCGTCGAAGCGATAGCCGAGACCGGCCTCGGTCGTGAAGTATCGAGGCCGGGACTGTTCCGGCTCGAGCTTCCGTCGGAGCCGGGCGATGTACTCGCGCAGGTTTCCCGTTTCGTCTTGGTACTCGGGACCCCAGACCTCCTGGAGGAGTTGGTGCTGGGGAACGAGCTTGCCGCGGTTGCGCACCAAGACCTCGACGAGTTGCCATTCCGTCGGGGTCAACCGCACCTCCTCGCCGTTGCGGGTGACGCGCTTGGCGGCGAGGTCGATCGTGAAGTCACCGGTTTCGATCGCCGCCTCGTCGGCGACGGGGATCACTCGCCGGAGCGCGGCCCGGAGCCTCGCCAAGAGCTCGTCCATCCCGAACGGCTTGGTGACGTAGTCGTCGGCGCCGGCGTCGAGGGCGGCGACCTTGTCGGCCTCTGTGTCACGGACGGACAGGACGATGATCGGGACCCGGCTCCAGCCTCGGATGCCTTCGATGACCTCGACGCCTCCGATGCCGGGGAGGCCGAGATCGACGACGACGACATCGGGACGGTGGCGGACCGCCAGGTCGAGGGCTTCTTCGCCCGTCTCGGCGAGGTCGACGTCGAACCCGCGAGCCCGGAGGTTGATCCCGACTGTGCGCCGGATCTGAGTCTCGTCGTCGACGACGAGGACCCGGCTGGTCATGATGCCTGACCACGCGCCATAGCGCTTCCTAGGTGCTCACGATTTCTGCTGGTCCAGGGCGAGATTGAGGTCCAGGACGTTGACGGTCTTCTCGCCGAGGATCCCGAGATCCCGTCCCGAGGTGTGGTCGTCGATCAACGCGCGCACGCGCGCCACCGGAAGGCCGCGCTCGGTCGCGACGCGCTTCGCCTGGAGCCGTGCGTTGGCCACCGAGATGTCCGGGTCGAGGCCGGACGCCGACGCGGTCACGGCGTCGACGGGGACCTTCGTGGCGCGCCCGAGGCCGTTCAGCTCCCGGTACGCCAGCGTGCGCTGCGGCACCGTGTTCGTGTCGCAAACGTACGACCCGTCGTCGTTCTTCTTGTACTTGGTGTCGGCGGTCGGGCTCACGACCACCTTGCCGTCCTTGTCGTCCGGAACGCAGTACGGATCGTCAGGGCTCGCGAACGGGTTGGTCTTGGACGAGTTCCCGTTGAGATCGACCGTGTTGAAGCCCGGGATGAAGCCGACGAGGGCAGGATTGGAGGGCCCGAGGTTCGAGCCCACGCTGAGGGTCGGGTCGTACCCGGCGGATGTCTTCCCGTCCACGCCGGACGCAGCAGAAGGCCGTGACTGGAAGTACTTCTTGATCGCGTTGCCGTCCTTGTCGACGAACGCCTGCCCGATCAGGCTCGAGCCGACATCCTTCCCCTTGCGCTGCACGAAGGAGCCGTTGGCCTTGTCCTGCAAGCCCGGGATCTGGGCAACGCCCGTCACGAGGAGCCCGTAGCCGATGCCGAGCACCAGCGTGAAGACGATCATCGACAGGACGGCGGGGATGAATTGGCGTCGCATCTACGAGACTCCCAATGCCGAGATGACGATGTCGATGAGCTTGATGCCGATGAAGGGCGCGATCACGCCGCCGGCGCCGTAGATCAGCAGGTTGCGCCGCAAGAGATGAGAAGCAGACGTCGGAATGAACTTCACACCCCGCAACGCCAGGGGGATCAGCATCACGATGATGATGGCGTTGAAGATGACTGCGGACAGGATGGCGGAACGCGGTGTCTGGAGCTGCATGACGTTCAGACGATCGAGAACGCTCAGACTGGCGAAGCCGGCGAACATCGCCGGGATGATGGCGAAGTACTTGGCGACGTCGTTGGCGATCGAGAACGTGGTCAATGATCCGCGCGTGATCAGCAGCTGCTTGCCGATCTCCACGATGTCGATGAGCTTCGTCGGGTCCGACTCCAGGTCGACCATGTTCCCGGCTTCCTTGGCCGCCTGAGTACCGGTGTTCATTGCCACGGCGACGTCGGCCTGCGCGAGCGCAGGGGCGTCGTTGGTGCCGTCACCCGTCATTGCAACGAGTCTCCCGCCCCGTTGCTCGCTCTTGATCAGCTCCATCTTGTCTTCGGGCGTCGCTTCGGCGAGATAGTCGTCGACACCCGCTTCCTTGGCGATGAAGGCTGCAGTGCGGGGGTTGTCGCCGGTGATCATGACCGTGCGGATGCCCATGCGCCGCAGGTCGGCGAAACGATCGGCGATGCCGGGCTTGACGATGTCCTTGAGGTAGACGACACCCAACGCGCGCGGAGGGTGGGGGGAACCCTCCGCCGCGCCGGCCTCGGCGACCACGAGCGGCGTTCCGCCCTGCGCCGCAATCGAGTCGACCGTGTCGCCGAGTTCTGGGGGGACGACGCCGCCCTGTTCCTCCACCCAGCGGCGAACCGCGTCGGCCGCGCCCTTGCGGACCGATCGTCCGTCCATATCCACACCGCTCATGCGCGTCTGCGCCGTGAAGGGAACGAGATCGGCGCCGATGAGCTCGCGCTCGCGCAGTCCGTAGCGCTCTTTCGCGAACACGACGATCGACCGTCCTTCGGGCGTCTCGTCCGCGAGGCTCGAGAGCTGCGCCGCGTCGGCGAACTCCTGCTCGGTCACGCCGTTGGCGGGGATGAACGCGTCAGCCTCGCGGTTCCCGAACGTGATCGTGCCCGTCTTGTCGAGCAGGAGAGTGGCGCAGTCCCCCGCTGCTTCGACGGCGCGACCACTCATGGCGAGCACGTTGCGGCGCACGAGCCGGTCCATCCCGGCAATGCCGATGGCCGAGAGCAACGCGCCGATCGTCGTGGGAATGAGACAGACCAGCAGCGCAACGAGGATGACGACGGTCTGCTCGGCGTTGGCGAACATCGCGAACGGCTGGAGCGTCACAGTCGCGAGAAGGAAGATGATGGTGAGTCCCGCGAGGAGGATGTTGAGCGCGATCTCGTTCGGGGTCTTCTTGCGCTCGGACCCCTCGACGAGAGCGATCATCCGATCCAGGAAGGTCTCCCCCGCGCGAGCCGTGATTCGCACCACGATCTCGTCGGACAGGACCCGAGTGCCCCCGGTGACGGCCGAGCGGTCACCACCTGATTCGCGGATGACCGGCGCAGACTCACCGGTGATGGCGGACTCGTCGACGCTCGCGATGCCCTCGATCACCTCGCCGTCGGACGGGATGATCTCCCCCGCGCTCACGACGCACTCGTCGCCGACGTCGAGCGCGGTGCTCGGGACCTCGTCGATCGTGCCGTCCGGGTGGCGTCGACGAGCGAGTGTCTCTGAGCGCGTCTTCCGCAGCGTGTCGGCCTGCGCCTTTCCTCGGCCTTCGGCGACGGCCTCGGCGAAGTTCGCGAACAGCACCGTGAACCACAGGAACAAGGCGACCAGGCCCACAAAGACGTTCTCGTTCGTCGAAGACGAGCCGAAGTCCTTGAAGAACAGGATCGTCGTCAGCACGGAGCCCACTCCGACGACGAACATCACCGGGTTGCGCATCAGCGTCCGCGGATTGAGCTTGATGAAGCTGTCGACGATTGCTCGCCGAAGCATCTTCGGCTCCACGAAGTTGGAGTCACGCGCCATGTGCCGATGCTCCTCGATCAGATCCCGAGCTGCTCGACGATGGGGCCGAGCGCGAGGACGGGTAGGAAGGTCAGGGCGGCGACGATCAGCACGACGCCGATGACGAGCACGACGAAGAGCGGTGTGTGTGTCGGGAACGTGCCTGCCGATGGCGGGACCCGGCGCTTGCGCACGAGCACGCCCGCGAGCGCAAGGGTCGGGATGATGAGGAAGAACCGGCCTACCAGCATGGTCACGGCCAGCGCTGTGTTCATCCAGGCCGTGTTCGCAGTGATGCCCGCGAACGCCGAGCCGTTGTTGTTCCCTGCCGATGTGAACGCGTAGATGAGCTCCGTGAACCCGTGCGATCCCGGATTCAGGAGCGACACGTCACTCACGGATCTCACGAACGTCGAGATGGCGATGAAGATCAGCACGACCGCGGGCATCACGAGGATGTAGATCGCGACGAGCTTCACCTCGGCGGCCTGGATCTTCTTGCCCAAGTACTCGGGAGTGCGCCCGACCATGAGACCGGCGATGAAGACAGAGAGGATGGCGAGTATCAGCAGCCCGTTCAGACCGACGCCGACGCCGCCCGGGCTGACCTCCCCGAGCTTCATGTGCACGAGCGGGATCATGCCGCCGGCGGGCGTGAAGCTGTCGTGCATCGCGTTGACCGAACCGTTGGAGGTGCCGGTCGTAGACGCGGCCCACAATCCGGACGCGCTCGGGCCGTACCGGACCTCCTTCCCTTCGGCGTTGCCGCCCGGTGAGCTCGCACTGACCGTCTGCGTGACGCCCACACCACGTGCGTCGAGCTTCGGGTTGCCGCCGACCTCGAGAAAGATCGTGAGGAGGCTGGCAGTAAGCCAGATCACGAACATGATCGAGAACACGGCGTAGCCCTGCCGCTTGTCCTTGACCATCCGTCCGAACGTGAAGGCCAGCGCGAACGGGATGATGAGGATGGAGTAGATCTCGAGGAAGTCGCTGAACTTGGTCGGGTTCGAGAACGGGTGCGCCGAGTTCACGTTGAAGAAGTCGCCGCCGTTGGTGCCGATCATCTTGATCGATTCCATGCTGGCGTTGGGGCCCCCCGGGACCTTCTGGGTGGCGCCGGCGACGGTGTGCACCTGGGTGAAGCCATGGGTGTTCTGGATCACGCCGGTCGCCACGAGCACGATCGCGAACACGAACGCGATCGGAACCAGGATGCGGATCGTCGTACGCACGAGATCGACCCAGAAGTTGCCGATCGTGCGCTGACCGGCGCGCGACAGGCCCCGGATCAGCGCCGCCATCACCGCCATGCCCGCTGCCGCAGACACGAACTGCTGGACGGTGAGACCCGTCATCTGGGTGAGATGGCTCAGAGTGCTCTCACCGGCGTAGCTCTGCCAGTTCGTGTTGGTCACGAAGCTGACCGCCGTGTTCAACGACAGCGCCGGCGCGACGTTGGCCATGTCGGTCGGGTTGAACGGCAGGCCGCTCTGGATGCGCTGGATCAGGTACAGCAGCACGATGCCGACGACGCTGAACGCGAGCACTGACAGCGCGTAGACGTTCCACCGCTGCTCGCGTTCCGGATCGATCCGGCAGGCGCGGTAGATGAGCCGCTCGACCGGCCCGAAGACGCGGTCGAGGCGCGAAGGCCCGCCCTCGTACACGTTGGCCATGTACCGCCCGAGCAGCGGCGCGGTCGCGCCGATAAGGACGATGAGGGCAATCAGTTGCGCCCAGCCGGCAGCCGTCATCAGAACCGTTCCGGGAACAGCAGGGCTGCCACCAGGTACAGGCCGAGCAGGATCGCCAGGACGAGGCCGGCGATGTTCTCGCCCCTCACCGCGCTACCCCGACCGGCTCACGTTCCGTGTCGCCCTCGGGCGGGGGCGGAGCGAGCTCGTCGGCGTCGTCAGGTCCGATGATCCTCGCGCAGCCGCGCACGAACGCCACGCACAGCGCGAAGAACGCGACGATCAGGAGCAGTACCCACACATCAGCCATGACTCTCCTCGGGTTCGCTCGTGCAGCCTCGATGTATACGCGGCGATCGCCGCCGTGAGAAGGGGGCCTGATGCCTTGTTGACGCCCGGCCCGGCAGCCTTGACGGACCACAAACGACGCCCGCCCGAGGGAGCCCGTCTCAACAGGGCGTCAAGATCTGCGAACGACCTGTTAACGGGTTGTCAACTGCGCTTCCGTACGGGACAACGCGCGCTACTGATGTAGGGACCTACTACGTCGACGCTCGAGGAGGGCGACACGAGGAGCGCGGAAATGAAGAAGTCGAAGACCGTGCAAGTCCGTTGGGGGCTGCTCCGCCCTGGGGCGACCGTCATCGGCGAAAACGGAAACGACCAGGAGCACAAGGTAGTGACCGTCGAGCACCGGGGGTCGACGGTGAGCGTGCTGTTCTGGGACGGAAGCCGCGAGCACCACAGCGAAGACGACTACGCCCGGGTGCGTCTGTCCGAATCCACACGACAGCGGGAACGCGAGCGTCATGCAAGCTGACGACTCGGTCGAGCGCGCCATCGTGCAACTGCTCCTGACCAAGAACCCCGACGAGATCGAGACGCTGGCAGATGACCTCGGCGCGATGGGTGACCGCCGGGCGGTCGGTCCGCTTGCCTCCCGACTCGCCGACAGTCGAGTCCACGATGATCCCGATCTCGAGGAGGCCGTCTGTTCGTCGCTTGTCCGCCTGGGTGCGATGGATCGGCGCGGCAACCTCAACTACGCGTTCGTGGATCCGTCGAGACTCGACCCTCGGAGCAGCGATGCAGTTCGCCGGCTGAGCTCGGCCATTCCGAGACGGTTCTTTCCCGCGAGCTAAGCGCTCAGTTCGGCGTCGTCGTGCCAGCCGGTTCGGGCTCGGGCGCGGCTCCCTCGACGACTTCGGCCTCCTCGGCGAAGCCGCCGACCTTGCGCTTGGAGAACCCGATCGCCACGAGCACAACGACGAGCGCGGCGCCCGCGATGGTCCAGCGGGCGGGGTTGTTGTCGCGCAGGCTGATCACCGCCGGCAGGATCAGCAGCGACACGAGGTTCATGACCTTGATCAACGGGTTGAGCGCGGGGCCCGCGGTGTCCTTGAACGGGTCGCCGACGGTGTCGCCGATCACGGCGGCCTTGTGCGTCTCGGAGCCCTTCCCGCCGTAGTGGCCGTCCTCGATGTACTTCTTGGCGTTGTCCCACGCCCCGCCGGACACGGTGAGGAACACGGCCATGAGCTGGCCGGTGAGGATCACGGCAGCGAGGAACGCGCCGAGCGCGAGGTAGTTCATCCCGAAGCCGATGATCACGGGCGTGAGCACGGCGAGCAGCGCCGGCGGCGCGAGCTCGCGCAGCGAGGCGGCGGTGCAGATGTCGACGATCCGGCCGCTGTCGGGCTGCTTGGTCCCGGCCATGATCTGGCCGTCGGAGAACTGCTCACGGACGTCCTGCACCACTGTGCCGGCGCTGCGGCCGACGGCTCGGATCAAGAGCGCGCTGACTAAGAACGCGATCGACCCGCCGACGAGCAGGCCGATGAACGTCTCCGGGTCGGCCACGTTGATCTGCGTCTGGGCCGCGCCGAACAGCGCCGAGCCCGTCTCCCTCAGGTTCAGCTCGCTGCCGATGGTCTCGACGAAAGACGCGAACAAGGCCACGGCGGCGATGACGGCGGACCCGATGGCGAAACCCTTGGTGACGGCCTTCGTCGTGTTCCCGACCGCGTCGAGGCTCACCATGATCCGCTCGGGCTCGCCCCCGAACTCGCCCGACATCTCCGCGATACCCGCCGCGTTGTCGGCGACGGGCCCGAACGTGTCCTCGGAGACGACGACGCCCGTGGTCGCGAGCATGCCCATGCCCGTGAGCGCCACTAAATAGAAGGAGAACTCGATGTTGCCGTGCCCGAGGACGATCGCGACGCCGATGGCGACGGAGATCGCGACGATCGCCCAGACCGTCGACTCCAGCCCGGTGCTCGTCCCGGACAGGATTGTCGTGGCCGGTCCGGTGCGAGCAGAGTCGGCGATCTCCTGGACGGGCTCCTTGTCGGTCGAGGTGAAGTGCTCGGTGAGCCGGCTGACCACCTGGGCGAGAACGAGCCCGGCGACGACGGCGCCGAAGACCTTCCAGCCTTCGTTGTCGTGGTCGTTCCCGATGTAGAGCAGGGCGACCAAAAGCGTGCCGATCACGGTCAGGATGCTGGCGGTGAAGAAGCCGCGGTTGATCGGAGCCATCGCGCTGCGATCGCGGTCGGTAGCTCGGACCGAGAACACGCCGACGATCGAGGCGAGCACGCCGATGGCGCGCGCGGCGACGGGGAAGATGAGGCCGAGCGCGGGGTTGGCGCCGATCGAGTTGAAGGCGGCGACACCGAGGATGATCGACGCGACCAGGGTCACCTCGTAGCTCTCGAACAGGTCGGCGGCCATCCCGGCGCAGTCGCCGACGTTGTCGCCCACGTTGTCGGCGATCGTCGCCGGGTTGCGCGGGTCGTCCTCGGGGATGCCCTGCTCGACCTTGCCGACCAGGTCGGCGCCGACATCGGCGGCCTTCGTGAAGATCCCGCCGCCAACGCGCATGAACAGCGCCAGGAGCGACCCGCCGAACCCGAAGCCGATGAGGATGGCGGTGGCGGAGTTCTGGAAGATCATGATGATCACGGTCGCCCCGAGCAGGCCCAGGCCGACCGTGTACATCCCGGCTACGCCACCGCTGCGGAACGCGACTTTGAGCGCGGCCGGGAGCGAGCCGGCCTTGGCGGCGGCGGCGGTACGGACGTTGCCGCGCACCGCGAGGCTCATCCCGATGAAGCCCGTGAGGCCGGACAAGAAGCAGCCGCCGATGAACGCCAGCGTGCGGAACAGCCCCGACTGCGCGAACGACAGCGCCTCGGTGCCGTTCGGCTCGATCACCTTGGTCGACGTGACGAAGACGATGGCGGCGACCGGGATGATGATGATCGCGATCGTCTTGAACTGCCGCCGCAGGTAGGCCATCGCGCCCACCTGGATCGACCGTGCGATCTCGATCATCGTCGGGGTGCCCTCGTCGGCCGCGAGCACTCCCTGGCGGAGCACGAAGCCGATCACGATGGCGAGGATCGCGGTGCAGGCGGAGAGGATCAGCCAGAACCACTCGCCACCCGCCAGGTTGAAGACCTGGTAGCCGCCTTCGGCTGCGAGCGTGACGATCTGAGACATCTGGTGTACGGGCTCCTTCCCCCCGGGCCCCTCTGGGGCCGCTGCCGTCCGGCCGGCGCTCGCCGGCGGGCAGATTACTGCGAGTCCCCGTCCCGGCTCGCCTCGTGCAGGTGATACGGGATGGAGGTGACCACCGTCCCCTTGCGGAACAGCAGCCGGCCCTTGAGCAGCAGCGCTGTCTGGTTGTGGAGCAGGTGGCCCCACCAGTGGTCGACCACGAACTCGGGGATCAGCACGGTGACGATGTCGTTATCCCAGCGTGCGTCGATCTCGTCGATGTAGCGAAGGATCGGCCTCGTGACCTCCCGGTAGGGGTCGTAGACGATCTCCAGCGGGACGTCGATGTTGCGTTCGGCCCAGGCCCGCTCGATGTTCTCCTGTTGCTCCTCGTCCGACACGACGGTGACGGCGATGACGCGAGTCGGGTTCAGGGACTTCGCGTACGCGAGGGCGTCGAGCACCCCCCGGTGCATGCCTCCGACCAGGACGACGACGGTGTGGTTCATCGCCGGAGGCCGGTAGTCGGGCGGGACGATCAGCTGTCTCCGCACCCGCTCGTAGTGGCGGTGGATGCCCCTGAAGAGCACGACGATCGCCGGGATCACGATGATCGGCACCCACGCGCCGCTCGTGAACTTCGTGATCGCGACGATCAGCGTGACGATGCCGGTGGCCACGGCGCCGACCGCGTTGATCACCGTGTTGCGCTTCCACGCGGGCTCTCGCAGCCGGAGGTGGTGGATCACCATGCCGGTCTGCGACAACGTGAACGACGTGAACACGCCGACCGCATAGAGCGGGATCAGCGCGTTGGTGATCCCGCCGAACGCGATGATGAGCAGGGCGGCCATCCCCGAGAGCACGAGGATGCCGTTCGAGAACACCAGCCGATCGCCGCGGTTGGCAAGCTGCCGGGGGAGATAGCCGTCCCGGGCGATGATCGACGAGAGCCTCGGGAAGTCCGCGTAGGCGGTGTTGGCGGCGAGCGTGAGGATCGCAGCCGTCGCGAACTGCAGGAGCACGAAGACGGGGCCGTTTCCGAACACAACCAGGCCCAGCTGCGAGATGACCGTCTTCTCGTGGCTCGGGTAGGGGTGCAGCTGGTGGGCGAGCAGCGCGGTCCCGAAGAAGAGCGTGCCGAGGATCGTCCCCATCGCGACGAGCGTGGTGGCGGCGTTCCTCGACTCGGGTCTCTTGAACGCGGGAACACCGTTGCTGATCGCCTCGACGCCGGTCAGCGCCACCGCGCCCGACGAGAACCCCTTCAGGATCAGGAACAACCCCAGGGTCCCGCCGAATTCACGGGTGCCGGCGAACGCGTGCCGGTCGAACGGCACCTGGTCGATGTGGCCGAAGTAGCTGCGGAACAGGCCGATGCCGACCAGCGCGGCCAGCACAACGACGTAGATGTAGGTCGGCGCCGCGAACAACCGCCCGGATTCCTTGATGCCCCGCAGGTTGGCGATGGCGATGAACGCGATCAGCGCAAGGCCGAGCTCGACGCGATGCGTCGCGAGTCCCTGGAACGCGGGGATCGAGACGATGGCAGCGACGCCGGCCGAGATCGACACCGCGACGGTCAGGATGTAGTCGACAAGCAAGGATCCGCCCGCGATGAGCGAGGGAGTCTCGCCGAGGTTCTCGCGGCTGACGATGTAGCTCCCGCCGCCGCTCGGATAGGCGAAGATCGTCTGCCGGTACGACGTGCACACGATCGCCAGGAGGATCGCGACCGCGATCCCGATCGGCACGAGCGTGTCGAGTCCGAGCGCCAGGCTCGACGCGCCCACGGCGGTGACGAACAGGATCTCCTCGGTCGCGTACGCCGTCGACGAGATCGCGTCGGAGGAGAACACCGCGAGCCCGATCGTCTTCGGTATGCGCTGGTGCTCTTGCTCGACGGTCGCCAGTGGCCGCCCGACCAGCAGTCGCTTGAGGATCGCCACCCCGCCCCCGGGGATTCGATGACGCCGGAATCTGACGAGGGCCGACCCTCCGGTCAGCCCGCTCGGGCCAGCATGCCATGCCGCTGCTTCGCTGATCGTGCTGCCGCGTCATAACATCCAGCCGTCCGAGCTGCCTGGAGGGCGCGGTGCACGTGGTGGTCGTCGGCTGCGGCCGGGTCGGGAGCGAGCTCGCCGGCACGCTCGAGAAGTCCGGCCACACGGTCGCCGTGATCGACAAGAACGCGAACGCGTTCCGACGGCTCCCCGCCGGGTACGCCGGACACCGGGTCGTCGGCTTCGGGTTCGACCGCGACACCCTCGAGGAGGCCGGCATCGACCGCGCCGGCGCGCTGGCCGCCGTGACCAACGGCGACAACTCCAACATCCTCGTCGCCCGCATCGCCCGGGAGTCCTTCGGGATCGAGCGGGTCGTCGCCCGCATCTACGACCCCCGCCGGGCGGTGATCTACCAGCGTTTGGGCATCCCGACGGTCGCCACCGTGTCGTGGACGACCGACCAGGTGTTGAGGCGGCTCCTCCCCGGCGAGCAGCCCCACGACTGGATCGACCCGAGTGCCCGGGTGAGCCTCGTCGAGCGAGTGCTGCCGTCCAACTGGGGCGGCAAGAAGCTCGCGTCGCTGAACGAGCCCGGGCGCTTCCTGCTGACGGCGGTGACGAGGTTGGGCGAGGCGCAGATCGCGGGCCCCAAGCTCGTCGGTCAGGAAGGCGACATGCTCCACTTTGTCGTCGACGTCAACGCCATGGACGCCCTGCGCGAGCGCCTCGAGCACGGACCGGAGGCGTAGCGATGCGGGTCGCGATCGCCGGCGCGGGGAACGTCGGTCTCTTCATCGCCAACGATCTGCGCGCCGCCGGGCACGAAGTGCAACTCATCGAGCAGAACCCGGCCGTGGTCGAACGCGCGGTCGCCGACGAAGGCGTCGAATGGTTCATTGCCGACGCGTGCGAGGTGTCGTCCCTGAAGGAGGCCGGCCTCGAGCGCTGCGACGTCGTGGTGGCCGCCACCGGCGACGACGAGGACAACCTCGTGATCTCGCTCCTCGCCAAGCAGGAGTTCGCGGTCCCACGGGTGATCGCCCGGGTCAACCACCCGAAGAACGAGTGGATGTTCAACGAGAACTGGGGCGTCGACCTCTCGGTGTCGACCCCCCACCTCATCACCGCACTCGTGGAGGAGGCGGTGAGCGTGGGCCGTCTCGTGCGCATCCTCCAGTTCGAGCGCGGGCTCGCCCGTCTCGTCGAGGTGACGCTCGCCGAGAACGCGCCGGTGGTCGATCGCGCGCTCAAGGACGTCGACATGCCCCGCGATGCCACCGTCGTCGCCGTCGTCCGCGGCGAGCACGTCGTGATGCCCCGTGGCGACACCGTCTTCGAGATCGGCGATGAGGTGCTGGCGATGGTGACGCCGGACTCCGAGGAGAACGTCCGCGGCATCCTGACCGGCGAGGAGTGACGAGCCCCCGCGGGAGGCTCAGCCGAGGAGCTGGTACTCGGGGTTGTACACGAGGTAGCGGTTGCCGTCCTTGCCGGCGACCCCGGCGAGCATGACGCGCCGCCCCGGAGACATGCCCGGGATCTTGCGCCGGCCGAGGAACACCCCGACCACACTGCCCCGACCGTCGCTCACGGTGACCTCGACGGCCGGAGCGCCGGCGCGGGGCACGATGCGCACGGCGCGGATCTCCCCCGCCACCCGCGTCGGCGTGCGGGGCGTGATCCGGTCCATCGGCGTCACGCCGAGCCGGTCGCAGTAGGCGCCGAGCGCCTCACGATCGAGCTCGTCGACGGGCTTGGTCAGCCGCTTCATCGTCTTGCCCAGGGCCACGCCGGCCTCCTTCTGGCTTCCTGGCTTGCATCGTAGAGCTTCGGGCGTGGCATCCTGTCGCCCCATGACCACCCCGACGCGGACGTCGCGCGCGCCCTCTGGCGGCGCGTCGGGGTCGAAGCCCCCCGGTTCGCAGCGCTCGCGCACGATGCAGCTCGTCGTGGTCGCGGTCGCGGCTGGGCTCGTCGTGCTCGCCGCCGTCATCTTCTTCTTCGTGCGCAGCGACGGCGGCTCGAGCCCGAGCAAGAAGTCCGTCTCCGCCAACGTCAAGCTGACCCTCGCCGGGATCCAGAACGCGAACGCCGGCGCGCCCGCCACCCTCGGGGGCGACGCCGCCAACCAGATCATGGCGGTGGTCGGCCAGTACGTGGACAAGGGCCTGATCGCGCCGGTCAAGACGGGCAAGCCCCCCACGGATGTGTCGGCCTTGTTCGACGCCGGCACCCAGGCCGCGATCCAGGGGCCTGACAAGGACGTGTTGTTCGAGAACGGCCAGCCCAAGCTCACCGGCGACTTCAAGCCGGCAGCGGAGCCGGTGGTGATCACCGCGCTCTCTGACGGCAACGGTCAGTTCGTGCTGGCGACGGCGGCGTTCAAGTACAGCGCCAACGAGGGCGTGGACGGCGGCCCGCTCAACACGGCGCGCACGATCGCGCTGACCTTCACTCCCGACAACGGGTGGAAGATCACCGGCTACGACGTGACGCTCACGCGACAGGGTGCCCAGGTCGAAGGCTCGACCACGGGGACGGCCAAGAAATGACCGCGCGCCCGCGTACCGTCCTGCTGACCCTCGTCGGGCCACCGCTCTGCGGCGTGCTGCTGGCGTGCATGGTGATGGCGGCCTGGGTCGGGGTCGGGTTGCCGCTGGCAAAGGGCGAGACGTGGTTCACGGTCCAGAAGATGCCACCGGTGGCCGGAGCGAGCTTCACGAGCGGCCAGCCCGACGGAGTGCAGTTCTTCCTCGTCGTCGGGAACGACTCGCGCGACCCGAACGGCGTGGGTCTCGGTGACGCCATCCACGTCATCGGGGTGAACCCGCAAGCGAAGGCGGCGACGATCATCGACATCCCGCGCGACACCGACGTGGGCGGTGGCAAGGTCAACTCGGTGCTGGCTCAAGGCGGGCTCGGTCAGTTCACGCAGACGATCAGCCGCTTCGTCGGGGTCCCGATCAAGTTCTCGATGACGACGAACTTCGCTGGGTTTACCGACATGATGGACGAGTTCGGCGGCATCGACATCAACGTCCAGCAGCCCATGCACGATGTGAACTCGGCGACCGACTTCGACCCGGGCCCGCAGAAGCTGAACGGTCCCGGGGCGCTGGCGTTCGCGCGCGACCGTCACAGCTTCGCCGCGGGCGACATCAAGCGCACCGAGAACCAGGGCTACCTGATCATCACCGCGCTGCAGAACCTCCAGCAGCGCGCGGTCGGCGCCGGCGGCGTCCTCAATCTCATCGGCAACGTCGGTCGCCACGTGCAGATGGAGAACGTCAGCTTCCAGGACCTGTACCGGCTGGGACGGCTCGTGCTCACGATCGACCCCGCCAACATCAAGAACGTCGTCATCCCGACCGGTGGGGGCAGCGGCACGAACCTCACGCCGGGCGCGGGGATCGACTCGCTGTTCGCCGACTTCCGCGACGACGGCGTCCTCCAGTCCCACTAGGGCGGCTGCCCGCAGCCGAGCAGACACTCGGGACGCACCTCGGCGCGGGCGGTGCCGCGCGCCGGCCCGCCCAGGCGGCCGAGCCCATGGGTCGCGACCTCCACCTCGACCGTCGCGACCCGACCGGTGCACTCGCAGCGGACCAGCCGGGCGTCGTTGGCCGTAGCGGTGTCAGCCGCGGCGCTGTTGGCGGCGCGCTCGCCGCGTCCGAGCGCCAGCATGTCGGCGGCCGCGAGCGCGGCGGCGTCCGCGGCCGCGTCGGCCCGGGCCCGGGCGACGAGCGCGCCCCCGAGCCGCGCCGCGCCGAGCGCCAAGACCGCGGCGAGCACGACAACCGCCATGAGTACGACCGCCATCGAGCCTCGTTCGCGTCTTCTTTCGCCGTCGCAAGCTCCGGCTTTGCGACGCCGGTCGGCAAAGCCGCCGTCGCCTCGTCTCACTTCTCGACCCGCATCGAGACGCGCGAGTGGAGGGTCGGATCGGGGAACAACGGCCCGACGAGCGGCAGATCGGTCACGGACCGGTACGACACTTCGACCGTGATGGGCTCGCCGACGACGGGCCGGTCCCCGACGTTGACCTCGGCGCCGCGCAGCGTGCGACGCGCGGCGCGGACCGCACGGCCGGAATCGGGGTCGACGCTGGCGGCGCGTGCGGCCTCGCGGGCAGCGTGCACCACGGCGACCTGATCGCGCACGACGAACGCGACTTGCAACACGATCAGCGCCGCCATCAGGACGAGCGGCATCAGGACCGCGAACTCGACCGTCGCTTGCCCGGCCTCGCGCTTCAGGGGAGCACCTTCCCCACGACCTCGTCGAAGAGCTTGCCGATGGCGTGGCTCTTCGTCGCCCACGCGATGAGCAGGGCGCCGATCGCGGCCGCGCCCAGGATGACGAGCGCGTACTCGGCCGTGGTCTGTCCGACCTCGGCCCGGACGGCGCGTACAAATCGACGGAGCATTGGTTCCTCCTCAGGATCTGGGTCGACGGGGGAAGCGCTAGATGCGCGAGAGCCCGGCCAGCAGCGTCGGGATCACGGTGAGCAACCCGAACGCGGGCAGGACGACGAACACGAGGGGGAACAGCAGCCGCACGGGCACACGGCGGGCCTGCGTTTCGGCGTGACGGCGCAGCTCGGCGCGGTGCTCGGCCGCCAACCGGGCGAGTGCCGGGCCTACCGGCGCTCCGAGCCGGTCGGAGGCGAGGAGCGCGTCCGCGAGCGGCCGCAACGGCGGGGCGCGCTCGGCCACGTCGTCGAGCGCTTCGGCGAACGTGGCGCCGAGCGCGCACGCGTCCTGCACGCCGGTGAGCCGCGCCGCCATCCCGGGAGGTGCCCACCGGGCCGCCACGTCGACGGCCAAGTACGGCGTGCAGCCGGCGCCGACGGCCACTCCGAGGAGGTCGAGGGTCACGGGAAGCTCGGCGCCGAGGACGGCGGCGTCGCTGCGGGTGCGATACCGGGCTCTCGCGCCCGCCAGGACACGTCCGGCGGCACTCCTCGACAACGGGTCGACCACCCGCCCGAGCAGCGTCGGCGCCGTACGCGCCGGCGCGGCGCGCACGGGGCGCAGCGGGCGCACTCGCAGGTCGACGCGCTGCCGTCGGGCGCGCATCGCCAGCGGCGTCGCCGCCAGCGTGCCCCACGCGAGCCCCAGCGCGAGCACAAGCATCACGGCGAGTCGTTCACCGCGCCTCCACCGAGGCGAGAATGCGCCGCATCCACAGCGCGGCGAGCGCTTCGAGGAGCAGGCCGACGACCAGGCAGACCCGGCCGGGGCCCGTCCCGACCAGCACGCCGACCGACCCCGGGTCGACCAGCGCCGAGAACACGAGGTACGCGAGCGGTGACGCCCCCACCACCATCGCCGACAGCCGAGCCTGCGCCGACAGCGACTTCGCCTCGGCGGCGGAGCCGATCCGATCGCGCAGCGACGCGGCGAGGCCGTCGAGCGCGTGCGCGCTTCGGCCGCCGAGCGTCTCGGCCACGGCGAGCGCGCCCGCGACGGCGCGCACGTCGGCGATGTCGCGTTCGACGGGCCACGCCGCCAGCGCGTCCGCCAGGCCGACCCCGAGGTCGGCGCGTGCCTGGACTCGCCGCAGATCCCCGGCGAGCGGGCCGCCCCCTTCGGCGAGCGCGGCGACGCCGTGTCCGACCGTCCCACCGCCACGCAGGTGGGCGGCGATCTGCTCGAGAGCGAGCGGAAGGGCGCCCGCGTAGCGCCGGTGGGCGCGCGTGCGCAGCACCCACAGAGTGGCGGGAGCGGCGGCGATGGTGAACAGCAGCGCCGGCAGGACAAGCCCCGGCGACATCGCCGCTGAGACCAGCCCGGCCGCCCCGACGGCTCCGGCCCACAGCTCGACCGCCGGCTCCGGGTCGAGTGCGAGGTCGGCATCGGCAAGCGCGCGCGCCACGAGCGGGCGCAGCCGCGCGGGGAGCCGCCAGCGCCGGCCAGGCCCGAGGGCGCGTGCACGCTCGGTGGTGCCGGCGCGTCGGGCCGCGGCCACGAGCGCCGCGACCGCAATTGGACCCGCCACCGTCAGGACGATGCTCAGCATGCGAACCACCGCCCGTCAGGTGACGGCGTCCCCGCCCTGCGCGGTGCACGCGTGGGCGCGCCCGCGGGCACGAGGTCATGACCGCGGCGCTCGAACAGCGGTCGCACGTCGAGCACGTCGGCACCGGTGGCGAGCTCCCCGATCGCGTCGACGCGCCGCGCACCAGCCGTCGAGCGGGTGACGTGCACGACGGCGTCGATCGCGGCGCCGATCTGCGACCGCACCGCGACGAGCGGAAGGCCCGCGCCCGCCATCAGCACGAGCGTCTCGAGGCGAGGCAGCACGTCGACGGGCCCGTTGGCGTGAACGGTCGAGAGCGACCCGTCGTGCCCGGTGTTGAGCGCCTGGAGCATGTCGAGCGCCTCGCCGCCGCGCACCTCGCCGACGACGATGCGGTCGGGACGCATCCGCAGCGCGGTGCGCACCAGGTCGCGCACGCTCACGGCGCCCGCGCCTTCTGCGTTGGGCGGCCGGGCCTCGAGCCGCACGACGTGCGGCTGCAGCAGCCGCAGCTCGGCGGTCTCTTCGATGGTGACGACGCGCTCACCGGCGGGGATCGCCGCCGACAATGCGTTGAGCAGGGTGGTCTTGCCCGCGCTCGTGCCTCCGGAGATCAGCAGGTTCCACCCAGCCGCGACGGTCCAACGCAGGAATGCGCCGGGCGCGCCGGCGGCGCCGAAGGCGTCGAGATCGACGGGTCGGGCCCGGAAGCGACGGATCGTGACGCACGGCCCGTCGAGCGCGAGCGGCGGGATCAGCGCGTGCAGCCGCGACCCGTCGGCGAGCCGTGCATCGACCATCGGCGACGCGCGGTCGAGGCGAAGCCCGAGCGGCGCGACGACGCGTTCGACGAGCCGCACGATGCCGGCAGCATCGAGATCGAGGTCCACCGCTTCGAGCCGGCCGGCGCGCTCGACGAAGGCGCGCCCGGGCCCGTTGAGCATGACCTCGCTGACCTCCGGGTCGGCGAGCAGCGGCTCGAGCGGGCCCAGGCCGGACACTTCGTCGGTCAGGTCGCGCAGCAGATCCTCGAACCGAGCCGGCGTCAGGAGCGGCGCCTCGTCGCGCAGCAGCTCGGCGAGCCGGGTGCGGACCGCCAGCGAACGCCCGCCCCGGTCGTGCTCGTCGAGGTGATCGAGCGGATCGAGGCCGCCGGCGGCGACAAGCCGACGATGCACACGCTGCTTGAGCGCGGCGTCGCCGCCCGAGGGATGTGGTGAGGAAGCCATGGGCCGGATCGATGGAAGCGACGCGGCCGTCATGCGGCCCGCCCCCGACGGTCCCCGAGCAGGCCGAGCCGGCCGAGCGCCTCGTGCACGGGACGGGCCAGCACGTCGGGCAGGCGCGTCGGCAGCAGCCCGGCGTCAACAGCACGCGCGATCGCGGCGCGCACCGGGACCTCGGCGAGCACAGGCCGGTCGAGCACTCCGGCGACGTCGCGGCGGCCGATGGCGCGCCCGGGCTCGGCGACGTGCACGACGCCCGACGCGTGGGCGAGGGGCGCGGCCCGCACTGCGCGCCGGAGCGTGAGATAGCAGCCCCGGACGACGACGAGCGACGCGTCGGCGACCTCGAGCACCGCGCGCGCTGCGGGGGTCTGCGCCAGACCGAGGTCGACGACGGTCGGGACGAGACCGTCGCGCAACGCGACCGCGAGCGCGGCGCCGGCCTCGGCCGCCGGGACGGGGGCCAGCGGCCGGGCCGGCGTGCCGCGAGGGATGAGCGCCACACCCGCCGCGGCCTCGACGGTCAGGCGCTCGAGCGCGTCCGTCGGCGCCTCGGGGCCGGCGCCGAGCCAATCCACGAGCCCGGTCGGCGGTTCGGACGCCAGGCCGAACAGGGCGGGCTGGTCGCCGTCGAGGTCCGCGAGCCGGGCGCCGCCGCGCCGGCCCAGCACCAGCGCGCACGCGGCGGCCAGCACCGACGTGCCCGAGCCGCCTTTGGGTGACCACAATGCGAGGAGCACCGCTGCGTCCTCTCCTTCCTCTGCGCGCGCGTCTCGGCGCGTGCGCGACGGGGCAGGGGGAGGCGGCGGGGGAACGCAAAAGCTCCCCGACTCGGGGGAGCGTGCGACGAACGTAGGGATCCATGAGCGGGATGTCAAGAGGCGCGTAGGCTCCGCGGGGCGGCGGCGACCAGGGAGTCACAGTGAGCGAGGCCGTGAACACCGCAGCTTTCTTCGACCTCGACAAGACGATCATCGCCAAGAGCTCGGTGCTCGCCTTCGGTCGGTCGTTCTACCGCGAGGGCCTGCTGTCGCGGCGGTCGATCGTGAAGAGCCTGTACGCGCAGGTCGTGTTCATGCTCGTGGGCGCGGACGCCGAGAAGATGGAGAAGCTCCGGGTGGCGATGTCGGCGATGACGCGGGGTTGGAACCGCGACCAAGTGGCGTCGATCGTGCGCGACGCGCTCACCGACGTGATCGAACCGATCATCTACGCCGAGGCGCTCGAGCTGTTCGACGACCACCACGCCGCCGGACGCAAGGTCGTGATCGTGTCGTCGGCGCCGCTCGAGGTTGTGCAGCCACTGTCGGAGTTCCTCGGCGCCGACGAGGCCATCGGCACCCGCGCCGCTATCGACCGCGAGGGCAACTACACCGGCGAGCTCGAGTTCTACGCCTACGGCGCGAACAAGGCCGAGGCTGTGCGTGAGCTCGCCGCCCGCGCGCACGTCGATCTGTCGCAGTCGTACGCGTACAGCGACTCGGTCACCGACCTGCCGATGCTCGAGCTGGTCGGCCATCCCGTCGCCGTCAACCCGGACAAGGAGCTGGCCCGGGTGGCACGCGAGCGCGACTGGGAGATTCGCGACTTCGAGCATCCGGTGCGGCTACGCGACCGCATGCCGGTACCGCCGACCGGTCCGACGATCGCGGTCGGTGGCGCGCTGGCCGCCGCCGGCGCCGGGGTCGCGGTCTGGTGGTGGCTGCGCCGCCGCAGCGATGCCGCCTGACGACACCGGCCGGGCGGACCTCCCTCGCGTCCGGCTCGCCCAACTCCCCACGCCGTTGGAGCCGATGGACCGGTTCTCCGAGTGGCTCGGCGGGCCACGGGTGCTCGTGAAGCGCGACGACCTCACCGGGCTGGCGCTCGGCGGCAACAAGGCCCGCAAGCTCGAGTTCCTGTGCGGCGAGGCGCAGGCGGGCGGCTGCGACGTGCTCGTCACCGGCGGGGGCGCGCAGAGCAACCACGCCCGCATGACCGCGGCGGCGGCCAACCGACTCGGGTTCGACTGCCACCTCGCGGTCGGCGGGAAGGAGCCGGGCCTCTACAGCGGCAACCTGCTGCTCGACCGCGTGCTCGGCGCCACGCTGCACTTCACGGGAGCGGACTCCTACTACGACGTCGAGTCGGCGATCGACGAGGTTGCGGCTCAGCTGGCGGCCGACGGCAGGCGTCCGTTCGCGATGCCGATCGGCGGCGCGTCCGTCACCGGCGCGGCGGCGTTCGCGTGGGCGGCCGACGAGCTGTTCGCGCAGGTCGACGACGGCGGGCACGGGAGCGTCGATTGGATCGTGGTGGCCGACGGCTCGGGAGGGACGCACGCCGGCCTGCTCGCGGGACTAGGTGGGCGCGCCCGCGTGCTCGGCGTAGACGTGGGGACGCGCCCGGACCTCGACGACGTGATCCCCCGACTCGCCGGCGAGGCGGCGGCACGCGCCGGGCGGAATGCGCCGGATGCGGAGCTCGCCCTCGACCACTCACGCTTCGGTGACGGGTACGGCGCGGTCACCGACGGCGCGCTCGAGGCGATCGAACGCGTGGCCGGCCTCGAGGGCATCGTCCTCGACCCCGTCTACACGGGCAAGGCCGTGGCGGGGCTCATCGCCGCGGCACGTGAAGGCCGCCTCGGCGCCGGCGACACCGTCGTGTTCTGGCACACCGGCGGGACCGTCGCGCTGTTCGCCCACCGCTACGCCGAGCTGTTCTCCGGCCGCTAGGCATTTCGCGTCGGGACGCGAACGTGCCCGGGCGGTGCCCGGGCACGATACGGAAGCCCTTGCCGCCGGCAATCGAGCCGGCGGTGGGCCGGCGGTCAGACCTCGCGGACCTTGCGGGCTACCGCGATTCCGATCGCCACGAGAATCAGCAAGACGAGCAGCTTCTTCACAAGAAATCTCCTGGTCGACGGGCGCTGCCCAGATGGTAGCGAGACTGGTAGACCCGCGCCCGGAGGTGAACGGGGTCTGGTGGCCCCCCTCGTCTTCAAAACGAGTGGGACGGGTGATCCCCGTCCGGTGGGTTCGATTCCTGCCACCTCCGCGGATCAGCGGCCACCAAGAGGAGCCAGACCATGGGCAGGGCGATCAGCGAGGTCCTTCCGTTCGCGATCGGCGTGGCGATCAGCCCGGTGCCGATCATCGCGGTGATCCTCGTCCTCTTCTCGGCCCGCGCCCGCGTGAACGGTCCGGTGTTCGCGCTCGGCTGGATCGTCGGTGTTGCGGTCATCAGCACCGTCGTCTATCTCGTCGCCGACGCCGGCGACGTCTCGAGCGGCGGCGGCGCGTCCGACACGTCGTACTGGGTCAAGCTCGTTCTCGGGATCGCGCTCGTGCTCTTCGCGGTGCGGGACTGGCGCAAACGCCCCGCCCCCGGCGAGACGCCCGAAGCGCCGAAGTGGATGTCGGCCATCGACACGCTCACGCCCGCCAAGGCCGGTGGGCTCGGGGTGCTACTGAGCGCGGCGAACCCGAAGAACCTCGCGCTCGCCCTCGGCGCCGGCGCGAGCCTCGCCCAGGCGGGCGTGTCGGGTGGAGAAGCGGCGGTAGCGCTGATCGTGTTCGTGGTCCTCGCGAGCTTCACGATCGCGGTGCCCGTCGTCTTCTCGCTCGGCGGCGGCGAGCGCGCCGTCCACGTCCTCGACGGGTGGCGGGCATGGCTGGCGGCGCACAACACAGCGGTCATGGCCGTGCTGTTCCTCGTCTTCGGCGCGGTGCTGTTCAGTCAGGGGCTGCGCGGGCTCACGTGAGCTACTGGCGCGCCATCGCGACCTGGAGGCGCTGCTCGGGTGTGATCAGGTGGTCGTGGCCGTCGTCGCCGACGTCGAGCTGCACCCAGCTGACGGTGCCGGTGAAGTTGCTGCTCTCGGTCGTGTAGTCGTCGCTGACGCTCGATCCGGTGTCCAAGCCGAGGTCGCACGTCTCGTCGGCCGAATACGCCATCGGGACC
>DASZGY010000138.1:0-46370 GCA_035938395.1 Acidimicrobiia bacterium
TCCTCCATGAGGATGATGAAGACCAGTGTCAGCAGGACGAACAGCGGGTCGGTCGCGACGTATGCAGCGATGCGGAGCAGCTCGCCCGAGAGGGCGGCGATCGCCGCGGCCCCGACAGTCACCCACGGCGAGGCCACGTGCCGGCGCAGCAGGAAGAACGAAACAAGCGCGATCGCCCCGACGACAAGGGCGTTGGCGAATCGGCCGACCGACGCCGCGCCGGCGCCGACGAAGTGACCGATGGACAGGATCGCGGGATATCCGGGCGCGAACACGGTCAACGGTTCGTCGGTGAAGTCCGTGAACCCGCGACCGTGAACGAGGTTGCGCGCCGCCGATATATACGTCACCGAATCCGGGCCCAGGTCCGGACCGTGTCGGGTCGCCACCAACACCGAGACGATCGCGGCGATCACGAGGACCACGGCGCCGAGGCCGAGGGGGCGGGTGAGGCGGGCGGGCTCGGGCTGCTGCGTGGGGTGTTGGACGAGTGTTGCGGTCACGAGCAGCCGTTCGCCCGAGGGCTGGACGCCTTCATCATCGCCGATCGTCCTGCGGGGCGTTGGCCTCGGCGGCTGGCTTCGGACGAGACTCCAGATTTGACGCCCTGCAGGGCGCCAGCTACATTGTGATTACATTCACAAGCTCGAGCGGGGGTCTGGGCGCGAGTGGGGCGAGTGGCGTGACGGCACATCCGGGCGCTGAGGGGCAGAGGGAGAGGCGCTGGGCGGAAGCGCGGCACCTCAACCGCGGCTTCGGCGACGCGCTCGCCCAGGCTTTCGAGTTCGCCGCCATCCCGGTGCTCTTCGCCGCCTTCGGCTGGTGGCTCGACGACCGGCTCGGGACGCAGCCCATGGTGCTCGTGGCGCTGGCCGCTCTCGGCTTCGTCGGCGTGTTCCTCCGCACCATCTACCACTACAAGGCCAAGGTCGAACGCGACGAGGAGGGCAAGCCGTGGACGCGCCGCCTCCGGTAGAGAAGCGCATCGCCCTCGACCTCGCCCGCCACGGGCTGCTCGTCGCGCCGGTGGTCGTGATCGCGGCGGGACTGTTCGGCGGGGTGGACGGCGCCGCGAGCGCCGCGCTCGGGCTGGGCGTCTGCGTGCTCAACTTCTTCGCCGCGGCCGTCTCCCTCGAGTGGGGTGCGCGCCGGTCCGGGAACGCGCTCATGGCGGTCGCGCTCGGTGGGTTCCTGTTCCGCATGTTGTCGATCGTGCTCGTGATCGTCGTGGCGCGGGCGTTGTTCGGTTGGGTCGACGTGCTCGTGCTCGGCCTGACCCTCTTCGTCGCCCATCTCGGCTTGTTGTTCTGGGAGCTACGCTCCGTCAGCTTCTCGCTGGCCGCGCCCGGTCTGCGGCGTGATCAGCTGACGACGAGCGCACGAAAGGACGAAGCGCAGTGATGCTGCTCGGCCTCGACTTCCCGCCGATCTCGCATGTGACGCGGTGGCCCAACATCTTCTTCGACGGCACCCCGTTCGCCATCAACAAGACCGTCCTCATCTACTTCGCGTCGGTGATCATCACGCTGGCGTTCTTCTTCTACGCCGCGCGGCGGCACCAGCTCGTTCCCCGGGGCGTGCAGAACCTGGCGGAGTCCAGCATCGACTTCGTCCGCGAGGGGATCATCCTGCAAACCATCGGCCCGGAGGGGATGGGGTACCTGCCCTTCCTCACGACGATGTTCTTCTTCATCTTCTTCATCAACATCTTCGAGATCCTGCCGTTCATCCAGTTCCCGGGGAACGCCCGCATCGCGGTGCCGATGTTCCTCGCCCTCCTCGTCTGGTTCATGTTCAACATCGTCGGCATCGCGAAGCAGGGCTTCGGCCACTACATCAAGAGCTCGGTCGTCCCGCCCGATGTCCCGAAGCCGATCCTGCCCCTGCTCGTGTTCATCGAGTTCATCTCGGTGTTCCTGGTTCGGCCCTTCTCGCTCGCGATCCGGCTTTTCGCCAACATGCTCGCCGGTCACCTCATCCTGGTGACATTCGCGATCCTGTCGTCGGCCATCTTCGGCGCGGCCGTCTACTTCAAGATCGGGGCCGCCTTCCCGTTCGCCCTGCTCGTCGCGCTGACCGCGTTCGAGATCCTGGTCTCGGCGTTGCAGGCGTTCATTTTCACGATCCTCACCGGCGTGTACATCGGTCTGTCCATGCACCCGGAGCACTAGAGCCCCCAACGGAGGAGAGATTCGTTGCACGACTTTCTGCTTGCAGCACAACAGGCCGGCGAGCTGGCCAAGGGCCTCACCGCCATCGGTCGCGGGATCGTGTACGGCGGCGCCGCCATCGGTCCCGGCATCGGCATCGGCCTCGTGGTCGGGAACGCCATCACCGCCATGGCGCGACAGCCGGAGTCGGCGGGCACCGTCCGGACCACGATGTTCCTCGGCATCGCGTTCACGGAGGCGCTCGCGCTCTTCGGGTTCGTGTTGGCGTTCATCATCAGCGGCTAGGAGTTGTCCATGCGGATCCGATTGTTGATCGCAGCCGCGGCCGTGGCCGTGCTCGGCGTGATCGCGACGCCCGCGGTCGCTCAGGCCAAGCCCAAGGGCACGGCCGAGGAGGAGTGCATCAAGAAGCTGGAGGCGGGCAACAGCATCGACGACTGCCAGAAGGCCCCCAGCCTGATCCTCCCGGCGTCGAACGAGATCATCTGGGGTGGGGCAGCGTTCGTCGTGCTGCTCCTCATCATGTGGAAGTACGCCCTCCCGCCGGTGCGGAACATGATGAAGCAGCGCGAGGACCGAATCCGGGACGATCTCGAGCGGGCCGAGCATGCGCGCACGGAGGCCGAGGGGGAGCTGGCGAACTACCGGCGCCAGGTCGCCGACGCCCGCAGCGAGGCCGGGCGGATAATCGAAGAGGCGCGCCAGTCTGCCGACGAGGTGAAGCGCCAGATACAGGCGCAAGCGGAGGCGGATGCAGCCGAGACGCGTACGCGCGCTCAGGAAGACATCCGGCTCGCGACCGACCGGGCCCAGGCCGACCTCCAAGGAAGGGTGGCAGATCTGTCGATCGAGCTCGCCGAGAAGATCGTCGAGCGCAACCTGGACCGCGACACCCAGCTCGCGCTGGTCGAGAGCTACATCGGCCAGGTCGGGAACGGGAACGGGAGCCGGTAGGGCATGGCGGAGTCGGATCGCGTCGAGGCGTACTCCCAGGCGTACTTCGAGGTCGCGCGGGCCGAGAAAAAGGGCGGCGCGATCGATGACGACCTCTTCCGGTTCGCACGCGCGCTCGACGCCAACGACGACCTCCGGATGGCGCTCGGCGACAAGACGATCCCGGCCGAACGACGCATCGCGATCGTCGAGGAGCTCATGGGCGGTACTGCGCTCCCGGTGAGCGTGGGAATGGTGTCGATGGTGGTCGGCGCCGACCGGGCCGGCGAGTTGCCGGAGATTGTCGACCGATTCCTCGAGCTGTCGGCCGAGCAGCGACAGCACGAGGTGGCCGAGGTCCGCGCCGCGGTGCCGCTCGACGATCGGCTTCGTGACCGGTTGGCGGAGGCGCTGAGCCACGCCACGGGCAAGCAGGTCGAGGTGAAGGTGGTCGTCGACCCGGACGTGCTCGGCGGGGTCGTGGCCCGCATCGGCGACACTGTGATCGACGGTTCCGTCCGCCACCGGCTGGATCAACTGAAGGAACGCTTGTAATGGCTGAGTTGTCCATCAACGCCGACCAGATCGCCGAGGCGCTGCGGAAGCACGTCGGCGGTTTCACCGCGACGCTCGAGAAGGCGCGGGTCGGGCGCGTCCTCGAGGTCGGTGACGGGATCGCGCGGGTGTCGGGGCTCCCGGAGACAGCCGTCAACGAGCTGCTGGAGTTCGAAGGCGGGACGCTCGGGCTGGCGCTGAACCTCGACGAGGACTCGATCGGCGCCGTGGTGCTCGGCGAGGCCGAGGACGTCGAAGAGGGCCACACGGTCCAGGAGACGGGACGGATCCTCTCGGTCCCGGTCGGCGACGTCATGCTCGGCCGGGTCGTCAACGCGCTCGGTCAGCCCATCGACGGCAAGGGCCCGATCAACACCGAGACGTACCGGCGACTCGAGATCCAGGCGCCCGACATCGTCGACCGCCAGCCCGTGCACGAGCCGCTGCAGACGGGGATCAAGGCCATCGACGCGATGACACCCGTGGGGCGGGGCCAGCGCGAGCTGATCATCGGCGACCGCAAGACGGGCAAGACGACCGTCGCGGTCGACACGATCCTGAACCAGCGTGGGCAGGGCGTGAAGTGCATCTACGTGGCGGTCGGCCAGAAGGGCTCCACGGTCGCCCAGACCGTCGCCACCCTCGAATCGCGCGGCGCGATGGAGTACACGGTCGTGGTCAACGCGCCGGCCGCCGACCCGGCGGTGTTCAAGTACCTGGCCCCCTATGCGGGATGCGCGATCGGCCAGTACTGGATGGACAACGGCGACGCCGGTCTCGTCGTCTACGACGACCTGTCCAAGCAAGCCGAGTCGTACCGGCAGCTGTCGCTGCTGCTCCGCCGCCCTCCCGGCCGCGAGGCGTATCCGGGCGACGTGTTCTATCTCCACTCGCGGCTGCTGGAACGGGCGGCCAAGCTCAGCGCGGAGCGAGGCTCCGGCTCGCTCACCGCGCTGCCGATCATCGAGACGAAGGCGGGTGACATCTCCGCCTACATCCCGACCAACGTGATCTCGATCACCGACGGTCAGATCTACGTCGTCGAGGACCTGTTCCGGGCGGGCGTGCGGCCCGCGGTCGACGTCGGCATCTCGGTGTCACGCGTTGGCGGGGACGCGCAGATCAAGGCGATGAAGTCGGTCGCGGGGACGCTCAAGATCGACCTGGCCCAGTTCCGTGACCTCGAGGCGTTCGCGACGTTCGGATCCGAGCTCGACCGCGTCTCGCAGGCCCAGCTCGACCGTGGCTACCGGCTCACGGAGTTGCTCAAGCAGCCGCTGAACGCGCCGATGCCGGTGGAGCTCCAGGTCGTCTCGATCTTCGCCGGCACCAACGGCTATCTCGACGACCTCCCGATCGAGGACGTGCGGCGCTTCGAGAGCGAGCTCCACGACTTCTTCCGGACCCGCAAGGCGGACCTGCTGGCCGCGATCCGCGACACGGGGCAGCTCCCGGAAGAAGCCGAGCTCAAGCAGGCCGTCGACGACTTCAAGTCGATGTTCCAGCCGTCCGCCGACGCCAGGGACACGACGATGGAGGCCCTGGAAGGCGAGGCCCTCGGCGAGCCCGAGTCCGACAAGACCCTGGCGACGGAGTAGCACGACATGGCGGGTGGTCAGGAGCGCATCCTCCGCAGACGCATCCGGAGCGTGCAATCGACCAAGAAGATCACGCGCGCCATGGAGCTCATCGCCGCCAGCCGGATCGTGCGCGCACAGGCGCGGGTCGAGGCCGCGGTGCCGTACAGCGACCAGATCACCGAGGTCGTCCACGACCTCGCCGACGCCGGTGGTGCCGTCCAGAGCCCCCTCCTCGTTCCGCGGCCCGAGATCCGGCGCGTCGGCCACATCGTGCTCACCGCCGACCGTGGGCTGTGCGGCGCGTACAACTCGTCAGTGCTGCGCGCCGCCGAGGGCGAGGTCGCGGAGCATCGCGAGGTGGGGCGCGAGTCCTCGGTGTACGTGGTCGGTCGTAAGGGGGAGAGCTACTTCCGCTACCGCGACCTCCCAGTGGAGGCCTCGTTCACCGGCTTCAGCGACCAGCCGTCGTACGAGGACGCCCGCCGCGTCGCCGCCGCCGTGCGCGAGCCATTCCTCGACGAGCGGATCGACATGGTGCAGGTCATATATACGCGCTTCATCACGGTGGGGAGCCAGGAAGTCGTCGTCCGTCCGCTGATGCCCCTGGAGCGCGAGGTCGTCCGCGACGAGGACGAGCGCGCTCGCGAGGCTGAAACGCTTCGCGCGGCGTACGAGTTCGAGCCCGGACCTGGTGAGATCCTGGAGCGGCTCCTGCCCCGGTACGTGGAGGCGCGCGTCTTCGCCGCTCTGCTCAACGCGGCGGCGTCCGAACACGCCGCTCGTCAGCGGGCGATGAAGGCCGCCAGCGACAACGCCGACGAGCTCACCGTGAGCCTGACGCGTGTGATGAACCGGGCCCGGCAGGACGCCATCACCACCGAGATCACCGAGATCGTCGGCGGCGCCGAGGCTCTCCGCCACGACGGACAGCAGGGCGCGGAGGAGCCGTTCGGTGAGGATCTCCGCGTCCGCGTGTTCGCTGAGTGAGCCCCGAGAAAGCAAAGGAGTACTCCCGATGACGATGACCGCCGAGGAGCGCGCCGGCGCCGAGCTGAAGGACGGGCGGGTCGCCGCCATCGCCGGCCCGGTCGTCGACGTCGAGTTCCCGCCCGACGCCCTGCCCGAGATCAACCACGCCATCGACATGGAGATCGAGCTCGAGGGCGAGGCCATCCGCATCGTCGCCGAGGTCGCCCAGCAGATCGGCGACAACCGGGTGCGGGCCATCTGCATGAAGCCCACCGACGGCCTGCGCCGGGGTACGAAGGTGCGCAACCTGGGTCACGGCCTGCAGATGCCGGTCGGCGACGGCGTCCTCGGCCACGTGCTCAACGTGCTCGGCGAGCCGCTCGACGTCTCCACCGACCAGCTCACGGACATCGACGACCACTGGGACATCCACCGGGAGCCGCCCCCGTTCCGCGAGCTCGAGCCGCGCAGCGAGATGTTCGAGACCGGCATCAAGGTCATCGACCTGCTCGAGCCGTACGTCCGCGGCGGCAAGATCGGCATGTTCGGCGGCGCCGGCGTCGGCAAGACGATCATCATCCTCGAGATGATCAACCGCGTCGCCACGCAGCACGGCGGCGTGTCGGTGTTCGCAGGGGTCGGGGAGCGCACCCGCGAGGGCACCGACCTGTGGCTCGAGATGCAGGAGTCCGGCGTCATCGACAAGGCGGCCCTGATCTTCGGGCAGATGGACGAGCCACCCGGCGTGCGTCTCCGAGTGGGACTGGCCGCCCTGACCGTGGCCGAGTACTTCCGCGACGTGAAGAACCAGGACGTGCTGTTGTTCGTCGACAACATCTTCCGCTTCGTGCAGGCGGGCTCGGAGGTGTCGACGCTTCTCGGCCGGATGCCGTCGGCGGTGGGCTACCAGCCGACGCTCGCCGACGAGATGGGCGAGCTCCAGGAGCGCATCACGTCGACGAAGGGCCACTCGATCACGTCGCTGCAAGCGGTGTACGTGCCCGCCGACGACTACACGGACCCGGCGCCGTTCACGACGTTCGCCCACCTCGACGCCACGACCGAGCTGAGCCGTCAGATCGCGGCGCTAGGGATCTACCCGGCGGTGGACCCGCTGTCCTCGTCGTCGACGATCCTCGCGCCCGAGATCATCGGCGACCGTCACTACACCTGTGCCCGCCGGGTGCAGGAGGTGCTGCAGCGTTTCAACGAGCTGCAGGACATCATCGCCATCCTCGGAATCGACGAGCTGTCCGAGGACGACAAGGTCGTCGTCTCCCGCGCCCGCAAGATCCAGCGGTTCCTGTCACAGCCGTTCTTCGTGGGCGAGAAGTTCACCGGCGTCAAGGGCATCTACGTTCCGATCGAGGAGACCGTCGAGAGCTTCGAGGCGCTCGTCAACGGCGAGCTCGACGAGGTGCCTGAGCAGGCGTTCTTCAACGTGGGCGGCGTCGAGACCGTCCTCGCCAAGGCGAAGACGCTGGAAGAGAGCTGAGCGCGCGTGCCGCTGACCGTCGACATCGTCTCGCCCGAGCGTGTGCTGTACACGGGCGACGGCGACATGGTCGTGTGCCGGACGTCGGAGGGTGAGATCGCGTTTCTTCCCGGTCACCAGCCGTTCCTCGGCGCGCTCGGGATCGGCGTCGTACGGATCCTGCTCCCGCAGGAGGGCGAGCAGGCCGCGGCCGTGCACGGCGGGTTCGTCGAGGTGGCGAACGACCGCGTCATCGTCCTGTCGGACGTCGCCGAGCTCGCCGACCACATCGACGTCGACCGCGCGCGTCGCGCTCGGGAGCGAGCCGAGGAGCGACTGGCCGCCGATCCCGACGACGAGGAGGCGCAGGCCGCGCTTCTCCGCGCGACGACTCGACTCGAGGTGGCCGGGGCTGCCGAGCACGCGTAGGTGACCGGCCTCCGACGACCTCGTCGCCCGGAGGTCGCCGCCTACGGTGTGCCCGTGAGCCGGCTCATCGCCCTTGCCGTCGCGCTCGCGCTCGCTCTCGGCGTTGCCTCGATCGGAACTGCAGACGCGCTGCCGCGCGTCTCGGGACGCACCGATCTCGCTGCCTACCGCGGCCTGGGCACGTGGGTCGACGTGTTCGACTACGTCCCCGCGTTCCAGAAGGCGGGCGACGATCCGGCGGTCACGACGGCCAGCTTCGAGGACATGTCCCGCCTCG
This sequence comes from Acidimicrobiia bacterium, assembly GCA_035938395.1. Lineage (GTDB taxonomy): Bacteria > Actinomycetota > Acidimicrobiia > IMCC26256 > JACDBD01 > JALZAA01. The sequence continues at coordinate 8,389 of DASZGY010000138.1, forward strand.
GGGTCAAGACCGTCTATCTCCAGGCGGCACAGGACGACGATCGCTCACCGGGGAACACGATCGACCCGAAGCTGCTCGGGCGGATGCTGCGCGCTGCCCACGCCGCCAAGCTCCGCGTTGTCGCGTGGTACCTACCGCATTTCACCGACGTGAGCGCGGACTTCCGCCGCGAGCGCGCCCTCTTGAACTTCAAGGCCAGCGGGCAGCAGTTCGACGGGCTCGCCGTCGACATCGAGTGGAACCGCGGCGTGCCCGACGCCACGGAACGCAACGCGGCGCTCGTCGACCTCTCCAAGCGCGTGCGCAAGGTTGCCGGCGACCGTCCCGTCGGCGCCATCACGCTCGAGCCCGTGTTCCTCGAGGTTGTCAGCCCTGACTACTGGCCCGAGTTCCCGTGGCGTCAGCTGTCGTCGCTGTACGACGTCTGGCTCCCCACCTTGTACTGGACGAACCGCAGCTCCGACTCGGGGTACAAGGAAGGGTTCAAGTACACGGACGAGAACATCCGCCAAGTGCGCAGCAACCTCGGCAACAGGAACGCGCCGGTGCACGCGATCGGCGGCATCGCCGACGCCGCCCTGCTCAAGGACTACGCGGGATTCGTGCGGGCGGTGAAGAAGCAGCGCGCCATCGGCTGGTCGGTCTACGACTACAACACCACCGTCAGTTCAGCCTGGCCGCAGTTGCGGAAGGGCTAGAACCGGTGAAGAGCAGCTAGTCGAACTTGAGCGACGAGTAGCGCATGAGCTTGTGCCAGCGGTGGCGCGAGTCGATCGTGCGGATCGTTCCCGATTTCGACCGCATCACCAGCGACTGCGTCCCGGCGCCGTCACCCCAGTAGCGGACGCCCTTGAGCAGCTCGCCGTCGGTCACGCCGGTCGCAGAGAAGAAGACGTCGTCACCGGCGACGAGGTCGTCGGTCGTGAGCACGCGGCTGAGGTCGTAGCCGGCGTCGGTGGCGGCGCGACGCTCGTCCTCGTCGCGGGGCCAGAGCCGACCGTGGATGGCGCCGCCCAGCGCCTTCAAGGCGCACGCGGCGATCACTCCCTCCGGCGTGCCGCCGATGCCGAACAGGATGTTGGCGCCGCTCTCCGGCCACGCCGTCGAGATCGCTCCGGCGACGTCGCCGTCGGGGATCAGCCGGATCCTGGCGCCGGCTTCGCGGCACTCCTTGATGATGCCGGCGTGACGGTCGCGCTCGAGGATGACCGCGGTCACGTCGTCGATGTCCTCGCCGAGCGCCTTCGCCACCGCTTGCAGGTTGTGCGTGACCGGGGCCTCGAGGTCGATGACGTCGGCGGCCTCGGGCCCGACCGCGATCTTCTCCATGTACACGCACGGCCCCGGGTCGAACATCGTGCCCCGCTCCGAAAGGGCGATCACGGCGATGGCGTTGGGTCGGCCCTGCGCGGTGAGCGTGGTCCCGTCGATGGGGTCGACGGCGATGTCGCACGGCGGACCGCCGGCGCCGATCTGCTCGCCGTTGAAGAGCATGGGCGCCTCGTCCTTCTCGCCCTCGCCGATGACGACGACCCCGTCCATCGAGACGTTGTTGACGACGAGCCGCATGGCGTCGACGGCGGCCTGGTCGGCTGCCTCCTTGTCGCCCCGGCCCATCCACCGTCCGGCGGCGAGGGCAGCTGCCTCGGTGACCCGCGCCAGCTCCATGGCGAGGTTGCGGTCGGGGGCCTGACGTTGCTCCATTGCGGGGATCTCCTCGGGCGGACGGGCTCGCGTCGGGACTGTACCCGGGACCCGTCCCGATTGATCTCGTGAGTGGGGCGCGGCAGACAACGCCTCCCTTCTCCCACCGGCGGTACCTTTGACGCGGTGACGACAGCACGCGACCGCTGGGAAGCGGCGTTCGAGCAGGCCGAGCGGCGCGATGCCGACTTCGAGACGATGTCGGGACTGCCGGTGGCACCCGTGTACGGGCCCGACGACGGCGAGTTCCCGGGCGAATGGCCGTATACCCGCGGCCCGTACGCGTCGATGTACCGGTCGAAGCTCTGGACGATGCGGATGTTCGCGGGCTTCGGAACTGCGCCCGACACGAACCGGAGGTTCCGGGACCTGCTCGCCGCCGGCGGCGACGGGCTCTCGACCGCTTTCGACCTCCCCACTCTCATGGGACGCGACTCCGACGATCCGCTCGCCGTCGGCGAGGTCGGCAAGTGCGGCGTCGCGATCGACACGCTCGCCGACATGGAGGACCTCTACCGCGAGATCGACCTCGCGAAGGTCACGACGTCGATGACGATCAACTCGCCCGCCGCGATCCTGCTGGCGATGTACATCGCCGTCGCCGAGCGCGGTGGCGCGTCCAGGCGGGAGCTCGGCGGCACCCTCCAGAACGACATCCTCAAGGAGTACCAGGCGCAGAAGGAGTTCATCTTCCCGCCCCGTCCCTCGATGCGGATCGTCGCCGACACGATGCGGTTCTGCACCGCAGAGATGCCGCGCTGGCACCCGATCTCGGTGTCCGGCTACCACATCCGGGAGGCCGGGAGCACCGCCGCCCAGGAGCTCGCGTTCACGCTCGCGAACGGGTTCGCGTACGTCGAGGCCGGCGTGGCGGCCGGGCTGGCGGTCGACGAGTTCGCGCCGCGGTTGTCGTTCTTCTTCAACGCCCACATCGACTTCTTCGAGGAGATCGCCAAGTACCGGGCGGCGCGTCGCATCTGGGCCCGATGGATGCGCGACCGGTACGGAGCCAGCGCCGAGCGCGCGCTCCAGCTCCGGTTCCACACCCAGACCGCCGGCGTGTCGCTGACCGCCCAGCAGCCCGAGGTCAACGTGGTGCGCACCGCCATCGAGGCGCTCGCCGGCGTGCTCGGCGGCACGCAGAGCCTCCACACGAACTCGATGGACGAGGTGCTCGCCCTCCCGTCCGACAACGCGGCCCGCCTGGCGTTGCGGACCCAGCAGGTGATCGCCAACGAGACCCGCGTCGCCAACGTGGCTGACCCGCTCGGAGGGTCGTGGTTCGTCGAGGACCTCACCGCCGAGATGGAGCGTCAAGCCGAGACCGTCTTCGCGCACCTCGACCGGCTGGGAGAGGGATCGCTCCTCGAGGGCGTGTTCCGCGCCATCGAGTCGGGCTGGTTCCAGGGCGAGATCGCAGAGTCCGCCTACGAGCTCGAGCGCAAGCTCAACGACGGCCGCCACCTCGTCGTGGGGGTGAACGTCGCCACGCAGGGCGGGGACCAGCAACCGGAGATCCTGCGCATCGGGCCCGAGGTCGAGGAGACCCAGCTGAAGCGCCTCGCCCGCGTGAAGGGCGATCGCGACGGCGCCGCCGTCGACGCCGCGCTGGCGCGCGTTCGTGCCGACGCCGCCGAGGCCGACGTGAATCTCATGCCCGGCCTGGTCGAAGCGGTGGCGACGCAGGCGACGGTCGGTGAGATCGTCGGCGCGCTGGCCGACGTGTTCGGCCGCTATCGCGAAGACCCCGTCATTTGAGGATGGACGCACGCCTCCTCGAGGTCGCGCGCGCCGCCAAGGGTTTCATGCCCGACGAAGAGGGGCTCGCCCTCAACGCCGCCGGTCACGACGCGGGCTCGGTCGGGCCTCTGCTCGAGGTCGGCAGCTACTGCGGGAAGTCGGCGGTGTACCTGGGCGCGGCGGCGCGCGACGGCGGCACCGTGTTGTTCAGCGTCGACCACCACCGGGGTTCGGAGGAGAACCAGTCCGGCTGGGAGCACCACGACCCCGAGGTCGTCGATCCCGCCACCGGCCGCATGGACACGCTGCCGTTCTTCCGGCGCACGATCGAGCGCGCCGGGCTCGAGGACGCCGTGGTCGCCGTCGTCGGCGACTCGCCGGCGATCGCGGCGCACTGGCGCACGCCGCTCGGGCTCGTGTTCGTCGACGGCGGGCACGCCCTCGACGTCGTGCTCGCCGACTACGAAGCTTGGTCGCCGCACGTCGACGCCGGCGGTGCGCTCGTCTTCCACGACGTGTTCGAGGACCCGCGCGACGGCGGCCAGGCGCCGTTCGAGGTGTGGAAGCGGGCCGTCGCCTCCGGCATGTTCACCCCGGTCTCGACGACCGGCAGCCTCCGAGTGCTGCGGCGAACCTGACGAGCGCTACTCCCGCTTGTTGCGGGCCATCTCGGCTTCGATCGCGGCGCCCGCCGCCAGCAGCTCGGCGGGGGTGAGGCCGAGGGGCAGGCCCTCGCCGCGGAACAGGCCCGCCGTCGGCGCGCGCCCGGACAGCGCGTGCGCGGCGAGGACGACGGCGGCCGAGTTCCACGTGGGCTGCTCGACGGGGAACAGCTGACCGTCGCGATCGAAGGCGCCGCCCTCGAAGTTGGCACCGGTCCAATAGCCACCGCCGTCGGCTCGCAGGAACTGCACCCATGCGAGCAGCTCGCGTGCCTCGTTGTGCGCGCCGATCGCGTCGAGCGCCATCACGAGCTCACACGTCTCGGCGGCCGTGACCCACGGCCGGTCGGAGACGCAGCGCGCGCCGCGGCCTTCGACCACGAACGTGTCCCATCCCGCCGCGACCCGGGCGTGAGCGGAGTGCCCGCGCAGCACGCCCCCGAGGACGGGGTAGTACCAGTCCATCGCCCAACGTCCCTTGTCGAGGAAGACGTCGGGCCGGTGGGCGACGGCGATCGCGAGCGAACCGAGCGACAGCTCCCAGTCGGGGCGCTCGTGGCCGAGGTGCTCCGCGATCGCGATCGCGCAGCGGAGGCTCGCATGGAGGCTGGAAGAGCCGGTGAGCAGCGCACCGTCGTCGGGGTCGTCGCCCCGCCACGCGATCTCACCCGTCTCGGTCTGATAGTCGAGCGTGTAGTCGATGGCGCGCTCGACCACGGGCCAGTAGTCCTCGAGGAAGCGCCGGTCGCACGTCGAGAGGTAGTGGTGCCACGCGCCGTTGGCGACGTAACAGGTCACGTTGGTGTCGAGGGTCGGGTCCTTCACCGCGTCGCCGACGTAGTACGCGTGCCACGCGCCGTCGGGCCGCTGCCGGGTGCGGAGCCACTCGTACGCCCGCTCGGCCTCGGAGTGACGGCCGCCGACGTCGAGGGCCATGGCCGCCTCGACCAGGTTCCATGGATCGGTGTGATCGCCGGGAGTCCACGGGATGTTGCCGTCGGCCAGCTGGACCGCGGCGATGGCGTCGACCGTGGCCGCGAGCTCGTCGGCGGTCACGATTCCATCGACGTTGCAGAGCACGTTCATTCCGGCTTCTCCGTGTAGACGACAAGGCTCTTCCCCAACACCGGGTTCAGTGTCCGGTCGAGGAGCCGGGACCAGCGCGGGCGCTTCGTGAGCTCCCACACGAGAAAGTCGTGGTACTTGCGGACGGGCAGGGCGTCGGCGTTGTCGACGCCCACTGCGCACTTGAGCATCCAGTACGGCGAGTGGAGCGCGTGCGCGTGGTGCGAGCCGCGCAGGAGCATCCCGGCGCGTTGGAGCTTCGCTTCGAGTTCGGGCTGCCGGTAGATGCGGACGTGTCCGCCCGGCGTGTCGTGGTACCGGTAGTCCAGTGCCCAGCAGATTCGTTCCGGCCATCGGGTGGGGACCGTGACGGCCAAGCGGCCGCCGGGCCGCAACACCCGGACGAGCTCGCCGATTGCGCGCTCGTCGCCGGGGATGTGCTCGAGCACCTCGGCGGCGATGATGCGGTCGAACGACTCGTCGGGGAACGGCAGGGTGAGCGCGTCGCCGTTGACCATGCCGCCCGCAGGCCCGTGCGGCAGCTCGCCGGCCGCGACCATCCCGCCGCTCACGGCCGCCGCGTCCTTGAGCTCGGCGTCGTCGGCGTCGAGGGCGACGACTATCGCGCCGCGCCGCATCGCCTCGAACGCGTGACGGCCGCCGCCGCAACCCAGATCGAGCAGCCGCTCGCGGTCGCGCAGGTCGAGACGCTCGAAGTCGACGGTCAGCATCAGCCCGCCGTCCCTTCGTGCGCGTCGACGAGGGCGCGGTATTGCTCCACCGTGCCCTCGGCGGTCTTGCGCCACGTGAAGCGATCGAGCACCCGGGCCCGGCCGGCGGCGCCGACGCGTTCCCGCAGCGCGGGGTCGTCGAGGGCGCGTCCGAGCGCGGCGGCCAGCGCCGAGGGGTCGCCCGGCTGCACCAGCAAGCCGGTCTCGCCGTCGCGCCCGATCACCTCGGGCAGCGCCCCACCGGTGGTGGCGACGATCGGCACGGCGCATGCCATCGCTTCGACCGCCGGCAGCGAGAAACCCTCGTACAGCGACGGCACCGCGGCCACTTGCGCTTCGGCGTAGAGCTCGACGATCCGGTCAGTCGTCACCCCGTGCACGAACCGGACGGCGCCGTCGAGGCCGAGCCGGTCGATCAGCGCCGGGATCGCGCTCTTCCCCTTGGGTTTGCCGATCACGACCAGGTGCGCGTCGTCGCGCTCGGTTCGCAGCTTGGCCACCGCTTCGAGCAGATGGGCGAGACCCTTCATCGGGACGTCGGCGCTCGCCGTGGTCATGATGCGCCCGGGGACTCGGTGCACTTCGGGGCGGGGACGGAACACGGCCGGGTCGGCGCCGACCGGGACGACGTGGAGACGATCCGCGTCGACACCCATCGCGGCGATGATGTCGCGCCGCGACGACTCCGAGACCGTGAGAAGCCGCGGCAGGCGGCGGGCGACCCGCGTTTGCATCTCGATGAACCCGTACCAACGGTGCAACGTGAATCGTTTCCACGCCCGCTTCGCGTGTGCGAGGTCGAGGTCGCGATCGACCGTGACGGGATGGTGAAGCGTCGCGAGCATCGGCCACCCGTCGTCGGCCATCTTGGCGACGCCGGACCCGAGGCACTGGTTGTCGTGCACGACGTCGAAGTCGGCGCGGCGGTCCCGGAGCAACCTCCGAACGCGCATGCTGAACGTGTACGGCTCGGGAAAACCGGCCGCGCACATGATGGCGAACTCGGCGACGTCGATGCGCGTCTTGAACTCCCACGGCCACGGCACCCGGAACGGGTTCTCGGGTCGGTACAAATCGAGGCTCGGCACGCGTGTCAGTTGCTCGGTGTCGACGAGGTCCGGGTACGGCTGACCCGAGAACACCTCGACCGTGTGCCCGAGTGCCGTGAGCTCGCGCGCCAGCTCGCGGGTGTAGACGCCCTGGCCGCCGCAATGCGGGTTGCCGCGGTACACCAGATAGGCGACGCGAAGGGGCTGATCCGGGCGCGGCATGAAGGAGGAGCCTATCGGGGGAGGGGCGGGTACCCTCCCGGCGGCGACGGCGACAGGGGATCATGATGAACACGATCTACGCCGGTCCGAAGCGCGGCGCACACCGGGCGGTGCTCCTGGCGCACGGCGCGGGGTCCGACATGCACGCGGCGACGCTCGCCCGTGTCGCCGACGCGCTCGCGGCGGCGAAGATCCCGTCCCTCCGCTTCAACTACCCGTATCGCGACGCGGGGCGGAAGTCGCCGGACCGGGCGGCGGTGCTCGACGCCACCACGCGTGAAGCCGCCGGCGAGCTCGCCCGCCTGACGAAGCTGCCTCCCGAGCAGCTCGTGCTGGGGGGCCGGTCGATGGGCGGCCGATACTGCTCGCTGGTCGTCGGCGCCGACGAGGACCCGGTGCCCGCGCTCGGCCTCCTCCTGCTCGGCTACCCGCTGCACGCGCCCGGCAAGCCCGAGCAGCCCCGCGTCGAGCACTTCCCGCGCATCCGGGTGCCATGCCTGTTCGCGAGCGGGACGCGTGATTCTCTCGCCGGCCGGGAGGCGCTCACGGAGGCGGTCAAGGCGATCAAGGGGCCGGTCACGATGCACTGGCTCGAGTCCGCCGACCACGGGTACCGGCCGCGGAAGTCCTCCGGCCGCACCGCCGACGAGGTGGCCGCCGAGGTCGCCGAAGCGTCGGTGGAATGGGTGCGCTCGCTTCCCGCGTGACGCGCTCATCGCTCCTCTTCGGCAGCGAAAAGGTCGGCGAGCGCCCCTTTCACTGCCGAGAACGTGGGGTCATGCGTCACACCTGAGAGAGTTTGTTCCCGGGCGCCGCGAACTCCACGCGAAGGGTCTGTGAACCGGTCGGTATTGTTCCGCCGGCCGTGCTTGCACCTGCGAGACTGTTGGGATGCGAGTTCGTCGCTACTTCGCGTTCGTCGACCTGTGCGGCTTCACCCGTTTCACAGAGGTGCACGGCGACGAGGAGGCGGTTGCCGTGCTGACCGGCTTCCGAACCCTCGTGCGCTTCATCGCGTCCGAGCACGGTGTGCGGGTTGCGAAGTGGCTCGGTGACGGCGCGATGTTCGTCAGCACCGACGGTCCCGCGCTCGCGGCCGCGCTCCTCGTGCTCGACAAGCGAGCCTCGGACGCGGTCGACCTGCCCATCCGCGCGGGCTTCTCCGGCGGCGATGTCATCCTCTTCGAAGGCGACGACTACATCGGCGGGCCCGTGAACCTCGCGTCGCGTCTCTGCGACGTCGCCGCGCCCGGCGAGATCCTGGCCGGCGCCGACATGGCCGAGTTCGTGTCGGACGGTGGCGACCTGCGGCCCGTCGAGCCCCGGCTCGTGCCCGGCTTCATGCAGCCCGTCCCGATCGTGGCTCTGGGCGTCGCCGAGCCGATCACGGGCACGCACGAGATCATCGCGAGCTGAGCTTCCCCGACCGGGCGCGCCCGGGCGGTACCCTGCATCGCCATGGCGTACGCGACCCTGCACTTCGAGCGCGACGGACTCGTCGGATGGCTTCGGCTGTCACGTCCGGACCGGCTGAACGCGTTCACGCCCGAGATGTGGCGCGAGCTGCGCGAGCTCGGTGAGGAGCTACGGGACGACCCCGACCTGCGGGCGCTCGTGGTGATCGGCGAGGGCCGCGCGTTCTCGAGCGGTATCGACACGTCGGTGTTCGCCGGCGACACCCTCGACGGCGACACGCTCGAGACCGATCGTGATGCCCCGCGCCGCCATGACGATCCCGCGGTCGACGCGATCATGCAGACGCAAGACGCGTACACGTGGCTCGAAGAAGCGCCGTACGCGACGATCGCCGCCGTGCGCGGCTACGCGCTCGGCGCCGGTCTCCAGCTCGCGCTGGCGTGCGACGTGCGGGTGTTCGCGGAGGGGACGAAATCGGGCCTGCTCGAGTTCAAGTACGGCATCCTTCCCGATCTGGGCGGCACGCAACGGCTCCCGCGCGCTGTCGGGGCGGCGAAGGCGAAGGAGCTCATCTTCACGGCAGGCCAGATCGACGCCCACGAGGCGCTCCGCATCGGGCTGACCCAACGGCTCGTCCCGGACGCCGACCTCGAGACGACGGCCGGCGAGCTCGCGGCGACCATCGCGGCCCAGCCGCCGCTCGCCGTCGAAGGTGCCAAGCGGGCGGTCAACGTGGCGGGCACGGTCCCGACGCGCGAGGGGTTGCGCATCGAGGCCGAGGGCCAGGCCGTCTGCCTCCGCTCCGATGACATGAAGGAAGCGCTCGCCGCGTTCGTCGAGCAGCGACCGCCGAGCTACCAGCGCCGCTAGCGAGCCTGTGTGATGGACGCGTTCGTCGTCCGGGCCAATGGTCCGTTGTCTGGCACCGTGCGGGTATGCGGCGCGACCAAGAACGCCGGGCTCAAGCAGATGGCGGCGGCGTTGCTCGCGCCCGGCGTGACGGTGCTGCGCAACCTGCACCCGGTGCTCGACCTCGACGCGATGCTCGACGTGATGCGCGCTATCGGCGCGAGCACCGAGTGGACGGGCGAGAACGAGCTCACGATCGACGCCGGCGGGCCCCTCAACCCGGAGGCGCCTTACGAGCTCGTCACGCGGATGCGCGCGTCGATCAACGTGCTTGGACCGCTACTGGCGCGCTGCGGCGAGGCGCGGGTCGCGATGCCGGGCGGCGACAACATCGGCAGCCGCAAGCTCGATATGCACTTCCGCGGACTGGAGGCCATGGGCGCCGAGCTCGAAATCGTGCACGGTCTCATCGAGGCGCGGTGCCGGACGTTGTGCGGCGCCCGGATCGTGCTCGACTTCCCGAGCGTCGGCGCCACCGAGAACCTGCTCACCGCGGCCGTCCTGGCGAAGGGTCAGACGGTGCTCGACAACGCCGCCCGCGAGCCCGAGATCAGCGACCTGGCGGCGTTCCTCAACCGCATGGGCGCGCAGATCTCGGGGGCAGGGTCGTCGACGATCGAGGTCGAGGGCGTCGAGAGCCTGACGTCGATCGAGAACGAGGTGATGGGCGATCGCATCGAGGCGGGGACCATTCTCATGGCGTGCGGCGTCGCCGGGGGCGAGGTCACGGTCGAGGGAACGCGCCTCGACCACCTCGAGATGGTGGCCCTGAAGCTCGGTGAGATGGGCCTCGACGTCTCGCCGACTCCCGACGGCCTGTCGGCCCGCTGTGACGAGCGGCTGCGCGCCGTCGACGTGGCCACGCTGCCGTACCCCGGCTTCGCGACGGACTTCATGCCGCTGGTGGTGGCGCTGCTCGCGACCGCGGAAGGGTCGGCCATCGTCACCGAGAACGTCTTCGACAATCGCTTCGGGTTCGTCGACGAGCTCCACCGCATGGGCGCCGACATCCGCAACGAGGGCCGCCACGCGGTGGTCCGGGGCGTCGACCGGCTGTCCGGCGCGCCCGTGCGCGCCCAGGACGTGCGCGCCGGCGCCGCCCTCGTCGTCGCCGGGCTCGCCGCCGACGGCGAGACCCGCGTCCTCGACCCGTACCACGTCGATCGCGGCTATCCCGACCTCGCCGGACAACTCCAGGCCCTCGGCGCCGATGTCCGGCGCGTCCGGCCCACGCCCTGAGGGGGAATGGGGTTCCTCCCGTCCCGGGAAGGCGTGGGAGAATAGGAGTGTTGGACCCGGAGCCGGGTCCGATCCACCGAGCGGAGAGCGCATGCCCACCGACACCGACACTGACACCGACGACCGGGAAGCCGGCGTCCTCGAGGCCATCGACGCCATCCGCCCCGCGCTCCAGAGCGACGGCGGCGACATCGTCTTCAACGGCATCGATGCCGACAGCGCCGTCCACGTCACGCTGGTGGGGGCGTGCGGCACGTGCCCGGTGTCGATGATGACCCTCAAGGCCGGGGTCGAGCGGATCATCATGGACCGGGTCCCGGGGATCACCGAGGTGATCTCCGAATAGCAGCGCTCCACAATCCGCCCGCGCTCGTCGACGCCGCCCGTCGCGGCGATCGTGCCGCCGTCGCCAAGCTGATCTCGCTCGTCGAGGCGGGGGGTGACGCGGCCACCGACGCCGTCGGGCGCCTGTACCTCAGCACGGGTGGTGCGTACACGGTCGGGATGACCGGCGCGCCGGGCTCGGGCAAGTCGACGCTCACCGACAAGCTCATCGGTCTCGTTCGCGGGGCCGGCGAGGAGGTCGGCGTGCTCGCGATCGATCCCAGCAGCCCCTTCAGCGGTGGCGCGATCCTCGGCGACCGGATCCGCATGCAGGATCACGCGACCGACGAGGGCGTCTTCATCCGCTCCATGGCGACGCGCGGCCACCTCGGCGGCCTGTCGCTGGCGACGCCGCAGGCCGTGCGGATCCTCGACGCCGCGGGGAAGCCGTGGATCATCATCGAGACGGTCGGCGTCGGTCAGGTCGAGGTCGAGGTGGCGGGAGCGGCCGACACGACGGTCGTGGTCGTGAACCCGCGGTGGGGCGACGGGGTGCAGGCCAACAAGGCGGGACTGCTGGAGATCGCCGACGTGCTCGTCGTCAACAAGGCCGACCGCGACGGCGCCGCCGACACCGTCCGCGACCTGGAGATGATGCTCGAGCTGGCGGGGGATCGAGACTGGCGCCCGCCGATCGTCCAGACCGTCGCGACCGACAGCCGGGGCGTCGACGACCTTTGGCGTGCCGTGCTCGACCATCGCGCGTACCTCGAGGCCGACGGCAGGCTCGAGCGGCGGCGCGACGAGCGCCTGCGCGAGGAGGTGCGGGCGATCGTGCACGAGCGACTGCGGGCCGGCGCCGAAGACCGGTGCCACGGCGAGCGTTTCGACCGGCTGGTGGCGCAGGTCGCGGCACGGGAGCTCGATCCGTACGCCGCCGCCGACGAGCTGCTGCTGCAGATCTAACGTGCCCGAGGTGACCGAGCACCCCCTCGCGGTGATGCTGTACGCGGCGGCGCACGGCGACCACCCGCCGCCCGACGGCTTCGTCGAGGTGATGCCGTCACCCGGCGGCCCCGCCGACGCCATCGTCGACTTCACCGCCCACCTGGTGGTCGCGGCGGACGTGCCGGCCGACGACGTCCTGAACGCGCTGCCGACCGGCGACCTGTCGGCGTGGACCCACCCGTCGTTCCAGCTGTGGCTGGCGGAGCGGCTGGGGACCAGGCCCGGCAGCCGCGACCTGGTCATGGCCGCGCCTCCCACCGACCACGCCGATCTCGAGTTGACGCCGCGCGACGACCTCGGTGGTCACGACCGCGTGCGGCGCGCCGCCCGGTACCGGGTCGACATCCGGGTGTTCACCGATCCCGAGGAGCTCGGCGTGCTCGTCGTCGGCCGGGGCCTGGCCGGTCGCATGGAGTGCGCGTTCGAGGTCGAGCCCGCCGCCCGCCACCGCGGGCTCGGACGCCGGCTGGCACTGGCGGCGCGCACGTTCGCCCCGGACGGGAAAGCGATCTTCGCCCAAGTGGCGCCCGGGAACGTTGCGTCTGTGCGCGCGCTGTTGTCTGCCGGCTTCCGTCCCATCGGCGGCGAGGTGCTGTTCGCACGCCAGACGTAGTCAGATCTGGTCACGACGTCATCAACCGGGGAGCCTTACATGCCCGAGAGTGTCCGCATCGACCGCCTGGCCGACGGCGTCGCCGTCCTGCGCATCGACCGGCCGCCGCTGAACGCCCTGTCGAGCGCGCTGCTCGACGAGATCGCGACCGCCGCCCGTGAGCTCGCCGGCGACCCCGACGTGAAGGCCGTCGTCGTGCTCGGCGGGGCCAAGGCCTTCGCGGCCGGCGCCGACATCAGCGAGTTCGGCGGACCGGACGAGGCGCGCGCCATCGGCCAGCGGTTCCGCGCCGCGTACGACGCGATCGGCGAGATCCCGCGGCCGGTCATCGCCGCGATCAACGGGGTCGCGCTCGGAGGCGGGCTCGAGCTGGCCCTGGCGTGCGACCTACGCGTCGCTGCCGACAACGCGCGCGTCGGGCAGCCCGAGATCCTGCTCGGGGTCATCCCCGGCGCGGGGGCGACGCAGCGCCTCCCCCGGCTGATCGGAACGGCGCGGGCGAAGGAGCTCATCTGGAGTGGACGGCAGGTGAAGGCGGACGAGGCCCTCGCGCTCGGTCTCGTCGACCGGGTCGTCCCGGCCGCCGAGCTGGAGGACGCGGCCCGGGCGTGGGCGGCGTCGTTGGCGTCGGGGGCGGTCGTCGCCATGGGTGTCGCCAAGATCGTCATCGACGGTGGGATGGACGGCCGCCTCGACGACGGCCTCGACCTCGAGGCGGAGGCGTTCGCCGAGGTGTTCGGCACCGAGGACGCCGCCGCCGGCGTCCGCAGCTTCCTCGAGCACGGTCCCGGCAAGGCGAAGTTCGTCGGCCGCTAGCTATGGCGCGTCGCGTTCCGCCTCGCGCAGCTGCTGTGCCGCGAGCTCGGGCGGGAGGGTGTTCACCAGGATGCCCGTGCCCTGCTCGAAGCCGGCCACGACCCCCATCCGCGTCTGGACCTCGACATACCAGTGAAACGACTCCCGGCTCGTGCCCGGCGGAGCCGTATGGACGACGAGGTTGTACGGCACGTCTCCCGTTGCGTCGGCGAGGCGCGCCAGCACGGAACGGCTGGCGTCGGCGAGAGGTTGCATGTCGCCGGCGCCGGCTTCGTCGAAGCGTGATCCGCCGGCGCGGAGCGCGAGTCGGAACTCGTACGGAGTGCTGCCGGCCCGCGGGCACCACGCCACGACGGTCCCGTCGACGAGGCGGAGATCATCTCGGGCGCGGTCGCGATCGGCGACGACGAGATCATGCCCCGCGTCCTCGAACCGTTCGACCGCCCGCGCGACGGCCGGCGGCACCAGGTCGAGCGCCACGATCTGCGCGTGCGGATGCTCGATCGAGGCGCCCGCGGCTCGACCGTGGTTGATGACGACCTGCACGAACGTGCGCCCGGCGGCGAGGTGGTGGCGGGCGCGATCTCGGAGCACGGTGAGCACCTCGGTCGCTTGGGCATGGTCGAGCTGCGCAAACGAGTCGCGGTGCGCGGGGGAGAGGACGACGACCTCGTGCGCGCCCGTCGCGCCCGGTCCGGCCTCGGGCCCGCCGACGATCGGGTAGAGGTTCGGCACCACTCGCACGCGCCAACCGGGTGTGTCAGGCGCCCCGCCGCCGGTTCGGTAGACCTCGGGCGGTGTCAGGTGCTCGTTGCCGGGACAGAACGGACACGCATCCGGCCCTCGCGCATCCGGCTCGGGCGACGCGAACGTGTGCGGGCGCGCGGCGCGTCCGGGTGCGAGGAGCACCCAGCGACCGCTGAGCTCGTCCCGCCGCAGCTCCGACATGGGGTCCGAGGCTAGAGGCGTGCCGTAGCCTGGGTGCGTGACGCGCATCTCCGGAGTACGGCTCGCGATCCTCGGCGGCGGCCCCGCCGGCAACACGTGTGCGACCGTCGCGGCCACGCTGGGCGCGGAAGTGACCCTCGTCGAGCGGGACGTCATCGCCGGCGCCGCCCACTTGTGGGACTGCATCCCCTCCAAGGCGATGATCGCCACCGGCGGCGAGCTGGCCGAGCTCGGCCGCAGCCACGTGATGGGCCTGCAGGCCGAGGGTGGCGTCGACCTGGACGCATTACGCGAGCGGGTCTCGTCGATCGAGCAGCGCCTGCACCAGTCGATCGTCCGGCTGCTCGAGTCGCAGAAGGTCCGGCTCCTCCGCGGCACGGGGCGGCTCAAGGGGCCGCACGAAATAGTGGTCGAAACGGCCCGCGGCATCGAGGAGCTCGAAGCCGACTTCGTCGTGGTCGCCACCGGGTCGCGTCCCCGGGTTCCCGAGTTCGCGCCCGTAGACGGCGAACGAGTGCTCACGACCCGCCAGGCGTATCCGCCCCCCGAGCTCCCGGAGCACATGGTGGTGGTCGGCTCCGGTGTCACGGGCGTCGAGTTCACGCACATGTTCGACGCCCTCGGCTCGAAGGTGACGCTGCTCGTCTCCCGCCAGCAGGTGCTCCCGCTCAAGGACCCCGAGGTGGCGGCGGCGCTCGAGGACGAGTTCATGCGCCAGGGCGTCACGCTGCTCAAGGGCGCCCGCGCGAGCGGCATCGAGCGCGTCGGCGACACGGTGCGCGTCGCATGCGAGGACGGCCGGGTCGTGGACGGGTCGCACGCGGTGCTCACCGTCGGGTCGATCCCGAACAGCGAGGACCTCGGGCTCGAGGAGGCCGGCGTCGAGGTCGACGGCGGCGGCTACATCCCGATCGACCACCACTGCCGCTCGAACGTCGAGCACATCTACGCCGCCGGCGACGTGTCCGGAAAGCTGCCGCTCTCGTCGGTCGGGGCCATGCAGGGTCGCAAGATCGCCGAGCACCTCATGGGCCTGCACAACCGTCCCCACCGTCACCTCGACTACGACAAGGCGGCGCAGGCGATCTTCACCGATCCCGAGATCGCCGACGTCGGGCTGGCCGAGGCGGAGGCGTTCTCGCTCGGCAGGAAGATCCGCGTCACCAAGGTCCCGTTCTCGTCGAACGCGAAGGCGCACATCAAGGGCGACCCGCGCGGGTTCGTGAAGATCCTCTCGGACCCGGCGACGGGCGTCGTGCTCGGCGGGTCCATCGTCGGGCGGAACGCCGCCGAGCTCATCAGCGTGATCGCGGTCGCCGTCACCAACGGGCTCACGGTCGGCAACATCGTCGACTCGCTCCTCGTCCACCCGACACTGTCGGAATCGATCGCCGAAGCCGCGTCGTAACGACGCGTGACCGCGGCGCTACGCGCCGTGCGATGCGGGGTGCGCGAGCTTGGCCGGGTTCAAGATCGCGTGGATGTGGTGCGACGGTCCGGTAATCGACACGGTTACGCGACGAGCTCCCCGCGTGTGACGGTGACCGCTCGACCCGCCAGGGCCGTGCGGTCGCCGTCGACGCGTACGAGCACGACGCCGCCGCGGGCCGACGCCTGGTAACCGATCAGCTCCGTCTTCCCGAGCCGTTCCGCCCAAAGAGGGCCGAGCGCGCAGTGCGCCGAGCCCGTCACCGGGTCCTCGTCGATGCCGAACTTCGGGCCGAAGCAGCGCGAGACGAAGTCGTACCTGGGATCGTCGGACCGCGCCGTGACGACCGCGATCTCGAACGCCGCCAGCCGTGCGAAGTCGGGGCTGACGGCGCGCACGGCGCTCGCGTCCGCCAGCTCCAACACCCACCCGATGCGGCCGTGCGACGCGTCTGCGGCTGCGATGCCGAGCGCGTCGAGCAGACCGGGATCGGGGTCGGCGGTGGTGACGGGATCGGCGGGGAAGTCGAGCTCGACGCCGTCACCCCGTCTCGTCGCGGTCAGCGTGCCGCTGCGGGTCTCGAACTTCGCCGGGCTCCCGCCGGCGTGGGGGTCGGTCTCCCAGAGGACGTGCGCGCTGGCCAGGGTCGCGTGGCCGCACAGGTCGACCTCGACCGTGGGCGTGAACCAGCGCAGCTCGAAGTGTCCCGGCTCGTTGGACACCAGCGGCCGTACGAAGGCGGTCTCGGACAGGTTCATCTCGGCGGCGACGGCCTGCATCCACGCCGGGTCCGCGGGCTTCTCGAGCAGGCAGACCGCGGCCGGGTTGCCGGTGAAGGGGCCGGACGCGAACGCGTCCACGTGGAAGAGCGGGGCGCGCATGGACCGCGGGCTACTCGATGACGATCAACACGTCGCCGGTGCCCACCGTGTCACCGGCCGCGACGCGGACCTCCTTCACGGTGCCGCCCCCCTCGGCGTTGATGTGGTTCTCCATCTTCATCGCCTCGAGCACGAGCAGCGCCTGGCCGGGCTCGACGGCGTCCCCCTGTGCCACGAGCACCTTGACGATCGTGCCCTGCATCGGCGAGCTGACGGTGCCGTCGCCGCCGGCGCCTCCACCGGCTGCCAGCCGCGGCTTGCTGACCTTGCCTCCCCGTGGCCCGCCGCGCCCGCCGGCGTCGCCCGCCGCCGGCATTTCCGGCAGCCACACCCGGACCGAAAACCGCTTGCCGTCGACCTCGACGGGAATCGTGCGCTCTTCGAGCTGGGACCCGTCGGCGTCGGCGTCCGGGCCGGACGCGACCGGAACGGGCGCGGGCGCGGCTTCCGCGAGCAACGCGGGGTCGACCTCTTCCTCGACCCATCGGGTCGAGTGGTTGCCGGCGACGAAGTCGGGGTGGTCGAGCAGGACGAGGTCGGCGGGCACGGTCGTGCGCACCCCGCCGACTTCGAGCTCGCCCAGTGCGCGGAGCATGCGGCGCCGCGCCGCTTCGCGGTCGGGCGCCCACACCACGAGCTTGCCGATCAGGTTGTCGTAGAACTGCGAGATCGTGTCGCCCTCGTCGTAGCCGCCGTCCCAGCGCACGCCCGGACCGCTGGGGACGCGCAGTCGTGTGATCGTGCCCGGCGACGGCAGGAACTTCTTCGCCGGGTCCTCGGCGTTGATGCGGCACTCGATGGCGTGGCCACGGCGTTCGACCGACTCCTGCGTGAACGAGAGCGGCTCGCCCGCCGCCACTGAAAGCTGCTCGGCCACGAGGTCGAGCGAGGTCACCATCTCGGTGACGCAGTGCTCGACCTGGAGTCGCGTGTTCATCTCGAGGAACCAGAAGTCCCCGTCCTGGTACAGGCACTCGACGGTGCCGGCGTTCACGTAGCCGCACGCCTTGGCGACCTTGACCGCGGCTTCGCCCATCGCGGCGCGCACGTCGTCGGCCAGGCCGGGCGCCGGCGTCTCCTCGATGAGCTTCTGGTGGCGGCGTTGGGTCGAGCAGTCCCGCTCGCCCAGCCACACCGTGTTGCCCTGCGTGTCGGCGAACACCTGGATCTCGATGTGTCGCGGGCGGGTGAGATAGCGCTCGAGGTACGTCTCGGGCCGGCCGAAGTACGCCTGGCTCTCGCGGGCGGCCGAGTCGAGCGCCGACTGGGCCTCGTCGGGGCCGTCGACGACCTTCATGCCCCGGCCTCCACCGCCGAACGCGGCTTTGATCGCGACCGGCCAGCCGTGCTGCTCGCCGAAGGCGACGACCTGGTCGGCGCTCGATGTCGGCTCGAGCGTTCCGGGCACCGCCTCGACGCCGGCAGCCGCGGCTGCGGTGCGGGCCGAGATCTTGTCTCCCATGATCTCGATCGCGTCCGGCGGCGGCCCGATCCACGTGACGTCGCGATCGGTGATGGCTCGTGCGAAGTCGGCGTTCTCGGCGAAGAAGCCGTACCCGGGATGCACGGCCTCGGCGCCGCTGCGCGTGATCACGTCGATGATGGCGTCGGTATTCAGGTAGCTCTCGGCCGCGCTCTGACCGCCGACGGCGTACGCCTCGTCGGCGTAGCGGACGTGGGCGGCGTCGCGGTCCAGCTCCGAGTACACGGCGACGGTCGCGACGTCGAGCTCGCGGCAGGTGCGCATCACGCGGATCGCGATCTCGCCTCGGTTGGCGACGAGCACCTTGTTGAAGGGCGGGGTCGGCACGGACGGCTCCTGGAGCGCCTCGACGGTGGCCGTATCCTACGGGCGATGCCCGAGGGCGAGCCGATCGAACCTACGCATGAGGTTCGCTGGTTCGACTCGCTCGATTCGACGAACCGCTACCTGCTCGACGAGGCGCGGCGGGGTGCGCCCGAGGGTCTCGTGGCGGTGGCCGACTTCCAGACCGCCGGGCGCGGCCGGCGAGGTCGGGAATGGGTGGCGCCACCGGGGGCGTCGCTCCTCGTCTCCGTCCTGCTGCGGCCCGCGCTCGCGCCGGAGCAGACACCGCTCGTCACGATGGCGTGCGGTGTCGCCATGGTCGACGCCGTCGCGCGCGTCGCCGGGTTCACCCCCGTGCTCAAGTGGCCGAACGATCTCGTGGTCGGTGATCGCAAGCTGGTCGGCATCCTGGCCGAGCGTGACGGCGACGCCGTCGTCGTGGGCGCGGGCGTCAACGTCGAGTGGCGGGCGTTCCCGGCCGAGCTCGCCGAGACCGCGACCGCTTGCAATCTCGAGGCGGGTCACTCCGTCGACCGGCGCGAGCTCCTCGCTGCCTTCCTGACCGAGCTCGACCGCCGCTACGCAGATCTCGACACCGTCGTCGATGAGTACCGCGCGCGCTTGGCGACGCTGGGCCGCCGTGTCCGCGTCGTACGGCCGGACGGCGACCTCGTCGGCCGCGCCGTCGGGATCGGCGCCGCCGGCCAGCTCCAAGTCGAAATCGACGGCGGCGACGTGCGAGAGGTCAACGTCGGCGACGTCGTCCACCTCCGGGACGCCTGATCGCGTCGCTGCGATCAGGGGTCCGGAACGCGCGCGATCAGCTCGGTGAGCAGCGCGGCGAGCTTCTCGCTCGTCGGCCCCGGCGCGGCGGGCAACGCGCGGCCGTCCACCCGTCCGATCGACTGCACTTCGCGCGTCGACGACGTGAGGAACGCCTCCTCGGCGTCGGCCAACGCCGACGGATCGAGCGCGGCCTCCTCGACCGGCATGCCGTGCTCGGCGCACAACTCGAGCACGAGGGCGCGGGTGACACCGAGCAGGCAGCCGGCGTCGGCGGGCGGTGTCAGCACGACGCCGTCCCGGATCACGAACACATTCGACCCCGTCGCCTCGCAGACTTCACCACGCGTGTTGAGGAAGATCGCCTCGCCCGCGTCGCGCTCCCGTGCGTACGCGAGGGCGCGCACGTTCTCGGCGTACGAGGTGGTCTTGAGCCCCGCGACCGCGCCGCGCTCGTTGCGGCTCCACGGGACGATCACGACGTCGACGGTCGCCGGCCACGATGTCGCCGGCGCGCTCATGACGATCACGGTCGGCGGCGCGTCGCCGCGTTCGGACCCGAGTGGCGACGGTCCACCGGTGATCGTGAGCCGGACCCGGCCCTCGGTCACGCCGTTGGCCGCGAGCACGTCGTCGACCGCGGCTCGCAGCTCCTGCGACCCCGGCGCGGTCAGCCCGAGCCCGCCGGCCGACCGAACCAGCCGCTGGTGGTGACGGGTCCACGCGAACGGGACGCCGTCGTACACGCGCAAGGTCTCGAAGACCCCGTCGCCGACGAGCAGTCCGTGGTCGAACGGCGACACGCCCGCTTCGTCGCCGGGCACGAGCTGCCCGTCGAGCCACAGGGCCGAGCCGCTCATCGGTGCGCTCCCGCCAGCGCCACACCGCGGACGTCGGCGAGGTCGGTGCCGGCGGCGGCGAGCAGCCGGGTGGCCTTCAGCTCCGTCTCGGCCCACTCCGCCGCGGGCTCGGAGTCGGCGACGATCCCGGCGCCGACACCCAAGCGCGTGCAACCGTCCGTGACCGTGAAGGTGCGGATGGCGACGTTGAGGTCACCCGCGTCGCGCTCGGTGTCGATCCAGCCCACCGCACCGCAATAGACGCCCCGCGGCACCGGCTCGAGATCTTCGATGATCTGCATCACGCGCGGCTTCGGCGCGCCCGTCACCGACGCCGGCGGGAACGTCGCCCGTACCAGCGCG
Organism: Acidimicrobiia bacterium; assembly: GCA_035938395.1. GTDB lineage: Bacteria > Actinomycetota > Acidimicrobiia > IMCC26256 > JACDBD01 > JALZAA01. The sequence goes on from DASZGY010000138.1 coordinate 28,937, forward strand.
CCGACCCCGCTGCCGGCGCGCCGCCGCCCGCGCACGGTGCTCACGAGATGGTGCAGGCCGGGATGGGCCTCGAGCTCGCACAACGCAGGCACGGCGACCGAGCCCGGTTGGCACACGCGGCCGAGATCGTTGCGGGCGAGGTCGACGATCATCACGTTCTCGGCGCGGTCCTTGGCGCTCGCCGCCAGCGTCGTGGGGTCGGTGGCCGTCCCCTTGATCGGGCGGGTCTCGACATCCCGTCCGCGCCACGAGAGGAAGCGCTCCGGCGACGCCGACACGACGGCCATTCCCGGAACGCCGTTCGCACGGCCGATGCGAAGGAGCGCGCCGTGCGGCGACGGGTTGCAGCGCTCGAGCGCGGCGAACAGCGCGACGGGATCGACCGCCTGGTCGCATGTCAGGCGACGGGTGAGGTTGACCTGGTAACAGTCGCCGGCGCCGATGTGCTCGAGGATCGCCGTCACGCGCTGCTCGAACGCGACGCGATCGAGACTCGTGTGCCAGCGCGCGAGCGCGGGCGAGGCAGACGTGCGTGCACCGTCGCGCGCCGCTTCGGCTGCCTGCGCCAACAGGCCGCGTGCTTCGCCGTCTCCGTGGAGCTCGCACCGTCCCGACGCCGGGTCGAGCACGAGTCGAGCGGGAAAGCGGGCGAGGACGAGGTCGGGGAGGGGCGACTCGTCATCGCGACCGTTCGGGTGCGGACGCGGCGATACGTGCTCGATCGCATGACCCAACTCGTAGGTCATGAACCCCGCCCACCACCCGGGTGGGAGCCCGTCGAGCGCTGTCAGCGCGTCTGCGCCGGATGCCACGCGCAACGCATCGGGCGCGGCGGCGACGACGAAGCGGGTGCCGTCCCGCACCACGGCGGCGTCGACGGTTGCGGGAAGGGCGGAGAGCAACGCGGCAGCGCTCGAGGCACCGGCGGTCATCTGCGCCCCGGCGGGGGTCACGCGCGCAGGGTAGCGGCGCCGCGTGCGGCCCCTTCGGTCTTTCGAGCGACCGAGGAATCGGCAGCATCGCCGGTAGCATGGTCCGTTCGATGACACGCTCGTTCCCCCGCGTCCTGCTCGGGCGCTTCGCAGTGGCGCTGGCGGTGTCCGTCCCGCTCGTCTTGGGCGGCGTGGTAGGCGTGAACGCGTTCATCGACAAGAAGATTGGCGAGATCCCCCGCGTCAAGGTCAAGACCGCAGAGAACACCGACCCGGGCCAACCGGCCAACTTCCTCCTCATCGGGTCGGACACCCGCGCGCAAGTGCAGACACCGGAGGAGAAGGCGGCGTTCGGGGACGCCTCCAGCGAAGGGGGACAGCGCTCTGACACGCTGATGGTCATCCACGTGGACCCCGCGCAGAAGACCGGATATCTCGTTTCGTTCCCCCGTGACCTGGCCGTCAACGTGCCCGGGCTGGGGCAGCAGAAGATCAACGCCGCGTTCAACTCGGCCGCCGGCGGCGGGCCGCAACGGGTGGTCGACACGATCCAGCAGAACTTCAACGTCCCGATTCACCACTACCTCGAGGTCGACTTCCAGAGCTTCAAGGGCATCGTCGATGCGATGGGCGGCGTCCCCGTCTACATCGACGCGCCGTCGAGAGACGCGCACAGCGGCTTCGAGTTCATCCCGTTCAACTTCCACCCTGGCTGCTACACCCTCGACGGCTCCACCGCGCTCAACTACGTACGGTCGCGGGGCATGGAGCAGTACGTCGACGGCCGCTGGCAGACGGATCCGCGCGGCGACCTCGGTCGCATCGATCGGCAGCAGACCTTCATGAAGCGACTCGCGACGGAGGCATTCCGGAAGTCCGTGAACAGCCTCACGACCGCGCTCGACATCGCCGACGAGACCATTCCGAAGCTCAAGGCCGACCAGGCCCTCAACAGCGACGACATCAAGAAGCTCATCACGTCGTTCCGGCGCGTCGATCCGAACGATCCGAACAGCCTCGAGATGGTGACGTTCCCGACGGTCCCCGGCGCACAGAATTCGCGCCTCGGGTCGGTCCTGGACGTGAAGCAGCCCGACGCCGACGCGGTCCTCGCTCGTCTCCGCCAGTTCGGGCCGGCTCCCGTCCAGCAGAACGGGCCGAAGCCGACCGAGATCCGCGTGCGCGTGTTCAACGGATCGGGGCAGAGCGGCCAGGCATCGCAGACGGGGACGGCGCTCCAGCAGCAGGGGTTCGTGACCGCGGGCGTCGGGAACCAATCCCGCGTGAGCGCGACCCAGATTCACTATCGCGCCGGCTCGCTCGACAAGGCGCGGGTCGTCCAGAGCTATCTCGGCGGCGTCGGCAAGCTCGTCGAAGACCAGTCGATCGTGCAGGCCGATGTCGCCGTCATCCTGGGCCAGGACTTCAAGGGCGTGACGCCGCCGCCCAACGCATCGGCTCCTGATACGGCCGCGGCCGCGCCTTCGGCACCCGCGGCGCCGGCGCCGAGCACGGCGGCGGGTGCGAAGGGGAAGGCCCCGCCGCCGCCGCCCGACCCGACGCAATGCTGACCCGGGCCCGGCGGTCATGAGCGCGATCGCGGTCGTGGGCGGCGGGTACGTCGGGCTGACGACAGCCGCCTGCTTCGCCCGCCTCGGCCACGACGTCGTCTGTGGTGAGGTCGACCGCGAGAAAGTCGCGCGCCTGAGCAAGGGTGAAGTGCCCGTCCTGGAGGAGGGCCTGCCCGCGCTCGTTGCCGAGGGCCTCGCTGCCCGCCGGCTCACGTTCGCGGTCGGCGCCGCCACCGCCGTACGCAGCGCGGAGTTCGTCTTCCTGTGCGTCCAGACCCCTCCGAACGATCGGGGCGCGGCGGACCTTTCCATCCTCGAGAACGCGGTGCGCGAGATCGCGCCGGTGCTGCGCCCGGGGTCGGTGATCATCAACAAGTCGACGGTGCCGGTCGGCACCGCCGCGTTCGTCGAGCGACTGCTCGGCGAGGTCGGCGTCCCTACGGGCTCTGTCGGGGTCGCGTCGAACCCCGAGTTCCTCCGCGAGGGGACCGCGGTGCGCGACTTCCTCGAACCCAATCGCGTCGTCATCGGCTGCCAGGACACCGGCGTCGCCGTGCGCGTGTCCGAGCTCTACCGAAGCCTGCGGGCGCCGATCCTCGTGACCGACGCCGCGTCGGCCGAGCTCATCAAGTACGCGTCGAACGCGTTTCTCGCCACGAAGGTGTCGTTCATCAACGAGATCGCCAACCTGTGCGAGGCGGTGAGCGCCGACGTGCGCGAGGTCGCCCTCGGCATCGGCTACGACCCGCGTATCGGGTTCGAGTTCCTCCACCCGGGCCCCGGGTTCGGCGGGTCGTGCCTGCCGAAGGACGTCGCCGCGCTCCTCCACACGTCCGGCGAGGCGGGCTACGAGTTCCGCATGCTGGCCGCCGTGGCCGAGGTGAACGCGCTCCAGCACGGACGGATCGTCGACAAGATCCGGGCTGCCGTGCCCGCCGGGCTCGGCGGGACGCGCGTCGCGCTGTGGGGCCTCACGTTCAAGGCCAACACCGACGACCTCCGTGACTCGCCCGCTCTGGGCGTGGCTTCGACACTGCTCGCCGAGGGCGCCGAGCTCCGCGCGTACGACCCGGTCTCGGGCGAGCCGGCGAGCAATTGGTTGCCGGGCCTCGACGTCGCAGCCGACCCGTACGAGGCGTGCGCCGACGCCGATGTCGTCGTCGTGCTCACCGAGTGGGACGAGTTCCGCTGGCTCGACTTCGATCGCGTGGGTGAGCTGATGCGGGCACGCCGCATCGTCGACGCCCGCAACCTGCTCGATCCCGCGGCCATGCGCAAGCGGGGTTTCGCCTACGAGGGCCTCGGGCGCTGATGCCCCGCGCCGTCGTCACCGGTGGCGCCGGGTTCCTGGGCTCGCACCTCTGCCGCGCGCTCGTGAAGCGCGGCTGGGACGTCCTCGCCGTCGACAGCCTGCTCACGGGCCGGATCGAGAACGTCGAGGATCTCCTCGACACGGCCGCGTTCCAGTTCAAGGAGCACGACGTCACGCAGTTCTTCGCGGTCGACGGTGGCGTCGACGCCGTCCTGCACTTCGCCAGCCCTGCGAGCCCTCGCGACTACCTCGAGTATCCGATCAAGACCCTCAAGGTCGGCTCGCTCGGGACGCACAACACCCTCGGTCTCGCCAAGGCCACCGGGTCCCGGTACCTGCTCGCGTCCACGAGCGAGATCTACGGCGACCCGCAGGTCCACCCGCAGAACGAGGAGTACTGGGGTCACGTCAACCCCGTCGGTCCCCGCGGCGTGTACGACGAGGCGAAGCGCTTTTCCGAGGCGATGGCCATGGCGTATCACCGGGCGCACGACCTCGACGTCAAGATCGTGCGCATCTTCAACACCTTCGGACCCTGCCTGCGGCCCGGGGACGGGCGCGTCGTCTCGAACTTCTTGGTCCAAGCCCTCGAAGGCAAGCCCCTCACCGTCTACGGCGACGGGTCGCAGACGCGGTCGTACTGCTACGTCGACGACGAGGTGCGCGGCATCCTCGCTCTCCTCGACTCCGACTGGACCGGCCCGATGAACATCGGCAACCCGGACGAGTTCACCGTGCTCGAGCTCGCCCACACCGTGCTCGAGGTCACCGGATCCGGTTCTGAGATCGCCTTCGAATCGCTCCCCGTCGACGACCCCGTGCGGCGCCGGCCCGACATCACTCTTGCGACAGACGTGCTCGGCTGGCGCCCCGAGGTCGACCTCCGCGAAGGTCTCGCCCTCACCTACGACTGGTTCGGGAGAGAACGTGAGCGAGGGCGGCATTAGCGACGAGACCGCGGACCCCCGGTTCCGCAAGCTGTCGGTCATCGTCCCCGTCTTCAACGAGCGCAGCACCGTCGCGGAGATCGTGCGCCGGATGCGGTCGGTGGAGCTGCCAGTCGAGCGCGAGATCGTCGTCGTCGACGACGGCAGCGACGACGGGACCAGCGCCGTCCTGACCCAGCTGCGCGACAGCACCGTCCGCGTCATCGCGCATCCTCAGAACCAGGGGAAGGGGGCGGCGATCCGCACCGGCCTCGAGAGCGCGACCGGTGATCTCGTGCTGGTGCAGGACGCCGACCTCGAGTACGACCCCGAGGACTGGCCGCGGTTGCTCGCGCCCGTCCTCAAGGGCCGCGCGCGAGTCGTCTACGGCTCGCGCTTCACCGGCGAACGTCGCAACATGCTGTTCCTGCACTGGGTCGGCAACCGGTTCCTGTCACTCGTCACCAACGTGCTCTACAACAGCACACTGTCCGACATGGAGACGTGCTACAAGCTGTTCGACCGCCGCGTGCTCGACGGCATTCGACTCCATGCCGACGGGTTCGACTTCGAGCCCGAGTTCACGGCCAAGGTGCTCCGGCGCGGCATCCGCATCTACGAGGTCCCGATCTCGTACGCCGGTCGCGAGCTGAGCGAAGGCAAGAAGATCACCTGGCAAGACGGCGTCACCGCCCTGTGGACGCTCGTGAAGTACCGGTTCGTCGACTAGTGCTCCCGAGCGACACCGAGTCCGACTGGGCCGCGGTCGTCATCAACTACGAAGCCGGTCAGGCGCTGGGCGAGTGCGTCCGGTCGCTCCTCGACGACACGAGCGCAGGCCGCCCACCCGACGTCGTGGTCGTCGACAACGGATCGTCGGACGGCTCGGCGGCGGCGGTCTCGCGATCGTTCCCGGCGGTGACCGTGCTGCACCCGGGTGCGAACCTCGGCTACGCACGCGCCGCCAACCTCGGGATCGCCGCCACCCACGCGCCGGTCGTCGCCGTGTGCAACCCCGATCTCGAAGTCGAGAAGGGCGCCGCCGGCGCGTTGGTGCGGCGCCTGGCGACGGAGCCGGATCTCGGCGCGGTCGGTCCGTTGATCCGGAACACGGACGGGACCATCTACCCCTCGGCGCGCTCCGACCCGCGGGTGCGGGACGCCGTGGGCCACGGGCTGCTCGGGTTCGTGTGGCGGACCAACCCGTTTACGCGCCGATACCGCCAGCTCGACGCGGACCCGACCCGCGCTCGTGACGTCGACTGGGTCTCGGGTGCCGCGGTCTGGCTGCGGCGTGACGCCCTCGACACCGTCGGCGGTTGGGACGAGCGGTACTTCATGTACGTCGAGGACGTCGACCTCTGCTGGCAGCTCCGTCAAGGGAACTGGCGGGTCGGGTACGAGCCCGGCGGCGTCGTCACGCACGTGCAGGGCGCGACGACCGCGAAGCATCCGTACCGCATGATCACCGAGCACCATCGGTCGCTCTACCGCTTCGCGTCGAAGCGCTGGCGCGGCGCGCGACGGCTCGCGCTCCCGCTCGCGGCGGCGTTCCTCGCGGTGCGGGCCGCGCTCGCCATGGCCGACCACGGCTTGCGGCGGCGACCAAGGCCGCCACAGGTGACCGGGTAATCTCGGCCTCTCATGCCGAAGTCCCGCAACCGATACGCCCGGGCGCAGGCGCGGGCTCGTTACCGTAAGCCCAAGCGCCGCGGGGGGTCGTTCGGCTGGAACATGGGCATCGCGCTCGTCGCCGTCATCGGCATCGCGCTGCTCGTCTGGACGGTCGCCGGACGGCGGGACCAAGCGAGTGCCGCACCTCGCGCCGGCGATCCGACGACGGGGCAAGCTGGCGACCACTGGCACGCGTCCCTCGACGTGAACTCCTGCGGCGTGTGGCTCCCGCCGGCGCCGCAGTTCGAGACCGAAGCCGGGAACCCTCAGATCCGGGTCGGCATCCACTCGCACGCCGACGGCCTGATCCACATCCACCCGTTCAACTCGTCCGAGAGCGGGAGCCACGCAACCCTCGGGCGCTTCTTGACCTACGGGGGCTGGTCGGCGGGCTCGGACTCGCTCGACCTGTGGGCCGGCGCCGACGGCAAGTCGGTGAAGGTGAAGAACGGCGACGAGTGCACGCAGGCCGACGGCACGAAGAAGAAGGGCACCGTCACCTGGTACGTGAACGGGAAGAAGCAGTCGGGGAACCCCGCCGACTACCAACCCAAGGACAAGGACCAGATCTCCCTCCTCTTCGACCCCGCCGGGACCACCCTCGCGTCCCTGTCGGCAGATCCCGCCGTGGGTCCGCCGCCCAACGCGAAGCAGCTCCCGCAGCCGAGCGACGAGACTCCGTTCACGACGACGCCCTCCGCACCCTCGGCACCACCGTCACCTTCGGCACCACCCTCCTCGTGAGAGCAATCGTCCTCGTGGGCGGCGAGGGCACCCGGCTCCGCCCGCTCACCTACACGACCCCGAAGCCGCTCCTGCCGATCGCCAACCAGGCGTTCCTCGAGCGACAGCTGACGTGGCTCGACCGTCACGGCATCGAAGAGGTCGTGCTCTCGCTCGGGTACCTGCCCGACGCGTTCGCGGCGTGGTTCCCGGACAACCGTTTCGGCGACCTCACGCTTCGGTACGCGGTGGAGGACGAGCCGCTCGGCACCGCGGGCGGGATCCGCTACGCCGCCGACGTCGCCGGCATCGACGAGCGATTCGTCGTGTGCAACGGCGACGTGCTCACGACGATCGACCTCACCGACATGGTGGCATTCCACGACGCGCACGGTGCCGAGGCGACGATCCACCTCTGTCGCGTCGACGACCCGTCGGCGTTCGGCGTCGTGCCGACACGCTCGGACGGCGAAGTAATGGCGTTCGTCGAGAAGCCACCGCCGGGCCGCGTGCCCAGCCACTGGATCAACGCGGGCACGTACGTCCTCGAGCCCTCGGTGCTCAACCGCATCCCGCCGCGCTTGACCGTCTCGGTCGAACGCGAGACGTTTCCCCGGATGCTCGACCGGCGCGGTCGCCTGTTCGCGTTGCAGAGCGACGCCTACTGGATCGACATCGGGACGCCGGCGAAGTACCTCGAAGCGCACGCCGACGTGCTGGCGGGCTCGCTCGGCGCGCCGCCCGCGCCCGGCGCGATCGAGACGACGCCCGGCGTGTGGACGCAGGGAAGCGTTTCGATCGCGGCCGACGCGCGCGTCGAGCCCCCGGTCCTGCTCGGGCCCGACGTCACCATCGCTTCGGGTGCGCACGTGAGCCAGGCCGTGCTCGGCGCAGGAAGCTCGGTCGACAAGGGTGGGAGAGTCGTCGGGTCGGTCATGCTGGAGCGGGCGTGCGTCGGGAACGACGCTTCAGCCCTCGACGCGGTGATCGGACCGGAGGCGATGCTCGAGGAGGGTGCCGTCGCCGCCGACGGAACGATCATCGGGGCCTCGGCGGTGATCGCGGCGGGATCGAGGCTGTCCGGCGCCCGCGTTCCGGTCCAGGTCCCGACGACCCGGTGAGAGCGCTCGTCACCGGCGGTGCCGGCTTCGTCGGGTCCACGCTCGTGGACCGCCTGCTCGCCGAGGGCTGGGACGTCGACGCCGTGGACGACCTCTCGACCGGCACGCTCGCGAATCTGACCGACGCACGGGCGGCTCGCAATCACCGCTTCACGTTCCATCGCCTCGACATCCGCCGCCCGGACGTCAGCGACCTCATCATCCGACGCAAGCCCGACACGATCTTCCACCTCGCGGCGCAAGCCTCCGTGCGCGAGTCGGTGGCGCGACCGACCCTCGATGCCGAGATCAACATCCAGGGCTCGCTCAACGTCTTCGAGGGCGCGGTGGAGGCCGGCACCGGCAAGATCGTGTTCGCCGGCTCCGGGGGGACGCTCTACGGCGTGCCCGACGAGGTGCCGGTCGGCGAGGACCACCGCCAGGCCCCCGTGTCGCCGTACGGCGTGTCGAAGAAGGCGGTCGGCGACTACCTCCACTACTACCGGTCGGCGCACGGCATCGAGTACACGGTGCTCGCCCTTGCGAACGTGTACGGCCCGCGCCAGGACCCGCACGGCGAGGCGGGTGTCATCGCGATCTTCTCCGGGCAGCTGCTCGAGCCGATGCGCCCGACGATCTTCGGAGACGGCGAGCAGACGCGCGACTTCGTCTACGTCGACGACGTCGTCGACGCCTTCGTGCGCGCCGCCGACCGCGGCGACGGTCTCATCCTGAACATCGGCACCGGCGTCGAGACCGCCGTCCAGGACCTGTTCAGCACGATGGCGCGGCTGGTCGCCTTCGACGAACCGGCCCGTTACGCGATGGCGCGTCCCGGCGAGCTGCAGCGCTCGGCGCTCGATCCAACGCGCGCCGCCAACCACCTCGGTTGGAAGGCGTGGACGAACCTCGAAGACGGGTTGCGACGCACGATCGAATGGTTCCGGGCCGTCCCCGTCGGATCGCGCCGGTAGCGCGCCGGCGCAATCAGCCGAAGGCTCGGAGGTCGTCGAGGGGGACGGCGGGGCGTGGCGGGGCCCTGTACGCAGGATCGCGCCGGCCCACGAGGACGAGCGCGTGTGGCAACCAATCCTCGGGGAGTGACAACGCGTCTCGTGCCTCCGCCGGGCAGAAGATCGGCGCCGCGACCCAGCACGACGCGAGGTCGGCGGCGGTTGCCGCCAGCATGAGGTTCTCCACCGCGGCGCCGAGCGACAAGAGCGCCATGCCCCACTCGGCGAGCTGACGCGGCTCGTCCGGATAGCGATCGAGGCCCTCCCACGTGAGGCAGCCCAGCACGAGGGCGGGCGCGCCGGTCAGCTTGGCGTGCGACGCGGCGACGAGCTCCTCTACCCGTGCCGGTGGCACGCCGTCGCCGTCGAGATCGCGTCGCCACCGGTCGCCCATGCCGCGCGCGAGCGCCTCCTTGCCGCCCGCCTCGTCGACGACGACCCAGCGCCACGGGCGCGAATGGTGTGGGGCCGGCGACAGGCACGCGGCCTCGACGAGGCGGTCGAGGTCGGCGCGGGGGACGGGATCGGGAAGGAAGGCCCGGATCGACCGCCGTGCCTCGATGAACGCGGGAACACCCCCCGCCATCAGCGGAACAGGTCCTCCGCCGGCGGGCGGACGAGCTCGCGGGCCGACCCCTCGCGGAACCACCCCGCGTCGAGGCCGCGGACGACCGCCGCCGGGACCTGCGCCGCTTTGCCCTTGACGAGCTCGGCGGCGCCGGCGATCTCGTCGGCGAGCGCGATCTCGGTGACCTGGAGCTCCCGGCCGTGGGCGTCGGACTGGCCGCGCAGGTCGACCACGGCGGCGAGCCCAGCCACGCCGATGGCGACGTCGGTGAGCCCGATGCGCCACGCCCGCCCGAACGTGTCGGACACGATCACGGCCACGTCGATGCCGGCGTGCGCCCGGATCCCGTCCCGGATGCGCCGGGCCGACCGGTCGGGGTCGAGGGGGAGCAGGGCGGCCTGGCCGTCGGGGATGTTCGACAGGTCGATGCCGGCGTTGGCGCACACGAACCCGTGGCGCGTTTCGCTGATGATCAGCTCGTCCCGGCGCCGCAGCACGCGAGCCGACTCGGACTCGATCAGCGCCCGGCGCGCTCCGGGATCGGAGGGGTCGAGCGGCACGACCCGCCCTTCCGCCTTCGACACGACCTTCTGGGTGACGACGACGCAGTCGTTCGGTGCGAACGGCGTGTCGCGTTCCTGCGCCGCCGCGACCAACAGCTCGGCGAGCACGTCGCCCGCTCGGACCTCGGGCACGCCCTCGATCGGGAAGACCGTCAGCGCTGGCATTCAGGCGACGGCGTCGAGCGTGTTGCGCGCCAGAGCGGCGGCGACGCGCGCGTCGCGCATGAGGGTGTCGGTGACCACGGCATGGACCCCGAGCGCCTCGACCTCGGGAGCCCGGGCCGTGTCGCCTCTGTCGATGACCAGCGCCGAGCAGAAGTCGCGATACGCACGCGCGACGCCGACGCACGACACCTCCATGCCGAGCGGTCCCATGAGCCGGTCGGCGGGGCCCTTGACGGGCGCGCCGGCGATGATCGGGCTGACGCCCACGACGTGGTCGCGCCGCCGTCGCAGCGCGTCACGAACGCCCGGGACGGCGAGGATCGGCCCGATCGAGATCACGGGGTTGCTCGGGCAGACGACGATCGTGTCGGCCTGGTCCAGCGCCTCGAGCACGCCGGGGCCGGCGGCGGCGCGATCGGCGCCGTCGAACCGAACCGCGGCGACCGGCGGCTCGGCCCGCTCGCGCACGAACCACTCCTGCATGTGGAGCTCCGCCGACGATCCGTCGCCGGTCCGTACGTCGATGCGGGTCGAGACGCGGTCGTCGCTCATCGGGAGGAGGCGCGATCGCACGTCCCAGGCGTCGGCGATCTCGGCCGCGATGGTCGAGAGCGGAGCGCCGGCCCGGACGCGGTCGGTGCGGAACAAGTGCGTGGCGAGGTCGCGATCTCCGAGCCGGAACCAGGTCGGCAGGGAGTAGCGCTCGAGCGCGTCGATCGCCGCGAACGTCTCGCCGGCGAGGCCCCACCCGGTGTCGGGATTCTCGGCGCCGGCCAGCGTGTACGTCACGGTGTCGAGGTCCGGGCACACGAGCAAGCCGTGGAACCAGTCGTCGTCACCCGTGTTCACGACCACCGTGATCTCTTCGGGTGGGACGACCTGCACCAGCCCCCGAAGGAACCGGGCGGCTCCCACGCCACCTGCGAGCGCCGCCAGCACGCTTGCGAATGTAGTGGTCCCGACGCGCGAAACGGTCCCCCGGGCGGGGGACCGTTTCGACGGGGGGACTGTGCGTGCCGGTCAGGCGGCGCGGTTGACGAGCTCCTTGGCCCGGGTGACGCCGGCTTCGGCGGCCTGCTTCACCTGGGCGGGAACCGACTGGAGCTGCTCGACGATCGGCTGGACGCGCTGGCCCAGGTCGCCCACGAGCGGCTCGACCCGGCCGGTGACGTCGCCGCGGGCCGCGCCCGCCTTGACCCGGACGTCGTTGGCGAGGGCCTCGAGCTTGACCCGGCCGTCCTGGGCGCGGGTGGCGAAGTAGCTGCTGGTCTCCTTCGCCTGCTCGGTCACCTTCTTCTGCACCTCACGCCGGCGGACCTGCCCCTGCTGGAACGCGGTGACGCCGACGCCGACGGTGATGTACGCGGCGTCCTTGAGTGTCTTGCCAGGGTCGAAGTCCATCGTGCTGACTCTCCTTCGTTGGCCATCGGTGGCCTCGGGGGTGTTCGTCGATGCCGCGGGTGTCGGTGTCCCGGGGGGATGCCCGAGGCACCGCCGCCGACCTCGACGCTTGCCACAATAACGCAAATGATAAACAGTTGCAAGCACTCGTGACCAGGGTCACGAGCGCAGGGGCCAGTTGTATGCTCCGCCGCAGTCATGGCGAGTGGGGAATCGCCCGGCACGCAGGCGCTCCGGGGACACGGCGAAGAGAGCGGTGGGGCGCTTCGCACCGAGATCCCGACGGTCGCCGCGGTCGTCGTGACCCGGAACCCGGGGCCGCGGCTGGAGCGGGCGCTGCAGTCGCTCGGCAGCCAGGACTATCCGAGCGTGGCGGTGCTCGTCGTCGACGCGGCGTCGGAGCACGACCCGGGCGAGCGCGTCACCGGCGCCCTGCCGGATGCGTTCGTGCACCGGGTGCCCCAGTCGAGCTTCGCGGCGGCGGCCAACGAAGCGCTCTACACCGTCCGGAACGCCACCTTCCTCCTGATTTGCCACGACGACGTCGTGTTCGACCCGGGGGTGGTGCGCCTCATGCTCGAGGAGGCATACCGGTCGAACGCCGGCATCGTCGGCCCGAAGATCGTCGACGCCGACAATCCCGAGGTGCTGCTGGAGGTCGGGCGCAGCATCGACCAATTCGGCAACCCGCACACGGGGATCGAGCCCGGCGAGCTCGACCAGGCCCAGCACGACGCCGTTCGCGACGTCTTCTACGTGTCGGACGCGGCCATGTTCGTGCGGACCGACCTGTTCCACGAGCTCGGCGGGTTCGACGCGTCGCTGTTCCCCGGAGCCGAGGACATCGACTTGTGTTGGCGCGCTCGGCTCGCGGGCGCCCGGGTCTTGGTGGCTCCCGAAGCTCGGGTGCAACAACCCGAGGCCGCGAGGAACCGTGGCGACGGCGCCGCCGCCGACCCCGTCGCCGCGGCGCGCAACCGCGTCCGAACCCTGCTCACGCTGTCGTCGGCGAGGACGTTGCTGTGGGTCGTGCCGGCCGGGGTCGCAGCGTCGTTCGTCGAGGCGTTCCTGCTGACCATCACGTTGCGCCGCGGGCGTGTCCGCTCGACGCTCGGCGCCTGGTGGTGGAACCTGCGCCACTTCCGCGAGATCGGGCGAGGGCGGCGGCGAGCGCGCCAGGGTCGTCGCATCGACGACCGCGACCTACGCCAGCTCCGGGCGCGAGGTACGCGGATGCGCGGGTTCGTGGCCGAGCACGTCGCGTCGGACGACCGCGTGCGCTCCATCGCTGACGCGAGCCGCTCCGCGGTCAGCGCCGCGACAGAAAGCACCCGTCAGCCGCTCTTCGCGCTGGCCGCGCTACTGGCGCTCGTCTGGGTCGTCGGCTCACGTCACCTGCTCACCGGCGGCGTCCCGGCCGTCGGGACGTTCGCGCGATGGCCGGGGATCGTCGACACGCTGTCGACATATGCGTCGGGTTGGCGGTACACGGGCCTCGGCTCGTCGACCGCGGCGCCCCCGGGGCTCGTGGCGATGGCCGGCCTCACGACGGCGGTGTTCGGCGCCGCCGGCCTCGCCCACACGCTCGTGGTGGTCCTCGCGTTCCCGGTCGGCGCGTACGGCGCGTACCGGTTCACGCGCGGTATCACGCAGGAGTTCGCGCCCTCCGCCGTCGCCGGCCTCGCGTACGCGCTCAACCCCGTCCCGCGGAACGCGATCGCCGCCGGACGGCTCGGGCCGCTCGCGTTGTTCGCGCTGGGACCGTTTCTGATCTCGATCGCGCTCCGACGCGCCGATCCGGTACGAGGAGTGCAGCAACGCCGACGCACACTCACCGGGCTGCTCGGGCTCGGTGCGCTGCTCGCGTTTACGACCGCCTGGTATCAGCTCGCCCCTCTCCTGCTGCTCGCGGCGGCCGCAGCGATCATGGTCGCGGCGCCGCTCGTCGGCGGCTTCCGCATCGGCGTGCGGATGCTGGTCGCGTCGGCGATCGCCGTCGTCATCGCGGCCGTGCTGCTGGTGCCGTGGTCGCTCGCGCTGCTCGGTGCCGGGGACGATCCCGCCTCGCTCGGCTTCTCGTTCCGACCCCGCCTCGACCTGGTCGACGTGTTGCGCTTCCACAGCGGCCCCGCCGGCGGCGGATGGGCCGCCTGGGGCTTCGTGGCGGCGGGCGCGCTCGCGCTGATCGTCGGCCGCGGACCGCGCTTCGCGTGGGCGACGCGCGCCTGGATCATGGCGCTCATCGGGTGGGCGCTCGTCTGGTTGCCGGCACGCTTCGCGCCGGACGTCTCGGTCCCGGCGCCCGAGGCCGCCCTCTCGCTCGCGGCGCTGGGCGTGGCGCTGGCCGCGGGGCTGGGAGTGAGCGTGTTCGTCGAGGACGTCCGCGGGCGCGGCCTCGGCGCCCGCCAGGCGGTGGCGGTGCTCGCCGCCGCCGGTTTCGTGCTCGGGGTGCTCGGCTTCACGGCGGACGCCGGCGACGGACGCTGGGGCGCACCGGACGGTGACTGGCCGGCGGCGCTCGCGTTCCTGCAGACGGAGAGGGACAGCGGAGGATTCCGGGTGCTGTGGGTGGGAGACCCGAGTCTGCTCCCGCTGGATCCGTTCGTGACCGGCGACGGGACGGGCTACTCGCTCACCCGGAACGGCTCCGGGGACGCCCAGGAGCTCTGGCGAGCCCCGTCCGGGCGGGCCGACGGCCTCGTCGGCGACGCCGTCGAGCTCGCCGCCGGAGGTCGCACCGATCGTCTCGGTCATCTCGTCGCGCCGATGAGCGTCCGCTACATCGCGATGCCGAGCCGAGCCGGTCCCGGGGCGACCCCCCAGGCGCCGCCGGCGCGGCTGCCCGGTGCGCTCGCGAGCCAACTCGACCTCGCCCGCCTCGAGGCGCCGCCGGGTCTCGCGCTGTACGAGAACACCGCCTGGATCCCGACGCCCGGCACGGTTCGCTCCGCGAACGTCGATCGGGTGCCGCTCGGCTCGAAGAACCCGACCGGCGCGGCGCTGCGCGCCGACGTCGGCCGTGTCAACGCGGTGCGCGGGTCGCCCTCTGCGTCCGCGCCGACCGGTCCCGGACTGGTGCTGTGGAGTGAGGCGTTCGACGGCGACTGGAGCGCGACGGTCGGGGGGAAGGCGCTCCGCCACGTGAAGCCGTTCGGATGGGCGAACGGCTTCGATGCACGCGCACGAGGCTCCGTGTCGATCGACTACGGCGGTCAGCTCCGTCGCTACGGGATGATCGCGCTCCAGGCGGTGCTGGTCCTGGCGTTCCTCGTCGTCGTGTGGCGCAGCAGTGCCTCACGACGTGCGCGTCCACCGCGGGTCCGGCGGCAGAGCCCGTGAACGCCCCCCGCGGGACGCCGCGCCGTCCTCCGGCCCGCCGCGGCGGCCGGCCCGCGCCCAGAACCGGACGCGACCAACGACGGCTCCTCGTGCTCCTGGTCGTCGGCGGCTGCATCGCGGTCGCCGCCGCCTTCGGCGTCAGGAGCACCGGCGCGGCGCCGGCGACGAGCACCGCCGGCGCGGTCGCGCAGGCCGTCCCGACCGTCGCCGGCGCCGACACCGTGTCGGCGACCTGGTACTGCGCCGAGGGAACCGGCGCGCCCGGCGGTCGCGCCGACGAGACCATCCTCATCGCCAACGAAGGCGACGCCGAAGCGAGCGCAGTCGTCACCGTGATGCCGGGCGGGCAGGCGGGCCCTGAATCGCGGCAGGTGACCGTGCCGCGGGGCGCGCAGGTGCGCGTCTCGGTGTCGAGCGTGCTCCAGGCGCCCGAGCAACCCGGCGACGCGGGTCTGATCGTCGGGCCGGGAGTCGTCGTCGAGGTGTTCGGTGGTCGGTCGGTGGTCGAGCACGAGATCGAGGGGGAGAACGATCTGGCGGTCGGGCCGTGCGCGCGTCAGGCGGGGACCGACTGGTACTTCGCGGGAGGAACCACCGAGCGCGGCGCCCAAGAGAACGCCGCGCTCTTCAACCCCTTTCCCGATGACGCGATCGTCGATCTGACGTTCGCGACCGACGCCGGCTTCATCGCACCCGCCGACCTCCAGTCGATCGCCGTGCCGCGGCGCAGCCGGATCACCGTGCCCATCGGCAATTTCGTGCTTCGCCAGGCGCAGGTTGCATTGCACGCGCACGTACGCACCGGGCGCATCGTCGCCGAACGGTCAACGGCGTTCACGGCCGAGAACGAGACGCGCCGCGGGCTCACGCTGTCGCTCGGCGCGCCGCGTCCGGAATCGTCCTGGAGCGTGCCCGGAGTGGTGCCGGAAGACGGGGCTTTGCACTCCGTGCTCGTCGCCAACTTCGATCCCGCCGCCACCGAGGTCGAGATCTCCCCCCGCTCCGAGCAACAGCCGCCGGCGAGCCCCAAGAGGGTGCCGGTGGGTGGGCGTTCGGTCGCCGCCGTCGACCTCGCGTCGCTCGGCGGTCCGGAGGCGCCGTTCGCCGTCGACGTACGGACCACACGCCCGTCGCCGGTCGTGGTCGAAGAGTTGGCGTCGTGGGGACCGCCGAACGCCGCCACGGGGTCCGCGACGTCGCTGGGCAGCCCCGTGCGCGCGCGGGGCTGGACGTTTGCCGTCGGCCGGCTGGCACCGGAGGACGTGGCCACGATCAGTGTCTTCAATCCGGGTCCTGGTCGGGCGACGGTGAAGCTGCTCGCGTACGCGTCGGGTGGGGGAGCTGCACCGGGCAGCGTGGGCGAGCTCGCGGTGCCGGCGCGCAGCCAGGCGCAGTTCGACCTCAGCGACCTCGGCGTGGCTCCCGACCAGGTCGTCGTCGTGCGCGCCGACGCGCCCGTCGTGGCCGCCCGTCGGATCCTCGGCCCCACCGGCGCGTCACTCGCGCTCGGTGTCGCGGAGCCCTGATCCGGAGCGCTACTGGCTCGCGCGCTCCTGATCCTGCTGCATCGCCCGCACGACAGCCTCGAAGATCTTGGCCGCGTCGGCGTCGAGGTGGTCCCGCGCTCGGTACAGCACGTACGCGCCGAGGAACACGGGCGGAGACACGAGGAGGAACGCGATGCGGAGGTTGAACACGTCCGCCAGGGCGCCGACGATGATCGGCGCGGCGGCGGCGCCGAACACGATCGAGACGAGGTTGAACGCGCCGAAGCCGGCGCCGCGGAGATGCGCGGGAACCGCGTCGGCGAGGCCGGCCCGGAGCGCCGGGACGGCGATCCACACCGTGAACATGCCGGCGAGCTCGAGCGCGAACGAGACGACGAACGGCATCGGCAGGTAGGAGATCGTGAACAGGGCGGTGCCGACCGCGATGCAGTAGGCGGGGATGACGACGCGTGCGCCGCGAATACGCCGGGCGTACCGATCGGCGATCGAACCGCCGAGGAGCAGCCCGGGGATGCCGCCCGCCAGCACGATGAGACCGACGGCGGCCGTCGCCTGTCCCTGAGTCAGGCCCGAGAAGCGGCGGTGGAACTCGGGCAGCCATGCGCCGATGCCCGTGATCGTGAACATGAACGCGCCAAC
>DASZGY010000139.1:0-11091 GCA_035938395.1 Acidimicrobiia bacterium
CGAGCCCCAGGAGGATCGGCTCCGCCTCGACGCCCTCGACGCCCAGGCAGACGAGGTGCGGCACCCGATCGGCGGCATCGCCGTAGAGCGTTACCCCGCCCACCCGCGCCGGCGCGGCGTGCGCGACGCGGTCGGTGAGCTCGCGCTGCGCACCGGCTTCGGCGGCGAGCCTGCCGTCGGCGGACACCTCGGCGGCGGCGGCGCCGAAGCCGACCATGGCCGGGACGTCCTCGAGGCCGCCCCGTCGGGCGCGTTCCTGCGCGCCGCCGACGACGAACGGCGGCAACCGCAGACCGCGGCGGACGAGCAGCGCGCCCGCTCCCTTGGGCCCACCGAACTTGTGCGCGCTCACCGAGCAGAGGTCGGCGTCGAGAGCGCCGAAGTCGAACGGGACGTGGCCGGCCGCCATGCATGCATCGACGTGGACCAGCACGCCGCGCTCCTTGCACGCCGCCACCACCGCGCGCGCGGGTTGGATCGTCCCGACCTCGTGGTTGGCGAGCTGCACGGTGACGAGCGCGGTCTCGGGCCGGACCGCGTCGACCACGGCCGAGGGGTCGTAGCGGCCCAGGTGATCGACTCCGACGACGGCCACCTCGGCGCCGCTGCGGCGACACGCGTCGAGCACAGCCGAGTGCTCGACCGCCGTCGTGACGATCTGCGCGGGCGCATCGGCGCGTTCCACTGCGCCCCAGACGGCGGTGTTGACGGCCTCCGTGCCGCTCGACGTGAAGACAACCTCCCGCGGCCGCGCAACGAGCAGCGTGGCGACCTGCTCGCGTGCGTCTTCGAGCGCGACACGCGTCACTCGCCCCTCGGCGTGGAGCCGCCCGGGATCAGCGTGGTGGTCGCGCAGGAACGGCAGCATCGCTTCGAACGCGGCCGGGCGCAGCGGCGAGGTGGACGCGTGGTCGAGGTACGCGCGCCGCACGAGCGAGCGTCAGACGCGCGCGACGCAGTGGTCGTCGCCCGCGGGACGGCTCTCCGTGAACAGCGGACGCGTCTCGCCGTAGAGACCGGCGAGCATCCCGCGGATCATGCCCCGGTCGACCGAGCACACGACATGGGGGTACTTCTTGGCCGCGTCGCCGAACGGGCACTGCTCGGACACGATCGTGAGCGAGCCGCCGCTCGCCTCGGCGTGGGCGGCGAAGCCATGGGCGGTGAGCGCGTCGGCGACGGTCGCCAGTGCGGCACGGACCGATCGGTGCCCGGCGGTGGGGTCGTCGGTCTCGGGCGTCATGCGGGCGGCGATGGCGACGCCGTAGTCGTACCCGACCTCCTCCGCCATGGCGGCGGCCTGGTCGGGGTCGAGGAGCTCGAGCGAGCGCGCCAGCAGAGTCGCGAGAAGGTCGTCCCGGCGAGGTGGGAAGTTCAACGAGGTGTCGAGCTCGCCGGCGCGATAGCGCTTCGACGGCCGGCCCGCCGTCTCGTGGCGAGCCAGCTCGACGGTCAGGTACCCGCCCGCCGTCAGCTTCTCGAGGTGGTGCCGGGCGACGTTGGCATGCAGGTCGAAGCGCTCGGCGACCTCGGCGGCGGTCACCCCGTCGGCGCCGGCCCGGACGAACAGGTAGATGTCGCGGCGGGTCGGGTCCCCGAAGGCGCTCGTCACGGCGCTCACGGCGGCGCTGAACTCGTCGGCGCTGAGCCCGGCGCCCCTGGGCTTCGCGGCCGACTCCGTCATGCCGGTATTCTACCTATGCACGTAGTGGAAATGCCCCCCGGCGAGGAGAGGCGAGGAGACCCCATGCCCACCGAGGCCGCCGTCCTCGAGGCCCTGCGCCCCGTCGAGGACCCCGAGCTGCACCAGTCGATCGTCGACCTCGACATGGTCAAGGAGGTCGCCATCGACGGAGGCCGGGTGGCGGTGACCGTCGCCCTCACCGTGTCCGGGTGCCCGCTCAAGCCCGAGATCACCCGGCGCGTCAGCGAGGCCGTCCAGCCCCTCGACGGCGTCGAGTCGGTCGACGTGGACCTGACCGTGATGGACGACGAGCAGCGCCAGGCCGTCGCCGAGCGCCTCCGCCAACAGCATGCCGGCGGCGCCGAGGCGGCCGACGGCCGGCCGGCCCGCGTGAACCCGTTCACCGACGCCCGCACCCGAGTGCTCGCAGTGGCGTCGGGGAAGGGCGGCGTCGGGAAGTCGTCGGTCACCACGAACCTCGCGGTCGCGCTCGCGCAACGTGGCCACAAGGTCGCCGCCGTCGACGCCGACGTGTGGGGCTTCTCGATGCCGCGCATGCTCGGCATCGACCACCCGCCCGTCGTGCTCGACGACGTGATCATCCCGCCCGAGGCGAACGGCGTGAACCTCATCTCGATGGGGTTCTTCGCCCGTGAGGACCAGCCCGTCGTATGGCGGGGCCCGATGCTGCACAAGGCGCTCGAGCAGTTCCTCACGGACGTGCACTGGGACGAGCCCGACTTCCTGGTCGTCGACATGCCTCCGGGCACGGGCGACATCGCGCTGTCGATGGCCCAGTTCCTCCCCCGGGCCGAGGTGCTCATCGTGACGACGCCGCAGCCGGCCGCGCAGCGCGTCGCGCAGCGCGCCGCGTACATGAGCCAGAAGGTGAACCTCGACGTGATGGGCGTGATCGAGAACATGTCGTGGTTCCGCGGCGACGACGGCAAGGCGTACGAGCTGTTCGGCGCGGGCGGCGGTCGTGAGCTCGCCGACCAGCTGGGCGTCCCGCTGCTCGGGCAGGTGCCGCTGGTGCCGGAGCTGCGCGTGGGCGCCGACGAGGGCCGGCCGATCGTGGTCACCGACCCCGACGACGAGGCGTCGCGGGTGTTCGTGACGATCGCCGAACGGGTCGAGGAGCTCGCGCCGAAGAAGGTCTACCGCCCCGAGCTCAAGATCACGTGACGCAGGTGCACCGAGGTCAGACCTGGTCCGTCGGGGATCTCTTCGCCGTCGCGCGTGAGGTCACCGGAATCTGATCCCTGGTCGACGCTCCGCTCGGCGTCGCCACCTCGATCTCCCGCACGTAGCCGAGATTCGGCGTAGAGAGCGCGGTGACCGTATCGCCCTGCGAGTGGGCGTCGTAGAGGCTCCGCCGCACCCGCCAGGACCTGATCCTGCGGCGCGTGCCGTCGTCGAGGGCGAGGTAGTACCAGTACCGCGGGTTGTTGTTGCTACTGGACTGGAAGATCTGACGTCGCCGGCGCGCCCGCACCAGCTCGCCGGTGGTCTTCCGGCTGCGCCAGAAGTCGGGCACCGCGCGCACGAGGAGGACGATCGCCCATAGCAGGACGAGCGCGGCCGGGATCGTCAGCAGCAGGGCGCCGCGACCGATCCAGTCGAGCTGGTCGCGATCGAAGAGGGGATCGGCGGACGTGATCGGATCGGCGGCTGACTGCGCCGCGCGCGTGAGCCCGTAGAGCGCGGCGACGGCGGCGGCGCCCCACAGCACGGCGAGGAACGTGGCGAACGCGGGGTGCTTGCCCCAGCCCGGCGGCCAGCCACGGGGATAGCCGACGCGTACGCGCCGCCACCGCCCGCCGAAGCGGCTCCAGGCCCCGTGGTCGTCCTCCGTGCCGAACGGCAAGAGCGCGACCGCGGCGGGCGCGACGCCCATCACGCCCGCGTACGCGAAGTGCCGTCCCCACATCTGCACGGCTGCCGGCGACAGGTCGGCGAGCTGCTCGTCCTCGCGCAGGTGCGCACGCAGGGCGAGACAGCGCGCCGTCGCGTCCTTTCCCGCCGCCGTCGGCAGCTGCGCCAACGACCGGGAGAGCCGGCCGTCGGCCAAGAGGATCAGGACGATGCCGACGACCGCGAGACCGCCGGCGATGGCCGCCGCCGCGGGATGCTTGCTGCTCTCACCGCCGACCACGCTCGAGAGGTACAGCAGCCCGCCGATCGCGAACGGGCCGACGCCCAGGAGCGACACCAACCAGCCCGGCCAGCGGTCCCGCGTCAGCCCACGGTCCTGCGCATCGGCGATCACCTCCCTGCCGAATGCGCGATGCCATCCCCGCGATGCGTCCTCGGGACCGGTCGTCAGTGCGTCGGTCGGGACGACCCCGTCGACGGCCTTGCGCCGAACCTCGTCGAGCACCCGTCGTTCGTACTGGGTCAGCGGCTCGGCATCCGCGGCTCCCCGCAGCCGGCAGATCGTCTTGCCCGGCTCGACCTCCTCGAGGCGGACCACGTGCCGTGCCGCGAGATCGAGCAGCGTCGCCGGCGGGAGCTCGGCGGGCAGCTCGAAGTCGTTGCACAACAGCCCCGCCACCGCCGGCGGCACCGGCGGCAGATCCTGGGTGGGAGCCCCGGGCCGGATCCGGGGCGGGCGGCGCCACATGGCCACTCCGATGAGGAGCAGGATCCAGGCGCCGGCGAGGGCCGCGGCGCCCACGAGGATCGGGATCGAGAAGGTGGTGTCGTCGGAGTTGGACGTGGCTGCGAGCACGCCCGAGATGAGCACGGCGCATCATCGCGTGCCCGAGAGTCCGGGGATAGTGTCCGCCGCCATGAGGCGCGTTCCGCTCGCCCTCGTCGTGATCGTGCTGTCGGGCTGCGGCCTCGAATTCGGCGGTGGTCGTGGAGCGACTCGCCAGGGCCGCGACATCTTCGGCCTGTGGCAGGGGTCCGTGATCGTGGCCCTGCTCGTCGGTGGCCTGGTCTGGGGCCTGATCGTGTTCGCCGTGCTGCGGTACCGACGGCGGCACGACGACCTCCCGAGCCAGACGCAGTACTTCGTCAAGCTCGAGATCCTGTACACCGTCGTGCCGGTCATCATCGTCGCTGTGCTGTTCGCGTTCTCGTACCGCACTCAGAACGAGGTCGACGCGCTCTCGAGCCACCCCGCGGTCACGATCGACGTCAAGGGCTTCCAGTGGCAGTGGCAGTTCCACTACCGCGACGACGACGTCACGGTCACCGGCCTGCCGAACAAGGTGCCCACGATGGTCCTGCCCGTGGACCGCACCGTGCGACTCGTTCTCACGTCACCCGACGTCATCCACTCGTTCTACGTGCCCAGCTTCCTGTTCAAACGCGACGCGATCCCGGGTGTGACGAACCGGTTCGACTTCGACGTGCGCGACAAGGGGACGTACACGGGTCGGTGCGCAGAGTTCTGCGGCCTCGACCACGCCAAGATGACCTTCGAGGTCAAGGCCGTGAGCATGGCCGACTACCGCGACTGGATCGTGCAGCAGCAGCGAGCGCAGAGTGGGGGAAGCCCGTGACGATCACGACCGAGCGCCCGGGTACCGCCGCCGCCCCGGCGCCCGCCCCGCGCCCGAACACCGGGATCCTGCGCTGGCTCACGAGCACCGACCACAAGGTGATCGGGCTGAGCTACCTCGTGACTTCGTTCGGCTTCTTCTGCCTCGGCGGTCTGCTCGCGCTCGGGATGCGGACGCAGCTGGCGCAGCCGGGACTGCGCGTCCTGAGCCCGGAGACGTACAACGAGTTCTTCACGATGCACGGCAGCATCATGATGTACCTGTTCGCCGTGCCCTTCGCGTTCGGCCTCGCGAACTACATCGTCCCGCTTCAGATCGGCGCGCCCGACGTGGCCTTCCCGCGCCTCAACGCCCTCGCGTACTGGATGTACCTGTTCGGCGGGCTCGTGATGATCTCGGGATTCCTCACGGCCAGCGGCGCCGCCAACTTCGGTTGGTTCTCGTACGCGCCGCTGTCCGGCGCGACGTACGCCCCGGGCGCGGGGCCCGACCTCTGGATCGTGGGCGTGACCGTCACCAGCACCGCGACCGTGCTCGGCGCGGTCAACATGGTCACGACGATCTTCATGCTGCGCGCGCCGGGCATGACGATGTTCCGGATGCCGATCTTCACCTGGAACATGCTCGTGACGAGCGTCATGGTGCTGCTCGCGTTCCCGGTCCTCACCGCCGCGCTGGCGATGCTGTTCGCCGACCGCCATCTGGGCGCCCACATCTTCGAGGTCCAGAAGGGCGGCGAGCCCGTGCTGTGGCAGCACCTGTTCTGGTTCTTCGGCCACCCCGAGGTCTATATCGTGGCGCTGCCCTTCTTCGGCGTGGTCACCGAGATCCTGCCGGTCTTCTCGCGCCGCCCGGTGTTCGGGTACAAAGGGCTCATCTTCGCCACGCTCGCGATCGGCGGACTGTCTACCGGCGTGTGGGCCCACCACATGTTCGCCACCGGTGTGGTGCTCCTCCCGTTCTTCAGCGCGCTGTCGCTGCTCATCGCGGTGCCGACCGGCGTCAAGTTCTTCAACTGGATCGGCACCATGTGGGGCGGCCAGCTGCGCTTCACCACGCCGATGCTCTTCACCGTCGGCTTTCTCGTGATCTTCTTGCTCGGCGGCCTGACCGGTGTGCTCCAGGCCATGGCGCCGGTCGACTTCAACGTCACCGACACGTACTTCGTCGTGGCGCACCTGCACTACGTGGTGTTCGCGGCTGCGGGCTTCGCCGGGTTCGGCGCGATCTACTACTGGTTCCCGAAGTTCACCGGCAAGATGATGAGCGAGCCGCTCGGCAAATGGCATTTCTGGCTGCTGTTCATCGGGTTCAACATGACGTTCCTCGTCCAGCACCAACTCGGGTTGGAAGGTATGCCGCGGCGCGTCGTCACGTACCGCGAGAGCGACGGCTTCGGCAACCTGAACCTGATCTCGACGATCGGCTCGTTCATCATCGCCGTGAGCGTGATCATCTTCGCCTGGAACCTGTACCGGTCGCTGCGCCATGGACCCCCCGCCGGCAACGATCCGTGGGACGGCCAGACGCTCGAGTGGGCGACCACCTCGCCGCCCCCCGAGCGCAACTTCGACTCGCTGCCTCCGATCCGCTCGGAGCGCCCGTTCTTCGACCAGAAGTACGGCCACCTCGTCGACGCGACACGCAAGACATGAAGGTCGAATCGTTCTTCTATCTCGGGGTCACCGCGTTCTTCGTCGTGATCGGCACGATCTACTGGTTCACGAGCTACGAGGACGCAGGCACGACGATGCTCGTGGCCGCGTCGCTCCTCGGGCTCCTCGCCGGCGGATATCTGCTGCTGCAGGCGAGGCGATTCCCACCCCGTCCCGAGGACCGACCCGACGCGACCCTCGCGGAGGGCGCGGGCCCGGTCGATCAGTTCCCGGCCTCGACGATCTGGCCGTTCGTGTTCGCCTTCGGCGCGGCGGTATTCGCCACCGGGTTCGTGTTCGGAGTCTGGTTGGTGCTCGGCGGCGCCATCGTCCTCGTCTTCGGCGTCGTCGGCATGATCCGCCAGAGTCGCGACACCACACCGACGGAGTGACGCGGGTGCGCCGGGCCCGGGTCACCGACGCTCGCCGCCGTCACGGCGTTCTCGCCGGCTCCTCGACGTCGACGTAGCCGCCTTCCGTGGTGCGCACGACGACATCGGCCCCGGGCGGAGCTTCGGGTTCGCCCGCGGTCGGGCTTCGTGCCGCCAGCTCCTTGCACAAGCGGTAGGTGAAGATCCCGGCGACCACCGGCACCACGAAGAGGGAAACGCGGAGGATGTTGGTGATCAGGTTCACCGACACCTCGAACCGGGCCGCGATCACGTCGTTGCCGCCCGCGACGAACAGCACGGCGTAGAACGCGAGGGAGCCCACGCCGATGGCCGTCCGGACCGGCCGGTCGCGCGGGCGGTCGAGCAGGTGGTGCTCCTCGCGGTTCTCCTTCGTGAAGCGACCCTCGAGGAACGGCCACGCGTACAGGAGCAAGAATGTGATCCCGGGGAGCAGCACTCCCGAGAAGAACGGGTTGGGGACCTCGTGGCCGAAGGCCCGGAGCTCCCAGCCGGGCAGCAGCCGCAGCGACCCCTCGAGCCAGCCGACGTACCAGTCGGGCTGGGAGCCGGCGCTGACGGCCGCCGGTTGGAACGGCCCCCAGACCCACACCGGGTTGATCTGGGCGAGACCGCCCAGCGCCGCGCACGCGGCGAAGACGAAGAAGAACAGCCCCAGGGTCTTGGCCGTGAACGTCGGCCACAGCCGCGCACCGACGACGTTCCTCTCCTTGCGGGCCGGCCCGCGGTACTGCGTGTGCTTCTGGCGCACGAGGATCGCCAGGTGGGCGGTGAGCAGCACCGCGATCGCGACCGGGACGATGAGGATGTGGATCACGAAGAACCGTGTGAGCACCTCGTTGCCGGGGAACTCCCCGCCGAAGATGAGGAACGCGGTCCACACGCCGACGACGGGCACCGAGATCACCACCGAGTACGCGATGCGGAGGCCCGTGCCCGAGAGCTGGTCGTCGGGAAGTGAGTACCCGGTGAAGCCGTTCGCGATGGCGAGCAGGAGCAGGGTGACGCCGATCATCCAGTTGAGCTCGCGCGGCCGTCGGAACGCGCCCGTGAAGAAGATGCGCATGAGGTGGGCGATGATCGCCCCCACGAAGATCAGCGCCGCCCAGTGATGGATCTGTCGCATCACCAGACCGGCGCGCACGTCGAAGCTGATGCGGAGCACGGACTCGTAGGCCTGCGACATCGACACGCCCTTGAGCGGCGCGTAGCTGCCGTTGTAGACGACCTCCTTCGTGCCCGGCGTGAAGAAGAACGTGAGATAGACGCCGGTGAGGATCAGGATCACGAAGCAATAGAGCGCGAGCTCGCCGAGCATGAACGACCAGTGGTCCGGGAACACCTTGTTCAGCGCCGTCCGGACGAAGCGAGCGGCGCCGAGCCGGTCGTCGAACCAGCGGACGATGCGCCTGACGATCACGTGTCGCGATCCCAGAAGCCGGGGCCGATGGGCTCGGTGTAGTCACTTTGGGCGCGCAGCATGCCCTCGTCGTCGACCATGAGCGGGAGCTGGGGGAGCGAGCGCGTCGCGGGGCCGAACACGGGCTGCGCTCCATCGGGCACCGAGAACGTCGACTGGTGGCACGGGCACAGCAGCTTCTTGGTCTGCTGCTGGTAGAGCCCGACGGGGCAGCCGGCGTGCGTGCACACCTTCGAGAACCCGACGTACCCCTGGGGACCCCAGGACTCGCGACCGGGACGGGTCACGACGTCATCGCGCGACAGGCGGATGAGGATCGTCTGCGAATCCTCGACGTCGACGTGTCCTTCGGGGAACACCGTAAGGGCGCCGCCGACGGAGAGCGTGTCGACGCCCACCGGCTCGCCCTGCTCGTCGACGACGAGGGAGCGTCGGCGCCACTTCGTGCGGAACAGCGACTGACCCGGGTTCGGGCCGAGCGACCGGATGGGGAACAGCGCCGCGATCCCGATCGCGCCGGCGGCGAGCCCGAGCATCTTCAGGAGGAACCCGCGCCGGGAGAGCCAGCCTTCGCCCCGCTCGAAGTCGGCGCCGAACGCGGCCTGGTCCTCGTCGCTCGATGGCAGCGTCTCGCGGCCTTCGACGTACGGGCCTTGCGGAAGCAGGTGCTTGGCCACCTGCACGAAGCCGAAGCCGAGACCGCCCAACGCAACCGCCAGCAGCGATCCCTCGATCTGTTCCTGCCCGCCGAGGGCGTAGGTCACCGCCAGGCCGATCGACGCCAGCGCCGTGATTCCGAACGCGAGCGCGGTCCGGCTCGTCGCCTTCTTCTCTTGGACGTCGTCGTTCACTGTTGTTCCTCTGGCGCCGTCGAAGGCTCCGGCTCTCCTGTGACGGTCCGCGAAGCCGCTGTCGCCGCGGGTGGCTCCTGGCGCATCGCGGGAGGCTCGATCCAGCGGGTGATGAGCATCAGTGCGCCCAGACCGACGAGGATCGCGACCAGGCCCTCGGTGATCGGTCCCACGAGCCCCAGCGAGAACCCTCCCGGGTTCTGGGGCTTCTTGAGGTACTCGACGTAGCGGACGATCGAGTTCAGCTGCTGGGGCGTGAACGTGCCGGGACCGAACACGGGCATGTTGCCGGGCCCGGTTCGGACGGCTTCGCCGACCTCGACCGGGGTGGAGCCATGCAGCGTCGGCGCGTCCCGCCCCACGCTCAACGCGCCGCCGTTGCCGGCCGCGCTGTGGCACGCGGCGCAGTTGTCGAGGTACAGCTGGCCGCCTTCTTGGAGGTCACCGGGCGGATCGTGCACGTCGGGGATGGGCGGACCGGGCCCGAGCGACGCGACGTACGCGGTGAGGTCGTCGATCTCCTTGCGCGTGTACGGAGAGCGCTTGGGGACCGACTGCCGGTCGGGCGCGGTGTTGGGCATGCGGCCCGTCGACAGCTGGAAGTCGGCCGAGGCGGCGCCCACCCCGCGGAGGTCGGGCCCTTGTGCCGTGCCTTCGCCGTTCTGGCCGTGACAGTACGCGCAGCCGACGAGAAAGAGTCGATGGCCGCGATCGGCGTTGCCGGCGGCGTGTACCCGTGGCTGCTCCTCCGTGGCGCCGGCCGTGTGCAGGCCGATGGCGAGCAACCCCGCCGCGAGCACGCCGGCGAACAGCGGTGCGACGGCCCGGCGAAGCATTGCGCGATCCTCCCGTCACCGGATGATGAAGATGGTGGTGAACAGACCGATCCAGACGACGTCGACGAAGTGCCAGTAGTACCCGATGGAGTCGACGACCGGCCCCCGGCGCGCGACCGGTCCGGGACCGGTGGCGATGACGAGCGCGACGAGCATGAGCAGGAGCCCGGCTGCGACGTGCAGCGCGTGGAAGCCCGTCATGAGGTAGTAGATCGAGCCGTACGAGTTCGACGAAACCGAGAAGTCGAGCGAGTAGAACTCACGGATCTGGTTGGCGAGGAACAACCCGCCGAGCCCGAACGTGACCAGGAGCCAGCGCACGGTGCCGGCGCGATTGCCGCGCTCGAGTGAGCGCACCGCGAGCACCATCGTCCCGCTCGACGCGATCAGGAACACGGTGAAGACGGCGGACAGGAGCGTCTCGAGCTCCACGCCGGGCGGTGGCCACTGCCGCGCCTCCGCCTTCAGCGTGAAGTACGCCGCGAACAGGCCGCCGAAGAACATGAGCTCCGAGGCCAGCCACACGACGGTGCCCACGGCCAGCATGGACGGCTGCTGTCGGGGTCGCGCATCCGCAGCCATACCCTCCGCCGCCACGGCCGACAGGTTGGCACACGGCAGGCCGCGGGTGAAGGCTTCCGGGCGCGTGGTGAAACCGCCCTCCCGGTTACGGTGACGACGTGAGCGCGCTGGTCGGGCTTGTGGTCGCCGTCGCAAGCTCCG
>DASZGY010000140.1:0-33203 GCA_035938395.1 Acidimicrobiia bacterium
CCGTCGTCGCCGACGTCGAGCTGCACCCAGCTGACGGTGCCGGTGAAGTTGCTGCTCTCGGTCGTGTAGTCGTCGCTGACGCTCGATCCGGTGTCCAAGCCGAGGTCGCACGTCTCGTCGGCCGAATACGCCATCGGGACCGTCGCATCGGCGCGTCCCTCCCCCGTCTTCTTTCCGTCGACGTACAGGGTCACTGCGCCGCCCTTGGCCAGGCCGCCGCCGTCGTACACGAACTCCATCCGGACCTGGTGCATGCCGGCGGGCACCGGCGTCTCGCCGTAGGTCTTGAAGCGCCGGAGTCCGAAGAGGTTGTGGCAGTACGCGGCCTTCCCCTCGTGCAGATAGAGCGCCCAGCCCGCGAACGCGCCGCCCTGGGAGATGATCACGCCGTTCGCGCCGCCGTCGGGCACGACGATCTCGGCCGTGACCGCGTGCGACTTGTTCTTCATGTTGAGCACCGAGTTCTCGCTCAGACGACCCATGCCGCCGAAGAGCAGCTGCGAGTCGCCGGTGACGAGCTGCGGCCGACCGGCGATGTCGGAGTTGAAGCGCTCGACGCGACGGTCGTCGAGTGGCAGCACCTGGTACTTGACCGCCTCGATCAGCCAGAGCCGCTGGAGATGGGCGAGCTTGTCAGGCTGCTCGTCGGCGAGGTCGTGCGCCTGCGTCCAGTCGGTGTCGGCGTAGAGCTCCCACACGTCGTCGTCGAAGTTCGGTGAGACCGCCCCCATTGTCCAGGGCGTGCTGTGACGAGTAACCGCGGACCAGCCCTGATGGTAGATGCCGCGGTTGCAGAACATCTCGAAGTACTGCGTCTGGCGGCGATCGGTGGCGCCGGCGTCGTCGAACGAGTAGGTCATGCTCACGCCGTGCAGCGGCTTCTGCTGGATGCCGTGGACGAACGACGGCTCGGGCAACCCCGCGACGTCGAGCACGGTCGCCGCGATGTCGATCACATGATGGAACTGTGGCCGCATTTCGCCCTTGGCCTGGATGCGCGCGGGCCAGTGGACGATCGTGCCGTTGCGGGTCCCGCCCCAGTGCGAGGCGACCTGCTTCGTCCACTGGTAGGGCGTGTCCATCGCGTGCGCCCAGCCCACGGCGTAGTGGTTGTACGCGTTCGGGGTGCCGAACTCGTCGATGTGCGACGCCATCATCTCCGCCGTCTCGAACTGAGCAGCGCCGTTGAGGACGAGAAGCTCGTTGAACGTGCCGTTGATCGTTCCTTCGGCGCTCGCGCCGTTGTCGCCGATGATGTAGTAGACGAGCGTGTCCCGGAGGACGTCGAGGTCCTCCAGCGCGTCGAGCAGCCGGCCGACGTGGTGGTCGGTGTGCTCGAGGAACCCGGCGTACGCCTCCATCTGGCGCGCCATGACCGGCTTCAGCTCGTCGGGCATGTCGTCCCACGCGGGAATCTCGTCGGGACGGGCGGTGAGCTCGCAGTCCGCCGGGATGACGCCGAGCTCCTTCTGCCGGGCGAAGGTCTCTTCGCGCAACACGTCCCACCCGGCGTCGAACCGGCCCCGGTACTTGTCGGACCACTCCTTGGGCACCTGGTGGGGCGCGTGCGTCGCGCCGGGCGCGTAATACGCGAAGAACGGCTTGTCGGGCATGAGCGATCGCTGCTGGTGCACCCACGCGATCGCCTTGTCGGTCATGTCCTCGGTGAAGTGGTAGCCCTCCTCCGGGGTCTTCGGCGGCTCGATCGGGATGGTGCCTTCGTAAATGGCAGGGAAGTACTGGTTGGTCTCGCCGCCGATGAACCCGTAGAAGTATTCGAAGCCGCTGCCCGTCGGCCAGTTCTTGTACGGGCCCATCGGGCTCGTTTCCCACACGG
Source organism: Acidimicrobiia bacterium (assembly GCA_035938395.1). Classification (GTDB taxonomy): domain Bacteria; phylum Actinomycetota; class Acidimicrobiia; order IMCC26256; family JACDBD01; genus JALZAA01. The sequence goes on from DASZGY010000140.1 coordinate 1,838, forward strand.
GAACCTCGTGGCACTTGCCGAACTGCGCGGTGGAGTACCCGTTCAGCTTCAAGACCTCGGCGAGCGGCGCGGTGTTGTCCGGGCGCACGGAGGTGTAGCCCGGCGCCGACGTCGCGATCTCGGTGATGCCGCCCATGTTCACCGTGTGGTGGTTGCGCCCCGACAGCAACGCGGCGCGGGTCGGCGAGCACAGCGCCGTCGTGTGGAAGCGGTTGAACTTCAGTCCGTTCCCGGCGAGCCGCTCGGCGTTCGGGGTATCGATCGGGCCGCCGAACGCGCTCGACGCGCCAAACCCCGTGTCGTCGAGCAAGACGACGAGGACGTTGGGCGCGCCTGCCGGAGGCAGCAGCTGCTCGATGGGCGGGAACGACGTGTCCGGGTCCTTGGCGTCGTAGGTCGTGAGACCCACGTGCTCCCGCTCGGGGATCGGCAGGTTCGTGCGCGGCAGCTCGTCACGGGCGGCTGGGCTCATCGCGGGTCGCTTTCGGTTCGGGGCGAGAGAGGTACGGCGATTGTCGCGACCGTTCGTTTCCCTGCCATCACCCCATCTAGGTGATCTTGACCCGGCTTTCGTGCGCGAGCGCGGGGTCGGGCTTTCGCATCGCCAACCGGCCGGCGAGCGTGACCTCGACGAGCGCGATGACCGATCCGACCGCAGCACCGGCGAGCGCGTTCACGACGAACACGAGGAACGGGCTCGCGTCGCCGACCAGCGCGACGACCCCGTGGACGACATCCTCCTCGACGAGGAGCGGGAGTGTGACCAGGAGAAAGGTGAGCCAGAACTTCCCCCGGACCAGACGCATCGATCGGCGGAAGGCGTCGAAGACCTTGCGGTCCTCCATGACGACGGCCGGGCCGACGAGGGAGAAGTACGTGTAGAAGATGAGCCCGGGGACGATCAGCAAGATCGTGGCGAAAACGGCGCCCAGCGAGAGCAGCAGGTCCGCGGCAAGGAGGCGCCAGTACGGCAGGGTCCGCAACAGCTGACCGAGCGGCCGGCGGGGATGGCCCCGCTCCTCCTCGCCGACGATCCGGTCGAGCAGGCCGGCGAAGAAGGTGGTCCCGAAGGTCGCGAGGCTCGCGATGACGAGGAGCGTCGCGACCAGCCCGGGGTATTCGGACACCCGGTCGTTGACGGCCTCGACGAGCACGTCGAGCCCAGCGCTGATGCCGAACACGACGAGCGCAGCTCCCGCGATCAGCCGGAAGCGGCGGCGGTAGGTACCGAACGCGGCCACGAGCACCGGGCGTACGCCGACCGCGGGAAGGTTCTTCGCACCTGCCTCCGGCACCGGCGCAGCGTAGCGATCGCGCCGCGCTTCGCCGCGGCGTAGATTCGATCTTCCGCAACGAAGGAGGCGACCCGTGGAGTACCGGCAGCTGGGGAGCACGGGCATCCGGGTCTCGGAGCTCTGTCTGGGCACGATGACGTTCGGACGCGAAGCCGACGAGCCGACGAGCCGCAAGCTGGTCGATCGCTTCCTGGAGACGGGCGGCAACTTCGTCGACACCGCCGACGTGTACGCCGACGGCGAGTCGGAGGAGATCACGGGACGCGCACTGCAAGGGCGGCGCGACGACGTCGTGCTCGCGACGAAGGTGCGCTTCCCCACCGGCCCCGGCGTGAACGACGTGGGCGCGTCACGCCGCCACATCCGCATGGGCATCGAGGCGTCGTTGCGCCGACTCGGGACGGAATGGGTCGACCTGTACCAGATCCATTGCTGGGACGCGCGCACTCCGCTCGAAGAGACCTTGTCGACGCTCGACGACCTCGTCCACGAGGGCAAGATCCGTTACGCGGGCGCGAGCAACTACACGGCGTGGCAGCTCGCCAAGTCGCTCGGCCTCGCCGCCGGGCGCGGCTGGGACGGGTTCGTCTCGCTCCAGCCCGAGTACTCGCTCATCACGCGCGACATCGAGCGTGAGCTGCTGCCGTTGTGCCGCGAAGAGGGTCTCGCCGTGCTCCCGTGGAGCCCGCTCGCCGGGGGTGTCCTCACCGGGAAGTACCGCGAAGGCGAGGACTTCCCGACGGGAACCCGCGGCGGCGACACGGAGGAGCCGATCACGTTCACGTACCGGCTCCACGAGCGCGCCTGGAACATCGTGGAGGCGGTTCGGAAGGTCGCCGACGAGCTGGGGAAGACGCCGTCGCAGGTGTCGCTGAACTGGGTCGTGAACCGACCCGGCGTGACGGCGCCGATCATCGGCGCCCGGAACCTTTCACAGCTCGAGGACAACCTCGGCGCCGTCGGGTGGCAGCTCGAGGAAGAGCACTGGCGGGCACTGTCGTGGGCGAGTGCGTTCCCGCGCGGCTACCCGTACGACTTCATCGAATACGCCGACGCTGGCCACTGAGGACGCGGTGGCGGCGGCTTTGCCGACCGTCGCCGCAGAGCCGGAGCTTGCGACGGCGCCAGAAGAAAACGACGAGGCCCGGCTCTTCGAGCCGGGCCTTCGGCCTTCCCGGGACCTGCGGTGGTTCTAGACCGCCAGCAGGTCGCGGGCGCCGGTGTCGGCGGACGGGTGACGAAGCTTCGACATCGCCCGGGCCTCGATCTGGCGGATGCGCTCCCGGGTGAGGTTGAAGTACTCGCCGACCTCCTCGAGCGTGCGCGGCTCTCCCCGATCGAGCCCGAAGCGCAACGCCAGAATCTGGCGCTCGCGCTCGTCCAGCGGCGCCAGCAGCTTCTCGATCTCGGCCGGCAGCAACGCGGTGGCCGCGACCTCGAACGGCGACTCGGCCGAGCGGTCCTCGACGATGTCGCCCAGCTCGGCGTCGCCGTCCTCGCGCAGCGGCTCCGACAGTGAGAGCGGCTCGGCCGCAAAGCGCAGCGCTTCGGTGACCTTGTCCTCGGGCATCTCGACCTCGATCGAGAGCTCGGCCAGCGTCGCCGGCCGTCCGAGCTTCAGCTCGAGGCGCGACCGCGCCTTTTGGAGACGAGCGAGCGTGTCGCCCGCGTGCACGGGCAACCGGATCGTGCGGCCCGTGTTGGCGATGCCGCGCGTGATCGCCTGGCGGATCCACCACGTGGCGTACGTCGAGAACTTGAACCCCTTGCGCCAGTCGAACTTCTCGACCGCGTGCATGAGGCCGAGGTTGCCCTCCTGGATCAGGTCCAGCAGAGGCAGCCCCGACGCCTGGTACTTCTTGGCAATCGAAACGACGAGCCGCAGGTTCGACTGCACGAACGTGCGCTGGGCGTCGTCACCCTCGCGTGCGGTACGGCGCAGCTCACGCTTCTTGGCGGCGGTGAGATCCTTGCCGGCGGTGAGGAGGTCGCCGCGCGCGGCGTTGCCGCCTTCGATCTGCTGCGCCAGCCGAACCTCGTCGTCCTTCGTGAGCAACGGGTACTGCCCGATGTCGGTCAGATAGAGCCGGACGAGATCTTCCTCGTCCCGCTCGACTCGCTCTTTCGCCACGAATGCCTTTCTTGCTGTGGACGATCCGGTCAGCTCTTGGAAAACGGGGTGCACAAACCAGGAGTTCCCAGTTTGGGTGGGAAGAAGACCCGGGTCGGTGCCTTGTCCCCAAGTACGATACCGACTCCGTCAAGGCAAGAATTCCACAGCCCGGGCCGGGCCCTCGCACCGGGCCGGAGGGGGCCGGAAGGGTCGTGGCCGATCTGGAGCTCGCCGTGGTCATCGGGAGCTTCGAGGCCCGGACCGGCCGGCAAGGCGATCTCGCCGCGATCCTGGCGAAGTACGTGGTGCTGACTCGCCGCCGGCCCCACTGTCGCAACGTCGACCTCGTGGCATCGAGCTCCCGCCCCGGTCGCCTCGTGGTGATCGAGAAATGGGAGAGCGCCGACGACGCCCGCGCCCATCTCGACGCGGCAGAGACGGTGGAGATGGCGACGGCGGCGCGTGACGTGCTCGCCGGCCGGCCCGACCTCGACCTGTTCGAGTCGATCAGCGCGCAAGACCTGGAGTGATGGTCTAGCTCGGCGCGCGCAGGGACTCCTTGCGGATCGCCGACTTCTGCTTGGGCTCGGGACGAGGGTCGGCGGCCTTGCACTCGGCGCACAGCGCTTCCAGCTCCGCCCACGTGAAGCGGTCCCCGCCCCACAGGCGCTCGAACGCGTCGTCGGCGACGTCGGTGAAGCCGTTGTACAGACGGAACACATACTTCCGGCGCACCTTGCGGCTGACTTCGCCGAGCCGTGCGGCGCGGCCTTCGCCCGAGGCCTCCCACGCGGCGCGCTGCGCGTCCGTGAGCTCCTCGTCGACGGGCGCGTCGGCAAACCCCTCGAGCCGGTCACGCGCCCGGAACAACTCCATGGCCAGATCCGTGCGCGCCAATTGCTCGTTGAAGACGGCGCGATGACGGCCGTCCTCGAAGTTGGCACCCGAGAACCACAGCTCGGCGCGGCCGTCGGTGACGTCCGCCGTGCTCCCGGTGAGCGGCAGCGGGAGCTCTTCGTCGACGTCGATGTGGATCGGCACGTCGTCGGGAAGGCCGACTTTGGTCGCGAGCTCTTCGGCGATCCCGGCGATCACGCCTGCGTCGTACTGGACGAGCGTGAACTGCTCGGGCGTGACCTCGACGCGCGCCACGCTAGGAAGCGCGCTGCTCGGCGGTGGCCGCTGCTTCCGCCTCCGCCTGGGCCTCGACCGTCACCTCGGAGAGCTCGTCGATCTCGTCGTTGCTGAAGCCGGCCATCTCGCGGAACTTGCGCGCGAGCTGGATCGGGTTCTCGTCGGTCTCGCCGCGGAACCCACCCAGGCTGAACAGCTTGTCGACCGTGCGCTGGAACTCGAGCGCCTTCTCCCTCCGCTCGGGGTCGTTCTCGGTCAGCCGGCGCAGCCAGTCAGAGCCCATCTTCACGTGCGTGACCTCGTCGGCGAGCATCCAGTCCTCGCACGCCGCCAGCACCGGATCGCCGGAATGGTCACCGAAGAGCTTCATCGTGTTGAAGACGTCGATCGCCAGGCCCTCGAGCGCACGGTTCACGCCCGTGAGGCGCAACAGCGCATCTTCGGCGCACGCGGCCTCGTAGAGAAACGTCGCCTCGCTGAACTCGCCGATCTCGGTGCCCATGTGCTCGGCCAGCTTCACCGAGATCTCGCAGTGGCGCGACTCGTCCCAGGACTGGCGGGCCATGTCCAGCTTGAGCTGGAACGGCACGTCCTCGTCGTCGAAGTCGAACGTGGTGCGTCCTGCTCCTTCGAGCGCCTGGAGCTCGCCCATGAAGATGCCGTGCATGAGCTGGCGAGCACGGTCGGGCGCCGCCGGGCGCTCGGGCTCGAGCTTGGCGGAGCCCGTGTTGCGCTCGGCCACCTTCATCTGGCGCGGATCCAACATCGCGTCCTGGATCTGCACGCGGACGAAGCGAGAGTCGCGAGCGAGCTCCTCTACAGGGAGGATCTTCTTCATCCGACTGCTACCCCCTCCGACGCTTCCGCGCCGGCTTCGTCGCCTGTTCCAATGCTACCGGGGCCTGTGATGCCGCCGGCCGCGAGCACGAGCTGCTCGAGCTCGCGCTGCCGGTTCGCGGCACGGTCGACGTGTTCCGGCGTCGAGATCAGCGACTGCAGCAGCATCTCGCCCTCGCGCCAGTCCTCGAACTCGTCTTGGAGGATGAACTTCAACGAGCGCATCGTCGGCGCGTCGGTGATGCGGCTGGTCGCGTTGAGGTGGAACGTGTACGCGGCGATCTTGCGTGGGATGAGGACGCGGTAGACGCCGACGAGCTTCTCGATCGTCAGCTCCGGCGCCTCGGGCTCGCGCACGGCGTCGATGAACTGGACCATCGCGTCGTTCGGGGGCTCGGTGAGCCGCTCGGTGTTCATCTCGCGCAGCTCGGGGAGGCGCTTGTTCCACAGCTCGGCGTGCCAGGCGTGGTGGTAGCACTGCCGGCCGAGGACGAGCTTCACGTCGAGCTCGGGGACGGTGGCGACCCAGCCGCCGAGCGCCTCGAAGAGGCGCATCTCGACCCACTTGTAGTTGCCGACGCGGCGGGCGGACTCGACGACGCCGAAGAGCCCGGGCAGCTCGCGCCGGTCCCATGGCGCAAAGGCGGGACGGGGCTGGCCCGGCTCGGTCACGCGCAATCCCCCGGTCATCGCGGACGTGAGCGGTCATTCTCACTGGGCCTTGACCGACCGGTCAAGTGACTGACGGCACACCCGGGTCGGGCGCCCGCCGCCGCGCGCCGACCTCCGCCACGAGGATGCCGGCCAGGATGATCACGGCGCCGAGGTAGCCGCCCCAGCCGAGCCGCTCGCCCACTTCGTAGCCGACGAAGCCGGCGACCACGGGCTCGAGCAGGTTGATGATGCTGGCGCGGGCGGGCTCGATCCGCCGCTGCGCCCATACCTGGATGCTGAACGCGAACGCCGAGCAGCCGAGCCCGGTGAACACGACCGCGAAGAGCGCCTGCGCGGTCACGTCGCCCAGGCCGTCGAACGCCACGAGCGGGACGGAGAACGCGGCGATCGCGAGCAGCTCGACGCAGGTGAGCGACACCACGTCGAAGCGGTTCGCCCACGCCCCGACCTGCACGAACCAGATCCCGAACGCGAACGCGGTGACGAGCGTGATCGCGTCGCCGAAGCCGAGCGTCGGCTGCGCGCCGGTGAGAAGGAACAGCCCGATGACGGCGAGCACGACCGACACGACGACCGACGAGTTCGGCAGCCGCCGGTACACGACGGCGGCGACGAGCGGTGTGAACACCGCGAAGAGGCCGGTGATGAAGGCGGAGTTCGAGGTGGTCGTGTGCTGGAGACCGACGTTCTGGCACACGTACGCCACGAAGGCCGTGACCCCGAGCGCGACGCCGCAGCCGGCCATGACCCGAGCCGAGTCGGCGGGACGCGCCGCCGGTCCGCGCCATCCGCGGCGCAGGGCGAGAGGCAGGAGCGCGATTCCACCGATGGCGAAGCGCAACAGGATGAAGCCGGTGGCGGTGAGGTCGTCGAGCGCGTCCTGGACGATCGTGAACGTCGCGCCGTACAGGATGCTGGCGACGACGAGCGCCAGCTCCGGAGAGAACGCGCGGAGGCGCGCGTTCAACCAGGCCAGCGGTTCGTGATCGGCAGGCGCCGGTCCTTGCCGAAGGCCTTGGGGGAGACGCGCACGCCGGGGGGCGCCTGGCGCCGCTTGTACTCGTTGCGGTCGACCAGCCGCGCGATCCTGCGCACGGTGTCGGGATCGAAGCCGGCTTCCTCCAGCTCGCCGACCGAGAGGTCGCCTTCGACGTAGCCCTCGAGAATGGGGTCGAGCAGCGCGTAGTCGGGCAGCGCGTCGCTGTCGCGCTGATCCGGGCGGAGCTCCGCGCTGGGCGGCTTGTCGAGCACCGATTCGGGGACGAGGTCGCGCCCGGCGCGCTCGTTCCGATCGCGGGCGAGGGCGTACACGAGCATCTTCGGCACGTCCTTGATGACCGAGAACCCGCCCGCCATGTCGCCGTACAACGTCGAGTAGCCGGTGGCGAGCTCGCTCTTGTTGCCGGTGGTCAGCACGAGCGCGCCGAACTTGTTCGACAGGGCCATGAGCACGGTGCCCCGGATCCGGGCCTGGAGGTTCTCCTCGGCCAGACCGGGCTCGGTCCCCGCGAACGGTTCGGCGAGCATGTCGATGAAGGCTGCGTGCGCGGGCTCGATCGGCACCGTGATCGTCCGGATGCCGAGGTTTCGGGCGACGGCCTCGGCATCGACGACGCTGCCTTCGCTCGAGAAGCGCGACGGCATGAGCACGCCGAGCACCCGGCCCGGGCCCAAGGCGTCAGCGGCGATGGCCGCGACGAGCGAGGAGTCGATCCCGCCCGACAGGCCGATGATCACATCGCTGAAGCCGTTCTTGAGCACGTAGTCACGGGTGCCGAGGGCAAGAGCTTCGTAGACCTCGCGAACGGGGGGGAGGGACGTCTCGACGCGCGGCCGTTCGCCCCGCTCGCCGAGGTGCGCGTCGGTGACCTTCACCTCGGCCAGCGCCGGCGCCGACCACCGCCCACGGGGGTCGAGCAGCCGCTTGCGGAACGTCGGCCGCACGTCGACGTCGACGACCAGCACGTCCTCGGTGAACTGGCGCGCTCGCGCCACGAGGTGCCCCTGCTCGTCGAACACGAGCGAGCCGCCGTCGAAGACGAGCTCGTCCTGACCGCCGACGATGTTGACGTAGACGATCGGGACCGACGCGTCGGCGGCCCGGGTGGCGAGCATCGTCTCTCGCTCGCGCAGACGCCCCGCGTAGTACGGCGAGCCGTTGATGTTCACGACGAGCTCGGCCCCACCGGCGGCTTGCGTGATGATCGGACCGCTCGGGCTCCAGGCGTCCTCGCAGATCGTGACCGCTACCCGCGTGCCGGCCACGTTGAACAACGGGCCGTCGGTGCTCGAGGCGGTGAAGTAGCGCTGCTCGTCGAAGACGGTCGAGTTCGGGAGGTTGTGCTTGCGGTACACGCCGTGGACCTTGCCGTTCGCGCATACCGCCGCCGCGTTGTAGAGGTCGCGTTCGAGGAGAGGAAACCCGAGGACCGCTACCGCCCGGCCCGTGCGCGCGGCCACTTTCTCCAGGGTCTCCTGAGCCTGCGCGACGAACGCGGGCCGCAACAGGAGGTCTTCCGGCGGATAGCCCGTGATCGCCAGCTCGGGGAACGCGACGAGGTCGCAGGCGTCGGCCTCGGCCCGTTCATATGTCTCGATGATGCGCGCTGCGTTGCCCTCGAGGTCACCGACGACGAGGTTCAGCTGCGCGAGGGCAACCCGAAGCCGCGGCACGACTCAAGGATACGGGCCTGCCGCTCCGAGTGCGCCGAAAGCCCGAAGGTCCAGACCCGCTCCGTGGGCGACACTGGACGGGTGGCAAGGACACTCCTCGACTCACCCGCGCTCGACGCCGCGGTCGGGCGCTCGGCCGACCCGGCGGCGGCCCGGGCGTTCCTGGCGCGGTTGCTGGACGATCACCCCGCGCTCGGGGACGAGCTCGCCACGAACCCACTCGTACGCGAAACGCTCGTCGCCCTGAGCGCGGCGTCACGCTCGCTGTCGAGTGCGGTCATGCGGGATCCCTCGCTGCTCGACCCACTGCGCGACGGCGAGGGCTTCGGGCGCGAGCGCGAGCTGGCCGAGTATCGCGACTCCGCCGCCGCGTTCCTCGCCGCCGCCGACGACGGCCCGGGCGCGCTGCGCCGGTGGAAGCAGCGTGAGCTCCTGCGTACCGCGGCGCGCGATCTGCTCGGCGCGGCAGATCTTCCCGCCGTCGGCCGCGAGCTGGCGGCGCTGGCAGAGGTATGCCTGGGCTGCGCGCTCGATCTGGTCGGGCCGAGGGTCCCGCTCGGGATCATCGCGATGGGAAAGCTCGGCGGCCGCGAGCTCAACTACGCCAGCGACGTCGACGTGCTCTTCGTCCACGAAGGTGATGGCGAGCTCGCCGAGCGTGGGGCGCGCGCAGTGCTCACGACGATGAGCGAGCCCACGGCCGACGGCATCGTGTTCCGCACGGATGCCGATCTCCGTCCCGAAGGCCGGTCGGGTCCGTTGTCGCGCACGCTCGACGCGTACTCCGCCTATTACGAGCGCTGGGCCCAGCCGTGGGAGTTCCAGGCGCTCTTGAAGGCGCGGCCCGTGGCGGGCGACGACGACATCGGCCGTCGGTTCCTCGAGTTGGTGCAGCCGTTCGTCTGGCCGGAGGTCCTCGACCCGGACGCGGTGCGCTCGGTGCGGGCGATGAAGGCGCGAGCGGAGGGCGAGATGCACCGCCTCGGTCTGACCGAGCGCGAGGTGAAACGGGGGCGGGGCGGCATCCGTGACATCGAGTTCGCGGTGCAGCTCCTCCAGCTCGTGCACGGCCGGCACGACCGATCGGTGCGTTCCCCCACGACGCTCGACGCGCTCGCGCAGCTCGCTGCCGGCGGATACATCGAGCGCGAGGAGGCCGCACAGCTCGACGACGCCTACCGCTTCCTGCGGACGGTCGAGCACCGCCTCCAGCTCCAGGACGAGCAGCAGACCCACACCTTGCCGGCCGACCTCGGCGCGCGCACCCGGCTCGCCCGGGTGCTCGGCTACCGCGATCGCGGCGACGAGACCGCGCTCGACCTCTTCGAGACGGGCTATCGCGGCTACCAGAACCGGGTGCGGTCGATCCACGAGCGACTGTTCTTCGCTCCCCTGCTCGACACCTTGGCCGGGGCGGGACCGCTGACCGAAGAGGCGGTCGAAGCGCGCCTGGCCGCGTTCGGCTTCCTCGACGTCGCACACACCCGTGCCGCGCTGCGGGAGCTGACGCAAGGCCTCACCCGCCGTTCTCGGATCATGCAGCAGCTGCTGCCCGTCATCCTCAGCTGGCTCTCGTCGACACCCGACCCCGACCTCGGCCTGCTCCAGCTCCGGCGGCTCGCCGAGGGCGAAGTGCGATCGGCCTCGCTCGCCCAGACCTTCCGGGAGTCTCCACGCGCCGCCGAGCGCACGTGCCGGCTACTCGGTTCGAGCCGGCTGCTCGGCGACGCGTTGCGCCGCCAACCCGACTTCATCGAAGCGCTCGGCGACGACGATGCGTTGTCGAGGGTGAAGTCCCGGGACGAGCTCGTCGAAGAGGCGCTCGGCAACCTCATGTGGCGGCCGAGTGCCGACGAGCGGCGCGTCGGCCTCCGCCGGTTCAAGCGACGGGAAATGCTCCGGATCGCGGCGCGCGACGTGCTCGGATTCGCGTCGATCGAGACGACCGAGGGGGAGCTTGCCGGGCTCGCCGACGCGTGCGTCGAGGCCGCGCTGCGGTCGGTCGGGCCGCCGGTGCCCTTCGCCGTGATCGGCATGGGGCGCCTCGGCGGGGCCGAGCTCAGCTACGCGTCCGACCTCGACGTGCTGTTCGTCTACGACGGCGAGGATGCCGCCGACTTTCGCGCCGCCGAGAAGGTCGCCGAGCAGCTGATGAGCGAGCTCGGCGGCATCACGCCCGAAGGTCAGACCTTCCGCGTTGATGCGAACCTCCGGCCGGAGGGAAAGAAGGGCGCGCTCGCCCGCAGCCTCTCGGGCTACGAGGCGTACTACGAGCGGTGGGCGGAGACGTGGGAGTTCCAGGCGCTCCTCAAGGCGCGGCCCGTCGCGGGGGACGCGACGGTCGCCGAGCGGTTCGCGACGCTGATCGAACCGTTCGTGTACCGGGACCCGTTCCCCGACGACGATGTCCGCGAGGTGCGTCGGATGAAGGCGCGCATCGAGCGCGAGCGCATCCCGCCGAGCGAGGATCCGCGCTTCCATCTCAAGCTCGGGCGCGGTTCGTTGTCGGACGTGGAGTTCACTGTGCAGCTGCTCCAGCTCGAGCACGGCGCGCGCCATCCCGAGATCGGGGTCACATCGACGATCGAGGCGCTGCACCGACTGCGCGCCGCCGCGTTGCTCGATGCCGGTGACGCCGACACTCTCGAGGAGGCGTACCGGTTCTGCGAGCGGGCACGGAACGCTCAGTACCTGCTCACAGGGCGACCCGGCGACGCCCTGCCGACAGACGGGCGAGAGGCGACGCACCTCGGGCGACTTCTCGGCTATGGGCCCCAGCCTCAGGCCCGGCTACGCGACGATTACCGCCGCGTGACACGCCGGGCCCGCAAGGTCGTCGACCGCGTCTTCTACGGGCAGGTGTAGGAACTAGGGGCAGGCCGCCACTGCCGTGTTGGGATCGACTTCGCCGGACCCGAACGTGGCGTCAGGTCCAGGGGCCCCGAGGTCCGTCGCCGTACTCAGAAGACGGGCGCGCACATCACTTGCCGCACAGGATGGGAATGCCGCCCGCAACAACGCCACCGCGGCCGAGACGTACGGCGTGGCCATCGAGGTGCCGGCGATCGCCTTGTAACCGGTGGGGTCGCTGACTGGACCGGACATCGGAACCGTCGAGAGGATGTTGCACGACGACGCCGGCGTACAGCTGCCACTCGACCCACCGGGTGCTGAAATGTCGACGTACGACCCAGTGGTCGAGTACGGCGCGTGAGCTGCGGGTTTGGCGTTCGGTGGGTTGGCTTCGTCCGTGGCGGCAACCGCGATCGGCTCGGCACCGTCAGCGGACTGGGAGAGGGCGCCGGGGTACGAGGGCTGGTCTTGGGATGAGCATCCGTTCAACTGGAAGCTGGAGCCGCCGCAGTTGCCGGCCGCCGCGACCACGACGACGTCGTGTTGCTGTGCGTATCGAACGGCAAGACAGGTGGCCTGGTCGAAGGCTGGGCCGCCGAGGCTGAGGTTCACCACCTGCGCGCCTCCGTTGTCGACCTCCCACGTGATGCCGCTGGCTACGTCGGAGTTGAACCCGCTCCCGCTCGAGTCGAGAACTTTCACCGGTCGAATCTTGACCTCGGGCGCCGCGCCACTGATCCCGGTCACGTTGTTGTTCACCGCGGCGATGATCCCGCTGACGTGAGTGCCGTGGCCGTTGTCGTCGACGGCGCTGTTGGATTCCGTTCCGTTGTTGAGGAACGAATGCCCGGCGAGGACTTGCCCGGCGAGATCGGGATGGTTCGCGGTGCTTCCGGTGTCAACGACCCCCACCGTGATCCCCGCGCCCTTGGTGTTCGCAGTTGCCCACGCTTGCTCGTATGGCACTTGGTCCAGAGCCCATTGTTGGATTCGGAGCGGGTCCGGACCGGCGAGGGTCGCGTGTACGGGGCTCGCGACCTCGACCGCCACGACGTTTCCGCCTTGTGCCTGTTGTCCCGCGACCCGGCCGGCCTCGTCCGCGCTCGCGACGGAGGTCTTGTTGATCAAGGGCTTTCCGCCCGGCGCCAGTGCGACGGTGACGAGGGGAATCTTGTTGTCGGCGGTCCGGCTAGTGCTCCGCGTCGCCTCGTCGCGCGCCTTCTGAGCAGCAGAGTCGGGCGGCAACGGCGCCGGGGTGCCTCCCGTCGACGCGGCTTGAGCACCCGAACTCGATGTCCCACACGGTCCCGGAGGCGGCGGGGGCGGAGGCGGGCCGCCGAAGCACGCCGCCGCCGTGAACGCGGTGATCGACGCCGTGAGCGCCAGCGCAACACGAGGACGACCTGCCCACTTCATGGGCGCTGAGGCTAGCCGTCGCCGTCAGATGTCGTAGTACATGTAGAACTCCCACGGGTGCGGGCGGAGACGGAGCTCGTCGATCTCGTTCTCCCGCTTGTAGGAGAGCCACGTGTCGATGACGTCCTGGGTGAACACGCCGCCGGCCAGCAGGAACTCGTGGTCGGCTTCGAGCGCGGCCAGTGACTCGTCGAGCGACCCCGGCACCTGCGGGACCTTCGCCATGTCCTCGGGCGGCAGGTCATAGAGGTCCTTGTCGAGCGGGTCGGGCGGCTCGATGCGGTTCTGCACCCCGTCGAGCCCGGCCATCAGCATCGCCGAGAACGCGAGGTACGGGTTGCACGACGGGTCCGGGGGCCGGAACTCGAGGCGCTTGGCCTTCGGGCTCTTCGAGTAGACGGGGATGCGCACGCACGCGGAGCGGTTGCGCTGGGAGTACACGAGGTTCACCGGCGCCTCGTAGCCGGGCACGAGACGCTTGTACGAGTTCGTGGTCGGCGCCGCGAACGCGAGGATCGCAGCCGCGTGCTTGAGCAGTCCGCCGATGTACCAGCGCGCGAGGTCCGAGATCTGGCCGTAGCCCTTCTCGTCGAACATCAGCGGCTCGCCGCCCTTCCACAGCGACTGGTGCGTGTGCATGCCCGAGCCGTTGTCCTGGAAGACAGGCTTCGGCATGAACGTCACCGTGTAGCCGGCGGAGCGCGCCACGTTCTTCACGACGTACTTGTAGAGCATGAGCTTGTCGGCCATCGTCAGCAGCGTGTCGAAGCGCATGTCGATCTCGGCCTGGCCGGCGGTACCGACCTCGTGGTGCTGTACCTCGACCTCCACGCCCAGCTTCTCGAGCGTCAGGATCATCTCCGAGCGGAGGTCCTGGAAGCTGTCCATGGGCGGGACGGGGAAGTACCCCTCCTTGTAACGGGGCTTGTACCCGAGGTTCGGGCCACCGTCGAGCTCGAACTCGCGGCCCGAGTTCCACACGCCCTCGACCGAGTCGACGTAGTAGTAGCCCGAGTACTGGTTCTGGTCGAAGCGCGCCGAGTCGAAGATGTAGAACTCGGCTTCGGGACCGATGTACACGGTGTCGGCGATGCCCGTGCCCTTGACGTACTCCTCGGCTTTCTTGGCCACGTAGCGCGGGTCGCGGGTGTACGGCTCGCCCGTGATCGGGTCTTGGACGTAACAGTTGATCGAGAGCGTCGTGTGCTCGCGGAACGGGTCGAGGACCGCGGTGTTCGGGTCGGGCACCAGGAGCATGTCCGACTCCTGGATCTCCTGGAACCCACGGATCGACGAGCCGTCGAACCCATACCCCTCGTCGAAACCGTCCGCGGTCAGCTCGTGGATCGGCATAGAGAAGTGCTGCATGAGCCCGGGGAGGTCACAGAACCGGAGGTCCACGATCTCGGCGCCCGAGTCCTGGGCCAGCTTCAGCACGTCGCCCGGGGTGCGCTGCTCCGCCACTTCGTCTCCTTCGTCTGTGGCCGGACGCATCCCGTCGTCCGGCGAGGTCGCCGCCTGCAAATCGGCGGGAGCCTATGCCCCCTCCCGCGCTTCGGCGAGGCGCAGGTCGGTCGCCGCCGGGGGCACGCTCCCAGCCGGCGATTTCGCATCCATTGCCCCCCAATGAACGCTCTGTTAAGCGACCCTGATCTGCGGTTTCGGGCTGCCGTCGCCGTCGACCGGGCTGCAACACTTGTCGAATGGAACGGCCACTCGACTACGTGCTCCGGACCGTCGAGGAGCGGGGCGTGCGTTTCGTGCGCCTCTGGTTCACCGACGTGCTCGGCAAGCTCAAGAGCTTCGCGATCACGCCGGCCGAGCTCGAGGGCGCGCTCGAAGAAGGCATGACCTTCGACGGCTCCGCGATCGAGGGCTACACGCGCGTCCAGGAAGCCGACATGCTCGCCAAGCCCGACCCGGGCACGTTCGAGATCGTGCCCTGGCGCGGCGAGGACGCCCCGGTCGCGCGCATGTTCTGCGACGTGCACCGTCTCGACGGCGAGCCGTTCGAAGGCGATCCGCGCCACGTCCTCAAGCGAAACCTCGAGCGCGCCCGTGAGAAGGGGTTCACCTTCTACGCCGGTCCGGAGATGGAGTTCTTCTACTTCAAGTCGCAGCGGACGCCCGAGCCACTCGACGACGCGTCGTATTTCGACCTCACGCAGTTGGACATGGTGAGCGAGCTGCGCAAGCAGACGATCATCACACTCGAGGCCATGGGCATCCCCGTCGAGTACAGCTTCCACGAGCTCGGCCCGAGCCAGCACGAGATCGACCTTCGTTACACGGACGCGCTCACGATGGCGGACAACGTGATGACGTTCCGTCTCGTGGTGAAGGAGGTCGCGCAGGATCTCGGTGTGTACGCCACGTTCATGCCCAAGCCGCTGGCGCACGCGTTCGGGTCCGGGATGCACACGCACCTCTCGCTGTTCGAAGGCGACGTCAACGCGTTCCACGATCCCGGCGATAACGCCGGGCTCTCGAAGGTCGGCAAGAACTTCATCGCCGGCCTCCTGCGTCACGCTCCCGAGATCACGGCGGTGACGAACCAGTGGGTGAACTCGTACAAGCGCCTGGCGATCAACAGTGAGGCACCGATCGTCGGCTACGAGGCGCCGACCTACGTGTGCTGGGCTCGGAACAACCGCTCGGCGCTGGTACGCGTGCCGCTGGCGAAGAAGGGAAAGGAGGACTCGACCCGGATCGAGTTCCGCTCCCCCGATCCCGCCTGCAACCCGTACCTCGCGTTCAGCCTGATGCTGGCGGCGGGCCTGAAGGGCGTCGACGAGGGCTACGAGCTTCCGCCCGAGGCCACCAACAACATCTTCGAGATGACGCCCGAGGAACGGGCGGCGGAGGGCATCGACTCCCTGCCGCGATCGCTGGCGGAGGCCGTCGACGTGATGGAGGACTCGGAGCTGGTGGCGGAGGCGCTCGGCGAGCACGTCTTCGAGCACTTCATCCGCAACAAGCGCAGCGAGTGGGCGGACTATCGGGGCCAGGTCACCCCGTGGGAGCTCGACCGGTACCTCGGCGCGCTGTGATGATGTCGCCCATCACCGAGCCGTTCCTCGTCTTCCCGGACCCGCCGCCGGCTCTGCTCGCGCAGACGCTCGACCTCGCCGGCTATCCGTGGAAGGCGGTCTCGAACGCCTCGATCGCCGCGCAGCACGAGCCTTCCGACGGGTGGGCGGGCGCGGTCATTTGCGCCGACGACGACCCCGAGGGTGCGTTCGGGATCTGCCGTTCGCTGCGAAAGCGGGACGCACCGCTCGAGCCGATCCTCCTGCTCGTCTCGGGCGCGCAGCTCGCCGAGCTCGAGATGCGCGAAGACGTTTTCGACGACTTCTGTCTCGCGCCGTTCCACCCGAGGGAGCTCGAGGCTCGCCTGCGACACCTTCATTGGCGGACGGGTCGGACGACGCGGCCCGAGGTGGTCGAGTACAGCGACCTCGTCCTGAACCTCGAGACCTACCAGGCCGCGATGGGCGGCCGACCGCTCGACCTCACGTACATGGAGTACGAGCTCCTGCGCTTCTTCACCACCCACCCGGGCAAGGTATTCACCCGCGAGCAGCTCCTGTCGCGGGTGTGGGGGTACGAGTACTACGGCGGGGCACGGACCGTCGACGTCCACGTCCGCCGTCTGCGGGCCAAGCTCGGGGAGGAGCGAGCCGGGCTCATCCAGACCGTGCGGTCGGTCGGATACCGGTTCGGCCAGGGCCGCTCGGTGCCCGGTGGGGATGGCGCGCCCGGGCAGTAGCGGGCGAAGCTTGTGAGCTCGTACGAGCGGGTACAACTAGGCGCTCAGGCAGCAGGCCCAGGCGGCAGGTCCCAAGGCGCTCGATGATCGCGACCCACACCATCCTCCAGTCCCGATACCGCATCGACGACCTCATCGACCGCGGCGGAATGGCCGACGTGTACCGGGGCCGGGATGTGCGCCTCGAGCGCGACGTGGCGGTGAAGGTGCTCCGCGAGGTCGAGCACGAGCGTCGCTTCGCCGCCGAGGCCCAAACCCTGGCGCGGCTGCAGCATCCGAATCTCGTCCGTCTGCTCGACGCCGGCACGGACAACGGCGACGCCTTCCTCGTCCTCGAGCTGCTCGGCGGGGCGACGGTACGAGAGCTGCTGGACGGCGGCGCGCTCCCGTCGGACCGGGTGGCCCGAATCGGCGGCGAGACCGCCACCGCGCTCGCCTACATCCATCGCCAAGGCATCGTGCATCGCGACGTGAAGCCGTCGAACCTCATGCTCGACGACTACGGCTCGATCCGGCTGGCCGACTTCGGCATCGCCCGCCTCCTCGGCGGTACGAGGATCACCGGCACCCACCAGGCGATCGGCACGATGGCGTACATCGCACCCGAGCAGCTCGAAGGGGGCGAGGTCGGGCCGCCGACCGACGTCTACTCGCTCGGGCTCGTCCTCATCGAGTCCCTCACCGGCCGGCGCGGGTTCGACGGACCGCCCGCCGAGGCGGCGGCAGCGCGGCTGTCGCGCGACCCGGACATCCCGGCCGCGCTCCCGGGTGGCTGGCCGGGGATGTTGGGCGCGATGACCGCGCGCGACCCGCGCGCCCGTCCGAGCGCCGCCGCCGTCCGGGACCACCTCGCGGGCCGGACTGCCGACCGGGCGGCGGGGCTCGCGACCGCGCCCGTCGTGGCCGCGGCCGTCGCGTCGACGGGCCCGGGCGGCACCGCGACGATGCCGGCCACGCCGGTGCGCACCGAGGTGCGGCCGTCGCCCGTGGCGCCCGCGCGCCGCCGGCGCCGGTGGCCGTGGGCCATGGGCCTGCTCGTCGCGGCGCTGATGGCCGGGGCGGCCGTTGCCGGTTTCGCCGCGTACAACGCCGGCTCGGAGGGTGGTTCACCCCCCGCCGCCACGACCGGCGCCGCGCCCGTGACGACGTTTGCACCGCCGACGACGCTTCCGCCCCCGACGGCTCCGCCCACGACCCTGCCGCCGCCCGACAACCGCGGGAAGGGTGACGGCGGCGGGGCGGACAAGCAGTTCAGGAAGTGGCTCGAGGAGCTGCGAAAGCAGTTCGAAGAGGCGCAGAACGGCGGCTGACGCCCACGGAGCTGGCTAAGCCGCGTCGCCCTGGTGGCGTCGGTCGGCGTCGTCAGACGAGACCCAGCCGAACAGTGCGCTCCAGATCGCGCCGCCGAACATGATCGCGACCGGCGCGACCAGCACCATCACGACGATCATCACCACCGCGCCGAGCACGGCAAGGACGTTATCTGACCGACTCGGAGTGACGCTTGACGTCAGCAACACCTCAGCGGAGCATGACCCGGGCGGCGCGGGTGTCGTGCCCCCCAAGGAGGCACGACATGGATGATCTGAAGTGGGAGCGTTACGGCGCCGCCGCGGGCGTGTTGTTCGTGGTCCTCGTGGTGGTCGGAGCGCTGATCGGGGGCTCTCCGCCGAGCCCGGACGACTCCGTCCGGAAGATCGCGACGTACTACACGGACCACACGGCCGCGATAAAGACCGGGGCGTTCCTGACCGGTCTCGGCAGCGCGGCGTTCCTGTGGTTCCTCGGAAGCCTCTGGAGCATGCTGCGCCGCTCCGAGGACACACGGCGGCTGGCGACCATCGCGATCGGGGGCGGCATCGTCGGCTTGATCACCGCGATCACGGCGTTCGCGTTGAACGCCACCGTCGCACTCGCCATCGATTCCACTGGGGCGACCGCGGGGGTCAACCCCAAGTTCATCTACCTGCTGTCGGGAACGGTCGGTGGGATGGGCAACTTCGGGATCGCCGTCCTCGTCGCCGCGACCGGCGTCGCTGCCCTGCGTACCGGTGTGTTCCCCGCCCCGTTGGGGTGGGCGAGCCTCGTGATCGCACTGGGCTGGATCGTCAGCGGTCTCGTGGTGGTGACGGACTCCGGGGCGATCTTCGCGGTCGGGTTCATCGTGTTCCTGGTCTGGCTGATCTGGGTGCTCGTGATCAGCTTCTTCATGTTCCGGCCGCCTGAGGAGGCGGCTCCGGCGGCGCCTGCGGCGCCGGCGACGCCGTCAACGGCGTAGACGACGGGCGGCGCGCGTCCCGCGGGCTGGAAACGCCTCGGGGCGCGCGCCCTCCGCGCGTGTGACGGCGTTCCACGCCGCGGCGGCGACCGCCGCGAACACGGCGTCAGATGAACGGGGCCGCGGCGCGCCGTCGTCGGCGACGACGGTGACGTCGATGGCCGGCGTGTCCTTGGCCCGGATCACGCCGAAGGACCTGATCGTCAGGTCGTGGACCTCGCCGGTGTCGGGATCGACCGCGATGCCCTCGCTGAGCACCCAGCCCAGGGCCATGTGCGCGGCGCCGATCGCGTACGAGCGGACCACGACCTCGTCCAGTGCGTCCCCGGGGTCGACGCGGACCTCGACACGATCGAGCGCGCCCGAGCCGTCGAGATGGACGCGGGCGCCGGCACAGGCGCCGCCGGGCGCGGCTGCACACGAGTCGAGGAGCACGCCGGCGGCGCGATCGTCGGCGACGAGGTCTGCTCGATCGGCTCCCGCTTCGTCGAGCGCACCCTCGACCAGCACGGCGAGCTCGGCGATGCCGACCGCCCGCAGATGGGTTCCGACCGGCGGGCCGGCGACGGGCGCCGACTCCCATTGCTGCCGGATCTCGAGTCGATAGGGCGTGATGCCGGCGGCGAAGGCGCCGGCGGCGCCGTCGACCACGCGACCGCGAACATCTACCGCGTCGCCGTCGTACAACGCGGCCGCTCCCATCGGCGGGCGCTTGGGGCCGAGACGCACAACGTCCTCTCGCGAGAACACGACACGGACAGTGCGGTCGAGACGGTCGGCCAGGGCTCGGGCCGCGGTCGGGACGGGCGAGGACTCCTTCCCCCCGAACGCGCCTCCGTTGGCAAGCGGAGTCGACGGCTCGCCGCCCGGATCGCACCACGACGCGTCCGGCTCGAGATAGGCGGGCTCGACCCAGCCGGTGGCGAGGCGAACACCGCCGGGAGGGAGGTCGGGCGGCGGCAACGGCGGGCGCTCGTCGATCGTCGTGCGCCGGCCCTGGACCTTTCCCGCCTCCGCGCGCGCCTCGGCCAACGATTCCGCCACCACCCAACGCATGCCGGCGGCGTCGACGGCGCCGGCGACTGTTCCCTGCGGGCAGGGCACCGCGACGAGCGCGTCGCGCGGAGCGACGTCGTCGGCGAAGCCGCCGCCACCGAGGGGCACGTCGATGCCGACGCGCTGGCGGCCGCCCCCTTCGAGCTCGGCCCGTTGCGCGGCGGCCTCGAGATCGGCCCGCGACGCCGCAACGCGACCGGACTCCGCGCCGTCGATCACTTGGGACGCCGCCGCGTCGATCGCCTCGTACACGGTCTGCCAGCCCGTGCACCGGCACAGGTGCGCGGCGAGCCCGCGATCGACGTCGGCACGTCGGGTGCGGCCCTTGGCGAGCAACGACGCGGCACGCATCACGATCCCCGGTGTGCAGAACCCGCACTGCGATCCGCCCGTGCCGACGAACGAGCCGGCGAGCGCGTCCCGCGTGGCAGAGTCGAGCCCTTCGACGGTGGTCACAGCGCGACCGTCGACCCGGACCGCCGGCGTCACGCAAGCCACGCGCGCGTCACCGTCGACGAGCACCGTGCAGCAGCCGCACTGGCCCTGCGGCGCGCACCCGTCCTTGGCCGACACGAGCCCGAGCCGCTCGCGCAGCACGGACAGCAGCGACTCGCCGGGAGCGACGCCGACCTCCACCGGTGCGCCGTTGCACACGAAGCCGACCCGATCGGACATCACGTTCCTGGAACGGCAGGATAGGGGCATGCCACCCGTGCCCCTGAGCCGGCGCGCGTTCCTGGCCGCCAGCGGCGGGCTCCTGCTCGCGGCGGCTTGCGGCGGTTCCGGGGGCGGAGGGTCCAGTGCCAACGGCAAGGGACTCTCCGCGTTGCTGCTCGCCAGCGATCTCTACGCGTCTCCGAACCCGCAGCGCATCGCCTTCGCGCTCTCCGAAGGGCCCAAGTACGCGTCGGGACCCCCGGCCAAGCTCGCCTTCGGTCAGGGTCGGGCACTCGGCGCACCCGTCGACACCGTCCTGCATGCTCGCGGCTTGCCCAAGGCCCGCGGCATCTATACCGCCGACGTGACGCTGCCGCAGTCCGGGCCCTGGGTGGGCGTCGTGCAGGTGAAGCAGAACGGTCGGCAGCGCAACGCGTCGCTCGCCTTCCAGGTGCAGGACCAGCCGCAGGCGCCCGTCGCCGGGACACCGGCGCCGCGGGCCGCGTCGCCCACCGTCGCGAACCCGCTCGGCGTCGACCCGATCTGCACCCGCAACCCACCGTGCCCGCTGCACGAGGTGTCGCTGTCGGACGTCATCGGCACCGGGAAGCCCGTCGCCGCGATGTTCGCGACCCCGGCCCTGTGCCAGTCGCGGTACTGCGGGCCGACGCTCGACGACCTGCTCACCCTCACCGACCAGTACAAGGACCGCATCACGTTCGTGCACACCGAGATCTACACGAACCTGACGGGGAGAGACACGACGCCCACGGTCCAGGCGTGGGGCATCCAGACCGAGCCGTGGCTGTTCGGCGTCGACGCGACCGGCACCGTGGTCTCGCGCCTCGACGGCGCGTTCGGACACGACGAGCAGCAGCAGCTACTCCAGCAGCTGGTGACCTGACCCGAACTGGGTTCGGCCGGGTTACCGGCCCCGCTTCCGGGTGGTCTTCCTCGCCGTCTTGCGCGTCGACCCCTTCTTGGCGGCCTTGCGCTTCGCCGGCTTGCGGGCGGCGCGCTTCTTCGTCGTGCGACGCTTGGCGGCCTTCTTCGGAGTCCGCTTCTTGGTCGCGCGCTTCTTCGTGGCGCGCTTCTTCGTCGTCCGCTTCGCGGCCTTCCGGGTCGTGCGCTTCTTCGTCGTGCGCTTGGCTGCCTTGCGCTTCGCGGGCTTGCGCGCCGTCTTCTTCTTGGCGGTCGCCCGCTTCTTCGCCGGCTTGCGCGCGGTCTTCTTCTTGGCGGCGGCCTTCTTCTTCTTGACCGCCTTCTTCTTCTTCGCAGGCTTCTCGGCCGGGGCGCTCGGCGCAGCGGGAGCCGCGGACGGCTCCCACGGCCGAGGCTCGGGACGCGGGGGCGGCGGGGGCCACGTGCTCCCGGAGCTCCCGCCCTGGTCGCCGCCTTCCCCACCGCCGCTCGGTGGCCACGTAGGTGTCATGGTCTCGGGCCTCCCTCGGCCAGCGCGGATCGCGCAGTTCGTGAAGTGTCCCGAGAACCTTACGAGGATCACGTCGCCAGTTCCAGTGTGTGCGCGCAACGACGCGGCGACGGTCAGACGCGAAGGCGGCGGCTTCGCCGACCGCCGGAGCTTGCGACGGCGACAGCAAGACGCGAAACGACCCCGCCGGAGCGGGGTCGTCAGAGCACCGAGCGCGGCTCGGTCGACCGTCGATCAGGAGAACGACTGGCCGCACCCGCAGGTGCGGGTCGTGTTCGGGTTGTTGATCGTGAACCCGGCGCCCTGCAGCCCGTCCTTGTAGTCGAGCGAGGCGCCCGTGAGGTACTGCGAGCTCGCGGGGTCGACCACGACCTTCACCTCACCGAACTCGCTGGCGAGGTCGTCGGCGGCCACGTCCGTGTCGAAGAACATCTCGTAGCTCAAACCCGAGCACCCACCCGGCCGCACTGCGACGCGCAGCACCAGCTCGGGGTTGTCCTCGGCTTTGATGAGTTCCTTCACCTTGCTCGACGCGGTGTCGGTCAGGGTGAGCATGGGTCCTCCAGGTGACGGTTCATGTGCGATCTTCAGCGTATCCGACCGAAACGGTCACATGGCACGGCTCGGGGTCGTACAACGTGGCGAACTCCTCGACCCTTCCCCCGCCCACCTGGTCGACGACGCCCTCACACAGCCCGCGGTGCAGATTGCAGACGAGCTCGGGGTACGCCTCGGCGAGCTCCCGGAACGGGCAGTGCAGGAACTCGATGCGGGTCGCGCCCTCGTATTCGCCGTCGGCGGCGTCGGGCGAGGGCTCGAAGCCGAGCTGGGCGAGCTCGTCGTCGAGCGCCCGCAGACAGCTGCGCGTGCGGGCGCGCTTGCCGGCCTCGGTGCCCCAGGCGTGGCCCGTGTCGGCGGCGTCGTCGGGATCGGCGCCGACCCGCTCGGCGAGGCTCGCGAGCAGACCGGCGAGCAGCGCGTGCGCCGGGGGGTCGAAGCCGAGACCCGGCGCGCCGTCGGCGAGGAAGTAGAGATGCTGCGGGCGGCCGACGGTGCCGCGATGAACTGCTTCCGCCTCGATCAGACCCGCGTCCCGCAGGCGATCGAGGTGCAGACGGACGGTGTTGGCGTGGAGCCCGAGGCGATCGGCGAGCTCCCCCGCCGACAAAGGCGCCGTCGACGTGGCCAGCTCCCGATACATCGCGTAACGGGTCTCGTCCCCCAACGCCTTGAGGACCGTGAGTTCGTCGGGCCGGCTTGCCATGACGGCTTGACCGTACCTCCGCCCGGGCATATTTTCAAGGTGACCGCTGGTTTTATTGGGCGAAAGCTCTGACTACATGGCTCTTCACACGCCCGATCCCGACGACCCCGGCGCGCCCGTCCATCGGGCCGCCGAGGGTCCCCCGCCGAGCCCGAACGACGTGCGCCGCACCCTCGAGGGGGTCATCGACCCCGAGCTGCGTGCCAGCATCGTCGAGCTCGGCATGGTTCGCGACGTCCGCGTCGCCGACGACGGCGAGGTCACCGTGAAGGTGGCCCTCACGACGGCCGGCTGCCCGCTGCGGGCGCAGATCCAGAGCGATGTCGAATCGAAGGTCCGCGGGCTGCGGGGCGTGACCGATGTGCGGGTCGAGTACGGCGAGATGACCCAGGACGAGAAGTCGGCGGTGATGCAGCGCGCCCGCTGGCAGGCGCGCGAGAACGCGCCCGGGACCGAGGTGCTCCCGACGACACGCGTCCTCGCAGTCGCCAGCGGAAAGGGCGGCGTGGGCAAGTCGTCGGTGACGGTGAACCTCGCCGCCGCGCTCGCGGCGCAAGGCCGGACCGTCGGCGTGCTCGACGCCGACATCTGGGGCTTCAGCGTGCCGCGCATGCTCGGTGTCGAAGGCCGGCTCGGTGGCTCCGAGGGCAAGATCGACCCGAACGAGGTCGAGGTCCCGAACCTGGCCGACCCGTCCGGCCCGCCGGGTCGCATCAAGGTCGTCTCGATGGGGTTCCTCGTCGACGACGCCGAGACGGCCCTGATGTGGCGGGGGCTCATCCTCGCCCGCGCGCTCGAGCAGTTCCTCACCGACGTCCGGTGGGGCGAGATGGACTACCTCCTCATCGACATGCCTCCCGGCACCGGCGACATCCAGATGGCGCTGGCGCGCCTCCTGCCGAGCACCGAGCTGCTCGTCGTGACCACGCCCGCCCTCGCCGCCCAGCAAGTCGCGACTCGGGTGGCCGACATGGCGCGTCGCAGCTACCTGAAGGTGATCGGCGTGATCGAGAACATGAGCGCCTTCGCCGCGCCCGACGGGTCGCGCCACGCGATCTTCGGCGAGGGCGGCGGCGCCGCGCTCGCGAACGAGATCGACGTGCCGCTCCTCGGCGCGGTGCCCATCGAGCCGGGGGTGTCGGCGGGAGGCGACGTCGGCAACCCCGTCGCGATCACCGCCCCGGACAGTCCCGCCGGCGCCGAGTTCCACCGAGTCGCCGGACTGATCGTCGACGAGCTGCTCCCGCCGCTCGACCTCAGCTCGTGCACGGCGCGCATCTTCGATCTCGCCCAGGCCAACCTCGACGCGAAAGACGCCGCGGCGCGGTAGAACCCGACCGTGACCGACACGGCCGACGTCATCGTGCTCGGCATGGGCGTCGGCGGCGAGCTCCTCGCGGAGCACGTGACGGATGGCGGGCTCGACGTCGTCGGCATCGAAGCGAACCTCGTGGGCGGCGAGTGCCCGTACTGGGGCTGCATCCCCACCAAGATGATGGTGCGGGCGGCGAACGCCCTCGCCGAGGCACGACGGGTCCCGCACCTCGCCGGCACGGCGACCGTCGATCCCGATTGGGGGCCCGTCGCGACGCGCATCCGAGTCGAGGCGACCGACACCTGGGACGACCGCGTCGCGGTGGAGCGCTTCGAGGAGAAGGGCGGACGGTTCGTGCGAGGCACCGGCCGCCTCGACGGCCCGGGCCGCGTGCGGGTCGGCGACCGCACGTTCGAGGCCCGGCGCGCGGTCGTGCTCGCGACTGGCACTCGGCCCGCGATCCCGCCCGTCCCCGGGCTCGACACGGTCGAGTACTGGACCAATCACGAGGCGGTCGAGACCAGGGAAGTGCCGGCGTCGCTCGTCGTGCTCGGCGGCGGCGCCGTCGGCCTCGAGCTCGCCCAGGTCTTCGCCCGCTTCGGTTCGAAGGTGACGATCGTCGAGCAGTCCGAGGGGCTGCTCCCGTCCGAGGAGCCCGAGGCGGGCCGGCTGATCGCAGGGGTGTTCGGGCGCGAAGGCATCGACGTGCGCGTCGGAGCCGAGGCGCGGTCGGTTGCGCCAGCTCCGGAGGGCGTGGAGGTCACGCTCGACCGGGGCGAGCCGCTGCGGGGAGAGCGACTGCTCGTCGCGACCGGCCGGCGCACGGACCTGCATCCCCTCGGCGTCGCCAGCGTGGGCCTGGACGCGGACGCTCACGCGGTGCCCGTCGACGATCGACTCCGCGCCGCCGCTCGGCTGTGGGCGATCGGCGACGTCACCGGGCTCGGCCCCTTCACGCACATCGCCGTGTACCAGGCCCGGATCGCGGCCGCCGACATCCTCGGCGAGGACGCGCCTCCGGCCGACTACCGCGCGCTGCCGCGGGTCACGTTCACGGACCCGGAGATCGGTGCGGTCGGCCTCACCGAGCGGCAAGCACGGGAGCGGGGCATCGACGTACGCGTCGGGATGGCGGACCTGCGGACGTCGTCACGGGGATGGATCCACAAGATCGGCAACGAGGGCTTCTTCAAGCTGGTCGAAGACCGGCGGCGCGGCGTGCTCGTGGGCGCGTCGTCCGTCGGTCCGAACGGCGGGGAGACGCTGGGGTTGATCGCCCTGGCCGTGTACGCCGAGGTGCCCGTCGAACGGCTGCGGTGGATGATCTACGCGTACCCCACGTTCCACCGCGGGATCGAGGACGCGCTCACCGACCTGAGCGCCGGCTGACGGCAGCCCGCTACGCGAGCTTCCAAGCCGACTTCACGCTGCCGCCCTCGACCTTCCCCTCCGCCTTGAGCTTGAGCAGGTGGGCGTGCACCTGGCGACCGGCCCACTCCTGCAGCTCGGCCGGCGTGTCGGCGTAGAGGCGGTCGACGATGTCGGAGATGCGGAGCGGGCCGTCCTTCAGCACCTTGAGGATCTGGCGCTCACGCGCCCGGCGGTGCTTCAGGTACTCGTCGATCTTCGGCTTGGGCTCGTCGATGACGTCGCCGTGGCCGGGCGCGATGCGCGCCACCCGCCGCTTCTTGAGCTTCTCGAGCGACGCGATGTACTGGGCCATGTCGCCACCGCGAGCGGGGTTCACGACCGAGAACGTGCCGTTGAGGATGACGTCGCCGGTGAACAGGACGCGCTCCTCCTCGAGCAGGAAGCAGATGTGGTTGGGCGCGTGACCGGGCGTATGGATGACCTCGAGCCCGAACTCGGTGCCCTCGATGCTGTCGCCGTCGCCGACGGTTCGGTCGGGTGTCACGACCGGGTCACGCTTGGAGAACGCGACGACCTCGGCGCCGGTCGCCTTCACGAGCCGCTCCGTGCCGGGCGCGTGATCGGGATGGGTGTGCGTGAGGAGCACCCAGCGGACGCGCTCGCGCATCGACGCGCCGACGATGGCGTCGATGTGCTTCTTCGTGTCGGGGCCGGGATCGATCACGGCGACCTCGTCGATGCCGACGAGGTACGTGTTCGTGCCGGGCCCCGTCATCGGCCCCGGGTTCGGGGCGACGATGCGACGCACGAGCGGCGACAGCGCGCTCGGGACCCCCGGCGTCATGTCGGGCATCAGGCCACCCCCTCGTAGCCGGGATCGCCCGGGAGCAGGATGCGCGCCCCGCCGGCGTCGGCGACGACCTGCGGCTCGGACGCGGTGACGGCCTCGAGCAGCTCGCCCGCGGTCGGGAAGCGCCCCAGCTGCTCGAGGTTCCGCATCGTCGGGAAGATGATCTCGAGCTCGCCGCGCTCGGCCCGCGCGAGCGCGTCCTTCGGGCGGATCCAGACCGACGCCACCGTCTCGCTGTCGTCGTGCAGGTACGCATGCCCCTCGGGCGCGGCGGCCACGAAGAACCACGTGTCGTAACGGCGGGGCGATTCTGCCGGCGTGATCCAGTGCGAGAAGAGATGGAGAGCCCCGGCGTCGAGCAACAGGTCCTCGTCCTCGACGACCTCGACGAACGGCCGCTCACCGGCACCGACCGCCCGGCGGGCGGCCTCGAACCGCGCCGCCGCGGACGGGTCGTCGAGGTCGACGGGAAGGCTCGTGGCGGCGGAGCGGGCGAGGAGGACCCCGGCTTCCTCGAACGCCTCGCGGATGGCGGCGACCCAGAAGCCCATCCCCCCGGCATGCATGCCGAGCTGGGTGCTGGCGGAGGAGTCGTCGCGCCCGTGGCAGCGGCCGAGCAGCTCCGGCGCCCGGTCGCCGGCGTCGACCGCGCCGCCGGGGAACACGTAGGCGCCCCCCATGAACTCGACCGCGACGTTGCGCCGCAGCATGAACACCTCAAGCTGCGGCGCGTCACGGACGAGCATCACGGTGGCGGCCTCCCGAGGAGTCACCACCGCAACGCCTCGGAATCGGGCCCATCCAAAGGGTCACTAGCGTCGCGCACTTCGACACCAGTCTACGTGGCGAGTCGCGAGTTCCCCGCGAGCCACGCACGGGCACCGAATTACGCTGGCGACGTGGACCCACGGCGCGCGTTACCCGGCGTCGACCGGGTGCTCGCGGCGCTCTCGGGCCTCCCGCACGAGCTGCTCGTCGCGTGCGCCCGCGACGCGATCGCGGCCGCACGCGAGCAAATGGCGCTCGACGAGGCGGAGGGCGCCGTGTCGGTCGACGACGTGATCGTCGACGCGCGGCGTCGCGTCGAGCAGCTCCAGGACCGCCTCTTGCGCCCCGTGATCAACGCCACCGGCGTCATCGTGCACACGAACCTCGGCCGCGCGCCTGTGGGTGACGACGCGCTGGCTGCGGCCCGCGCGATCGGCCGCGGCTACTCGAACCTCGAGTACCACATGGACGACGGCGAGCGGGGCTCGCGCCACGAGCACGCCGGCGCGCTGCTCGCCCGGGCGTGCGGCGCCGAAGCCGGTCTCGTGGTCAACAACAACGCGGCCGCGGTGCTGCTCTCCCTGGCGGCGCTGGCCCGGGGCCGCGAGGTCGTCGTCTCGCGCGGCGAGCTGGTCGAGATCGGCGGCGGCTTCCGGGTGCCCGAGATCATGGCCGAGTCGGGATGCCGGCTGGTCGAGGTGGGCACCACCAACCGCACCCGCCGCTCGGACTACGCGGGCGCCGTCGGGCCCGACACCGCCCTCGTCCTCAAGGTGCACGCGTCCAACTACCGGATGGTCGGATTCGTCGAATCGGTGCCCGTCGCCGAGCTCACGGCGCTGGGAGCGCCCGTGATGGTCGACGCCGGCTCGGGGCTGCTCGACGAGACGACGCCCTGGCTGGCGCGCCGGCCGGCGTGGCTGCGCGACGAGCCCGGCATCCGACAGGCCGTCGACGCCGGCGCGGCGCTGGTCACGTTCTCGGGCGACAAGCTGCTCGGCGGGCCCCAGGCCGGGATCGTCGTGGGCCGGGCCGACCTCGTCGCCACCCTCGCGGCCCACCCGTTGGCCCGGGCGATGCGGGCCGACAAGCTCACCCTCGCCGCGCTGCAGGCGGTCGCCTTCTCCTATCTCTCTGGGGACGCGACCACGGTCCCGCTGTGGCGGATGGCGACCGCCTCCCTGGACGGGCTGAGGGCACGGGCCGAGGCGATCGCGGCCGGCATCCCGGCGGCCAAGGTGGTCGACACCGACGCCGTGGCCGGCGGCGGCTCCCTGCCGGGCCTGACGATCCCGTCCGTGGGCGTGGGGATCGAAGTCCCGGCGCCGGCCCGGGCGCTGGCGCGCCTGCGTGAGCACGACGTGGTCGGCCGGATCGAGGACGACGCGGTCGTCTGCGACCTGCGCACGGTCGACCCCGGGGACGACGAGCGCGTCGCCCGCGCTCTCGCCGCCGTGTCCGTCTGACCCGCCGCGCTGTGCGCACCGTCGCCACCGCCGGCCACGTCGACCACGGCAAGTCGTCGCTCGTCCTCGCGCTCACGGGGACCGACCCCGACCGGTTCCCGGAGGAGAAGCAGCGCGGTCTCACCATCGACCTGGGATTCGCGTTCACGACGCTGCCGTCCGGGGAGGAGGTTGGCTTCGTCGACGTCCCCGGGCACGTGCGGTTCATCAAGAACATGCTCGCCGGCGTGGGCGCGGTCGACGTCGTGATGCTCGTGGTCGCCGCCAACGAGGGTTGGATGCCGCAGAGCGAGGAGCACCTGCGCATCATCGAGCTGCTGGGGGTGCGGCACGGGCTCGTCTGCCTCACGAAGGCCGACCTCGTCGACGAGGACACGCTGGAGCTGGCCCGGCTCGAGCTCGACGAGCGGCTCGCCGGATCGGCGCTCGGCGATGCGCTGGTCGTCGTGTGCGACGCGGTCTCGGGCCGGGGGCTCGACGATGTGCGCGCCGGCCTCGACGCCGTGCTCGCGGCCACGCCCGAGCCCGTCGACCGCGACCGGCCGCGGCTCTGGGTCGACCGCGTGTTCGCGGCGAAGGGCGCGGGGACGGTCGTGACGGGCACCCTGTCCGGCGGCTCGCTGCGTGTCGACGACGAGGTCGAGGTCGGCCCGCGGGCGCGGCGGGCGCGGATTCGCGCCATCGAGACCGCGCACCAACAGCTTGACGTGGCGGCGCCGGGCACCCGGGTCGCGCTCAACCTGGCCGGGCCGGGGATGGAGCGCAGCGTGGTGCGCCGGGGCGACGGCGTCGTCCGGGCCGGCCAGTGGCAGCTGACCGACGTCGTCGACGTCGGCCTCGAGCCGCTCGGCGACGACACGTTCCGCTCCCGTGCGCCGCTCCAGTGCTACGTGGGATCGGGTGAGCACGCGGCGGTCCTGCGCGTGCTCGACGCCGCCGGCCGGTACGGCCGCCTCCGGCTGGACGAGCGCGTGCCGCTCGCACCGGGCGACCGGCTGGTGCTGCGTGATCCCGGCGAACGAGACACGGTCGGCGGCGCCGAGGTGCTCGATGCGGCCCCGAGCGGGCGCGCCCGCGACGCGGCCGCTTCCCTTGCGCTCCCGTTGGAGCGCCGGCTCCTCGCCGGCCACGGGTGGCTGGGCGTGGATGCGCTCGGACCCCGCGCCGGTCTCGGGGCGTCCGAGGCGGGCGCGCTCGCCGACGACCTCGTGCGGTCGGGCGCGGCGGTACGCGTCGGCGGATGGCTCGTCGCGCCGGAAACGGTGACGGCCCTGCGGAGCGCGGCGACCGACCAGGTGCGGGCCCACCACGAGCGCGCCCCCCTCGAACCGGGTGTCGACCTGGCGACGTTGGCGTCCGAGTTGCGGGTCGACGCCGACCGGCTCCGAGCCGCCCTGGCGGACGACAGCGAGCTCGTGGTCGAGCGCGGCTACGTGCGCGACGCCACGCGTCGGTCCGGCGTCGGCGATTCGGCCGAGGCGCGTGCGCTCCTCGACGCGCTCGAGAAGGCCCCGTTCTCGCCGCCCGAGCCGGCGTCGGCGGGCGCCGACCCGGCGTTGGTGCGGTCGCTCGTTCGTGAAGGCGCCCTCGTCGACCTGGACGGGATCGTGTTCGCGTCGACCGCCGTCGACGAGGCGCGGCGGCGGGTCCGTGCTGCGCTCCGGGACCGGGGCACGGTGACGGTGGCCGACGTGCGCGATCTCCTCGGGTCGACCCGCAAGTACGTGCTGCCGATCCTCAAGCAGCTCGACGGCGAGGGCGTCACCCGGCGCCGCGGCGACGACCGGATCCCCGGCCCGGCGGCACTCAGAGACGCATGAGGTCCGAGGTCGCTACCCGACCTCGTCCGCGATGAGAAGCCGGCGCTCGGCCTCGGTGAGACCGCCCCAGATGCCGTGCGGCTCGCGGATGCCGAGCGCATAGTCCAGGCACTCGGCCTGCACGGGACACTCGCCGCAGATCGCCTTGGCCTTAGCTTCACGCAGATCGCGCTCGTCCTTGCGCTCCGGCGTGGTCGGAGGGAAGAAGAGCGCCGACTCGGGACCGCGGCAGGCCGCGCGCAGCTGCCAGGTCCGTTCGGTCATCTGGATCGCCACCGGCCCCCTCCCCGGGTCGCGCAGATGCGGGCGACGGTATCCGCCTCC
>DASZGY010000141.1:0-8282 GCA_035938395.1 Acidimicrobiia bacterium
CGGCTCGATGCTGATGCCGACCTGGAACAAGAACGTGCTGGACCGGTCGATCACGCGCGCGTTGCACCGCGCCGACCCGAGTCGCGCCGTCGACCCGCACTCGGGTGTGCTCCCCGGCCTCGGCGGCCCCGGCACCGACACGCACTTCTACTTTGGTTGGTACCACGGAACGCTCGACGGGCTCGCGCCGGCGTTGCGGGCTGTCCCCCGCCTCGCTCGCTTCGTGACCGAGTTCGGCGCCCAGGCCGTTCCGGAGTCGGCCGAGTTCATGGAGCCCGAGCGGTGGCCGAAGCTCGACTGGGACCGCTTGTTCGCGCATCACGCGTGCCAGAAGCGCGTGTTCGACCGGGTCGTGCCGCCCGCCGACTTCGCGACCTTCGACGACTGGCGCGCCGCGACCCAGGAGTACCAGGCCGCGCTCGTGCAGCTCCAGGTCGAGGACCTGCGTCGGCTCAAGTACGCGCCCACCGGCGGGTTCTGCCATTTCTGCTTCGCCGACGGGCAACCGGCGGTCACGTGGTCGGTGCTCGATCACGAGCGGGGCGAGAAGCTCGGCTACACGGCGTTGCGCGACGCGTGCCGGCCGGTGCTGCCGATGCTCGAGCCGCGCGACGGGCTCGTCCATGTCGCGAGCGAACGTCGTGACGACCTGGCGGGCGCGGTCGTCGAGGTGACCGCCGGCGGCGGCCCGCTCGGCCGGTTCACGGGCGACATCGCCGCCGACGCGGTCACGTACGTCGGGCGCGTCGATCTCGACGGCGCGAAGGAAGCGTGGGTGAGCCTCGAACACCCTGCGATCGGGCGGGTCGAGAACCGCTACCACGACGGCCTGCTCGCTTCGGTCCGGGAGGAAGCCCGGGGCTAGCGTCGAAGCCGTGGCCCGGACGGAAGAAGAGGTCTCGACCGCCACCCAGCGGGGCGGCGCCGACGACGCCGACCGGCTGGCCACCGACTTCGGGAAGCCCGAGCCGGAGCCGGCCCGGAAGCGCCGCGCTCCCTTCTTCGTCCAGTTCTACCGCTCGGACATCGGCAAGAAGTGGGTGATGGCCGTCACCGGGATCGTGCTGATGGGCTACGTGTTCGCCCACATGGTCGGGAACCTGCACGTCTTCGAGGGCCCGCGCCAGATCGACAACTACGGCGAGTGGCTGCGCAACCTGCTCGACCCGCCGTTCCCGCGCACGATGGCGCTGTGGCTGCTGCGGGTGACGATCATCGTCGCCCTCGCGCTGCACATCCACGCCGCGTACGCGCTGACCCGCGTCAACTGGCGCGCCCGTCCGCAGCGCTACAAGTCGCAACGCGACTACGTGGCAGCGAACTTCGCGTCCCGCACGATGCGCTGGACCGGCATCATCGTCGGCCTGTTCCTCGTGTTCCACATCCTCGACCTCACGTGGGGAACCGCGAACCCCGGATACGTGCGGGGCGAGGTGTACCGCAACACGGTTGCCACGTTCGAGCGGGTGCCGGTGGCGCTGGCGTACATCGCCGCGTGCATCGCGCTCGGCATCCACCTCTTCCACGGCGGGTGGAGCCTGTTCCAGAGCGTGGGCTGGAACAACCCGCGCTTCAACCCGTGGCGCCGGTACTTCGCGGTCGGCTTCGCGGTCGTCGTGACGGCCGGGTACATCAGCGTGCCCATCGCCGTCCAGGTCGGCTTGGTGAGCTGAGCGAGTGCAGGAGGGTGGACCGTGATCGGTGAGCTCGACGCCAGGATCCCCGAGGGGCCCCTCGCCGACAAGTGGGACAACCACCGCTTCCACGAGAAGCTCGTCGCGCCGGCGAACCGGCGGCGGTTCGATGTCATCGTGGTCGGGACGGGACTCGCCGGTGCTGCTGCGGCCGCCACCCTCGGCGAGCTCGGCTACCGGGTCAAGGTGTTCACGTTCCACGACTCGCCGCGGCGCGCGCACAGCATCGCCGCGCAAGGCGGAATCAACGCGGCGAAGAACTACAAGAACGACGGCGACAGCATCGACCGGCTCTTCTACGACACGATCAAGGGCGGCGACTACCGCTCCCGCGAGGCGAACGTCTATCGACTCGCCCAGATCAGCGTCGAGATCATCGACCAGTGCGTCGCCCAGGGCGTCCCGTTCGCGCGCGAGTACGGCGGTCTGCTCGACACCCGCTCGTTCGGCGGCGCACAGGTGTCGCGCACGTTCTACGCCCGGGGCCAGACCGGCCAGCAGCTTCTGCTCGGCGCGTACCAGGCGCTCGCCCGGCAGCTGCACCTCGGGACGGTCGAGCTGCACGACCGCACCGAGCTGCTCGACGTCGTGCTCAAGGACGGCCACGCCGTGGGGATCGTCACCCGCGATCTGGTGACGGGCGAGATGCGCTCGCACTCGGCGCACGCCGTGGTGCTCGCCACGGGCGGGTACGGCAACGCCTTCTACCTGTCGACGAACGCCAAGAACAGCAACGTGACCGCGATCTGGCGGGCGCACCGACGGGGCGCGCTGATGGCGAACCCGTGCTTCACCCAGATCCACCCGACGTGCATCCCGGCGAGCGACGAGTTCCAGTCGAAGCTCACGCTCATGAGCGAGTCGCTGCGCAACGACGGCCGCATCTGGGTCCCGAAGCAGATGGACGACCCCCGCTCGCCGGACCAGATCCCCGAATCCGAGCGCGACTACTTCCTCGAGCGCCGGTATCCCGCGTTCGGCAACCTCGTGCCCCGCGACGTCGCGTCGCGGGCGGCGAAGCGCGAGGTCGACTCCGGACGCGGCGTCGGCCCGTTGAAGAACGGCGTGTATCTCGATTTCTCGGAAGCGATGGGCCGGTTGGGCCACGACGACATCGAGGAGAAGTACGGCAACCTCTTCCAGATGTACGACCGCATCACGGGCGAGGACCCGTACGTCGTGCCCATGCGCATCTACCCGGCCGTGCACTACACGATGGGTGGCCTGTGGGTCGACTACAACCTGATGAGCAACGTCCCCGGCCTGTACGTGCTGGGCGAGGCGAACTTCTCCGACCACGGCGCCAACCGGCTCGGCGCTAGCGCGCTGATGCAGGGCCTCGCCGACGGGTACTTCGTGCTGCCGAACACGATCACCGACTACCTCGCCGGCCTGCTCGGTGACCCGCCCGTCCCCGTCACCGATCCCGCGTTCACCACCGTCGAGCGCGAGGTCGACGAGCGGGTGCGAACGCTGCTGGCAGTCAACGGAAGCCGGTCGGTCGACTGGTTCCACCGCGAGCTCGGGAAGGTGCTGTGGGACAACTGCGGCATGGAACGCAGCGCCGACAGCCTGAAGAAGGCGCTGGGTGAGATCCCGCCGCTGCGCCAGGAGTTCCACGCCGACGTGCGCGTGCTGGGCGAGAACGAGACGTTCAACCAGTCGCTCGAGAAGGCCGGACGGGTTGCCGACTTCCTCGAGTTCTCCGAGCTCATGTGCCTGGACGCACTGCAGCGCGAGGAGAGCTGCGGCGGCCACTTCCGCGTCGAGCACCAGACCGAGGAGGGCGAGGCGCTGCGCGACGACGACGACTTCTCCTACGTGGCGGCGTGGGAGTTCGCCGGTGTGGACGAGAAGCCGGCGCTGCACAAAGAGGAGCTCGCCTTCGAGGCGGTCGAGCTCGCGCAGCGGAGCTACAAGTAATGGCGGCGGCGATGCACGTCCACCTCCGCGTCTGGCGCCAGGCCGGCCCGGACGACGGGGGCCACTTCGAGGACTACGACGTCGACGACGTGAGCCCCGACATGTCGTTCCTCGAGCTGTTCGACGTGCTCAACGAGCGGCTCATCGCCGAGCGCAAGGAGCCGGTCGCCTTCGACCACGACTGCCGCGAGGGCATCTGCGGCTCGTGCGCCATGATGATCAACGGGCGCGCCCACGGTCCCGAGCGCGGCACCGCCACCTGCCAGCTGCACATGCGCAAGTTCAACGACGGCGACTCGATCACCGTCGAGCCGTGGCGGGCCGCGGCGTTCCCGGTCATCCGCGACCTCGTCGTCGACCGCGGCTCGCTCGACCGGATCATCGAGGCCGGCGGCTACATCACCGCCCCGACCGGCAGTGCCCCGGACGCCAACCTCATCCTCGTGCCGAAGGAGGCCGCCGACGGGTCCATGGACGCGGCCGCGTGCATCGGGTGCGGAGCGTGCGTCGCCGCGTGTCCGAACGGTGCAGCCCAGCTGTTCACCGCGGCGAAGGTGTCGCACCTCGGCCTGCTCCCGCAGGGACAACCGGAGCGGTACCAGCGCGTCGCCGCCATGGTCGACACGATGGAGGAGCTGTTCGGGAGCTGCACCAACCACGGCGAGTGCGAGGCGGCGTGCCCGAAGGAGATCAGCATCGACTTCATCGCCCTCCTGAACCGCGACTACATCAAGGCGCAGTTCAAGAACCGCAAGCTGTCGGGGCAACGCGTCTGACGCACCCGCGTTAGGCGCCGAGGTGTTCGGCGACGGCGCGGAGGTCGTCGACGAAGTCCTGGTACTCGACCTCGCGTCGCTCGTCGTCGGCACGCAGGATCGCCGACGGGTGGATAGTGGCGGTGCCTTGCACGCCGTCGACCAGCTCGAGGAACTCTCCCCGCTGCCTGGTGACCCGGAACTTGGGTCCGAATACCGCCTGAGCCGCCGTCGCGCCGAGGCAGCACAAGACCTTCGGCTTCACGACCGCCAGCTCCTGGGTCCACCACTGCCGGCACGCGCCGATCTCCTTGGCGTTCGGCTTCTGGTGCAGGCGCACCTTCCCCTGGGGCTTCCACTTGAAGTGCTTCACCGCGTTCGTCACGTACACGTTGCCGCGGTCGATCCCGGCCTCGAGGAGGGCCCGGTCGAGGAGCTTGCCCGCCGGTCCGACGAACGGGTGCCCGGCCTTGTCCTCTTGATCGCCGGGAACCTCACCCATGAGCATCAGGCCGGCGTCCTCGGGCCCTTCCCCGAACACGGTCTGGGTACCGAGCTTGTACAGGTCGCACGCTTCACACGTCGCGGCTTCGCTTCGCAGGTCGTCGAGCGACTGGCCACCCGCGCTCAACACTTCCGGCAACATGCTGGGCTGATACCCGGCTTTACGAGGCGGCATACGCCCCTCCGTTCCCCGGTTACGCGGCCACCGGCGGGGGGAAGCGGATGTACTCGTCGATGATCATGAGCGCGAGCTCGCGCGACGGCGGCGTGTCGCCCGTGATGCGGCCGCGCCCTCGCAGGTCTTCGACGAGCGTGGCGAGCGTCGCGTCGAGCGAGAGGTCGTCGGTGTGGGTGCGCCATGCGTCGCGCTCGTCCTCATCCGCGAAGCAGTACGCCTTCCACGAGATCGAGAAGCGCAGCTCGTCCCACCGGTAGTCGGCGACGGCCTGATCGCCGTCACGGACCGACCAGCGCCCGTCGCCGTCGAACGCCAACTTCATGCCGGGCTTCAGCGCGGGCAGATCGACGGCGTCGCCGGGCGCGACGCGGTCGACACCGTGGAACACGCTGTCGGTGTCGACGAGGAGCGCGGTGTTGTACGCCACCTTGTGGTACACGGGCGGGCCGTCGGCGCCGTCGGGGTAGAACGCGAATTCGCCGCCGTCGCAATCGTGGAACCACGCCACGCCGGTCGCGATCGGCATGCGCCAGTCTTCGAACAGGCCCGAGTGGCGCATGGCGACGAGGAGCCACTGCGGGTGCAGCTTGCGGTTCACGCCCCGGAACTCGGGCACGTCCGTGTGCAGCGCGAGCTCCTGACCCGGCACCATGAGGTTGGCGAACACGATGGCGGGCTCGATCACGGGGCGGCCGTGGATGTGCCGAGCCGCCTCGACGAAGCCCTCGTGGAAGAGGAACGGCTCGATGCCCTCGATGAGCGGCCGGGTGCCGTAGGCGTACTCCTCGCGGAAGTAGTTCGTGCGGGCGGCAAGCACGGAGATGGGTTCGCCGGCCCCGTGCATGCCGCCCGCTTTCAGGTAGTTGAGAACGGCGTCGTGGCGCTGGGTGAGGCCCTCCCCTATTTCGGGGCCGCCCTCGTTCTCCGCCGAGTACATGCCGTAGCGGCCGAACCGCTGGCACAGGTCCACCATGCCCTCGGCGTCTGATTCCGAGAACAGGGGATCGAAGAGGACGTACTCGTGGAGGGTCACGCCATCGACGCTAGCCGTCAGCCGTCTTCGAAGAGGCGCTCGATGTTGAGGTTGTAGAAGGTCGGCGGGCCGTCGGCGAGTTTCATCATCTCGGCCGAGAGTGCCTGCGTCTCGGGCAGGTCGTTGTTCTTCATGGCCGCCTCGTAGGACGGGAACTCGACGATCGTCATGAACTGACCGGGGTTGTCGCGGTCACTGCAGTCCATGCCTCGAGCGGTCGTCCGCCTCCCGGCGGTCTGCTCACGGAACTTGTCGACGACCTTCTGCATGTCATCGTGCTTCGACGTCTTGTACTGGATGATCTGGACGAAACCTGCCATGCCTGCCTTCTCTCGTTGATTCGGTGTGGGCCGCCAGTATGAGGACCAACTACCCCGACGCGTCAAGCGCTTGACGCAGATCGGCGACGAGGTCCTCGGCGCTCTCGATGCCGACCGACAGCCGCACCAGCGCAGGGTCGACGGCGAGCGGCGAGCCCGCCGCCGACGCGTGCGTCATCTCGGCGGGGTGTTCGATCAGCGATTCCACCGCCCCGAGGGATTCGGCCAACGTGAACAGCCGGGTCGACGCCGCGAGCTTGATCGCGGCGTCCTCGCCGGCGGCGGCGGTGAACGACACCATGCCGCCGAAGTCCCGCATCTGGCGCCGGGCGACGTCGTGGCCGGGGTGACCGGGCAGGCCGGGGTACAGCACGCGGCCGACCGCCGGATGCTCGGCCAGCAGTACCGCAATCGCGCGGGCGTTCTCGCAGTGGCGGTCCATGCGCACGACGAGGGTCTTGATGCCGCGCAGCGCGAGGTAGCAGTCGAACGGGCCGGGCACCGCGCCCGCCGCGTTCTGCACGAACGCGATGCGCTCTGCGAGGTCGGCGTCGCGCAGCGCCACGATGCCGCCCACGACGTCGGAGTGACCGCCCAGGTACTTCGTGCTCGAGTGCAGGACCACGTCGGCACCGAGACCGAGCGGCTGCTGCAGGTACGGCGTCGCGAAGGTGTTGTCGACGACGACGCGGGCCCCCCGCTCGTGCGCCAGCTTGGCCACCGCCGCGATGTCGACCACCGTGAGCAGCGGGTTCGTCGGCGTCTCGACCCAGACCATCTTCGTCTCGTCGCGCCAGGCGCCGGCGATCGCGTCGATGTCGGCGTGGTCGACCGCGGTCCAGGCGATCCCCGCAGGCTCGTACAGACGTGCGACGAGGCGGTACGTCCCGCCGTACGCGTCGGCGGGGATGATCACGTGATCGCCGGCGCCGAGCGCCGCGCGCAGGGTCGCGTCCTCGGCGGCCATCCCGCTCGCGAACGCCAACCCGTGCGTCGCACCCTCGAGCTCGGCGACGCACGTCTCGAGCGCCGCCCGCGTCGGGTTGGCGCTGCGGGCGTACTCGTAGCCGCGGTGGTCCCCCACCGCGTCCTGCACGAACGTCGACGCCAGCGTGATCGGCGGGACGACCGCGCCCGTCGCCACGTCGGGCTCCTGCCCCGCGTGCACCGTGCGCGTCTCGAACTCGTCGCCGGCGGGATTCTGGCGTCGCTCAGGGCCCAGTGGACGGTTCGAGCGACGCCAAAACCGGCGTTTGGGCCTGCTCATCCGGGCGAGCGCGACGCGAGAAACGAGAGCACGTCGGAGCGAGTCAGGACGCCGACAGGGTGGCCGCCTTCGAGCACGAGCGCCGAGGCGGCCCGGTCGAGCTGGGCGACGAGCGTCGAGACCGGCTCGCCGGTCCCGACCATCGGCATGGCCGGGCTCATGATCTCCTTCACCGGCCGGTCCAGCACCGACGCGTCGCCGAAGGCGCGGTCCATGAGGTCGAGCTCGTTCAGGACCCCGCTCACCTCCTTCGCCGCCAGCGGCTGCTCCGTGGTCACGCTCACGACGAGCTGCGAGATGCCGAGGTCGCGCATCATGCCGATGGCGCGGCGCGCCGGCTGGTCGGGCGTGATCAGGACGAGGTCGGGGATGCGGCGGTCCTTGGCGGCGAGGACGTCGCCGGCGCAGGGGCCGTCGCCGCAGCGGAGGAACCCGAAATCGATCATCCACTGGTCGTCGAAGATCTTCGACAGGTAGTTGCGGCCGGAGTCGGGGACGAGCACGACGACGACGGCGTCCGGTCCGAGCTCCTCTCCGACCACGAGCGCGGCGTGCACCGCGGTGCCGCAGGACCCGCCGATGAGCAGCCCTTCCTCGCGGGTGACGCG
>DASZGY010000142.1:0-26192 GCA_035938395.1 Acidimicrobiia bacterium
CTCCCGGCGCGGTTCCCGAACCTGCTCGTCAACGGCGGGGGAGGCATTGCGGTCGGGATGGCGACGAACATCCCGCCCCACAACCTGAACGAGGTCATCGACGCGTGCATCTACGTGCTCGACAACCCGGACGCCAAGCCCAACGACCTGATGCGGTTCGTGAAGGGGCCCGACTTCCCGACCGGCGCGCTCATCCTCGGGCGCGACGGCATCAAAGACGCGTACCGGACCGGTCGAGGCTCGATCAAGATGCGAGCCGTCACCGACGTCGAGGAGGGGCGACGAGGGGAGGGGCGGATCGTCGTCACCGAGGTCCCATACCAGACGTCGGTCGAGTCGATCGGCCAGAAGATCGCCGAGCTCGTGAACGAGCGCAAGATCGAGGGCATCAAGGACGTCCGCAACGAGTCGGCCGGCGACACCACGCGTCTTGTGATCGAGCTCCGGCGTGACGCCAATCCGCAGGTCGTCCTCAACCAGCTCTACAAGCACACGCCGATGCAGTCGAACTTCGCGGTGAACATGCTGGCGCTCGTCGACGGCGTTCCCAAGCTTCTGAACCTGTCCCAGGCGGTGCTCGTCTACGTCGCGCACGAGATGGAAGTGGTGACGCGGCGTACGCAGT
Source organism: Acidimicrobiia bacterium (assembly GCA_035938395.1). Taxonomy (GTDB): domain Bacteria; phylum Actinomycetota; class Acidimicrobiia; order IMCC26256; family JACDBD01; genus JALZAA01. Next base: position 626 of record DASZGY010000142.1, read on the forward strand.
ACCGGGTCGACAAGGCGCGTGAACGCGAACACATCGTCGAAGGGCTCGTGCGCGCCCTCGACATGATCGACGCGATCATCGAGCTCATCCGGGCTGCGGCTGACGTCGACGCCGCCCGGACCGGGCTGATGGAGAAGCCGTTCGAGTTCAGCGAGATCCAGGCGAACTTCATTCTCGACATGCAGCTTCGGCGGCTCACGCAGCTCGAGGGCCAGAAGCTGCGCGACGAGCTGGACGAGCTCCGGGAGCGAATCAAGGAGCTCGAGTCGATCTTGCGGAGCAAGAAGAAGCTCCACACAGTCATCAAGGACGAGCTGGGCGAGCTGCGCGAGCGCTACGGCAACGAGCGGAGGACTCGCCTCACCGTCGACACCGGTGACCTCGACGCGCTCGACCTCATCGAAGACGAGGAAGTCATCGTCGTCCTTTCGAAGAAGGGCTACATCAAGACCGTCGCCGCCGACTCCTTCCGCCGGCAGGGTCGCGGCGGCAGGGGTGTGAAGGGCGGCAACTTGCGCGACGACGACTACGTCGCGCACCTGCTGACCACCACCGCGCATTCCTACCTGCTCTTCTTCTCGAACCGCGGCCGGGTGTACCGGCTGCGCGCTCACGAGATCCCGATGAAGGAGCGCACCGCCCGCGGCACCGCGCTGGTCAACCTCGTCTCGCTGAACCAAGGCGAGCAGATCCAGGCGATCATCGATACCCGTACGTACGAGGACGGGGCGTATCTCTTCTTCGCGACGAAGAACGGCGTCGTCAAGAAGACGCGGATCTCGGAGTTCGACTCGTCGATCCGCAGCGGCCTGAAGGCCATCAACCTGCACGGCAGCGACGAGCTGGTGAAGGTGATTCAGACCACGGGCCGCAATGACATCGTCATGGTCTCGCGCGAAGGTATGACGATTCGTTTTGCCGAGAGTGGCGTGAGGGCGATGGGACGCGACACGGCCGGTGTGCACGGCATGAAGCTGAAGAGCAAGGATGACGCAGTCATCGGCTGCGATGTGGCGCGTCGTGGCGCCGTCATGCTGTTCGTCAGCTCGAGCGGCCACGGCAAGCGCACCAAGCTCGATCTGTTCAAGCGGCAGAATCGAGGAGGCCAAGGGGTCCGTGGGATGAAGATCACCGCCGCCCGGGGTGGGGTCGTCGGGGCCTTCTGTGTGAACGACACTGACGAGATCTTGGTCTTCTCCTCGGCGGGCAATATCATTCGCATGGGAGCCAGGGAGATCTCGGCGCAGGGCCGTGACGCCACTGGTGTGCGCGTTGCCCGACTCGGCGCGGGTGAGAGCGTCGTCGCTGTAGCTCCTGTACTCGAGGCCGACGACGGAGAGGACCTCTCAACCGCATGAGCGCCAGCCCCGAAGATATGGAGCCGCGGCGCGCGAGAAGCGCCCAGGTCAATCCGATGCGCAACGACCCGCAGACCCGCGCCGGCCGGCGAGCCCCGGCTCCGGCGCCGCCGTCCGGCGACGGCCCCGGCGCCGGCGCGCCGCCACCGGACGCACCGGCTCGCACCACGCGCCCGGCGCGCTCACGCGCCCCTCAGGTCCCCGGACCGCGTGCGCCACGCCGCGTCCGCCACACGATCAAGAAGGTCGACCTGTGGTCGGCGCTGAAGATCTCCTTGTGCTTCTACGTCTGCGAGATGGCCGTCCTCGTCACGGCGCTTGCGTTCCTGTGGTTGGTCGCGGACGCGTTCGGCGTCATCGGCAGCGTCGAGAAGTTCGTCGGCGACTTGCTGTCGTCGAAGGATTTCAAGTTCTTGTCCGCCGCCATGCTGCGCGGGACGATCCTGGTCGGGCTGGTCTTGGTCGCCATCCAGGTCGTCGCGACCGTCCTGGCGTGCGCGTTCTACAACTTGTTCGCCGAGCTCTTCGGCGGCGTCGAGGTGACGGTCATCCAAGAGGACGCGCCCGCCGGCAAGCGTTGACTGCTCGAGTCAGCGCCTCGCCGCCTACGGCGGCGCTGGTACCCTCCGTGACTCCTCGGGGCTATAGCTCAGCCGGTTAGAGCGCATCCCTGATAAGGATGAGGTCGGTGGTTCGATTCCACCTAGCCCCACGCACCTTCCTCCGGCTGCGGCCCTGCCGCATGAGCAGCGGGAGCACCTCCCTCGGCGCAGGCGTTTGACCGATACGCGTGCCGAGGCCGAAATGGGCTGATAGCTTGCCGCAGTTCCGGGTGGGCGGAAGCGGAGGTTGTGCAATGGCCGGATTCGCGAGGGCCGGCCGGCGAGTGGGCGTGCTCGCGGGCTCGCTGGCGCTGGCAAGCGCCGGACTTGTCGGGTGGCTCGCAGCGCCCGCGGGCGCGGTCACTGTCTCTGACGAGGCCGAGCTGCGGGCGGCGTTCACCAACGCGGCCGAGACGCAGATCGATCTCGACGCCGACATCGTCTTGAGCGACTGCAGCGGCACACCGGCCGGCGAGGTGCGGAGGAACAGCAACACCGCGCTGACCATCGACGGGCACGGGTTCCAGGTTCGCCAGACGTGTCCGACGGCTGGTGTGTTCGGTCAGAGCGGCGGCGCCGCCGTCACGTTCCAGAACATCTTCATCACCGGTGGTCACCAGAACAACAACGACACGTGCTACGGCGGCGGCATCCGCGCCAGCGCACCGATCACCGTTCTCAACTCGAGCATCGTGGGCAATTCGGCGGCCTGCGCAGGCGGCGGCATCAGCGTCGGCAGCTCGTTGACCGTGAGGAACTCGACGATCAGCGACAACTCCACCGATGGTGAGGGCGGTGGCATCTTCCAGTCCGCCGGCCCGGACGCCACCTTCACGATGGTCAACTCGACCGTGACCGGGAACGACACGACGAGCGGCAATGCCGGCGGCGGGGTCCGGTTCTTCGGCGCCGCCACGATCGTGTACTCGACGATCGTGAGCAACACCGCGACCAACGAGGCGAATCTCAGCGGCTACACAGGCGGGCCCGCGAGCCTGAAGATCTTCGGAACCGTGGTCGCCCTGCCGCTCGGCGGCGGCGACAACTGCGCCGGCTTCGGCTCGCCGACCACGAGTTACAACTGGGACGACGACGGCACGTGTGGTTTCAACGGCACGGGTGATCACTCCAACGCCGGCGATCCCGGCCTCGCCGCCCTGGGGTCCAACGGCGGCCCGACGGAAACGCGTGCGCCGGTCTCCGGCAGCCCGCTCGTCGACGCGATCCCGACCGGTTCGTGTCAGAACGACGGCGCAACCGGGATCACCACGGATCAGCGTTTCCTGCCCCGGCCGGCCGGCAACGGTTGTGACATCGGTGCCGTCGAGGTCCAGCCCACCCCTCCCGGTCCGGAGCCGGGTCCGGGTCCGGGGCCCGAGCCGGGTGCGTCCGGGGCCGCGCCGATCGTCGTCGCGTCGCCGCGCTTCACCGGATGACGCCGTCGAGAAGTCTGGACGGACGCTGAAATTCGCACGGCGAGCGTGCCGACCGGCCTGACGCGCTTCACGCGGCCAGCCCTACACTGCCGGCCATGAAGGCGCTTCGCCGCGGTCTGATCGTCGCCGTGATCGCAGTCCTCGTCGGCGGGTTCGTGAAGCTGCGCGGCAAGGGGGGCGTGCCTCCCACCAGCGGCGGCTGGCGCGAGCTCGACGGCCCCGACTTCCGCTGACCCGTTGGCCACCGTCCTGCTCGACGGGCTCGGAGCGGTCGGTATCCGCGCCGCCCGGCAGCTGGTCGACACCCCGGGCCTCGACACGCTGCTGATCACGGCACGCGGGTCCGCACACGCCGCCGAGGTCGCCGCGTCTCTCGGTGCCCGCGCCGAGGCTATCGAGCTGCGGCCGGACGACCCCCTCCCCGCGGGCGTAGACGCCGTCGCCGTCGCTCTGCCGGGCCCTCTTGCAGCCGTTCGCGCGAAGCGCGCCCTCGCGGCCGGCGTGCCCTTCACGTCGACCGTCGACGACACCGCGGCGATCGACGCCGTGCTCGACCTCGACGAGGCGGCGCGGAGCGCGGGTGTCCTCCTGGCGCCCGGTTGTGGGCTCGCTCCAGGACTCGCAGACGTGCTCGCTCGCCACGCCGCCGACGCGCTCGACTCCGTCGATGAGATCCACGTGGCGAGGGCGGGCGCGGCCGGTCCCGCCTGCACGGCCGCCGTCCGCCGCTCCCGCCGTGACCCGGCCGTCGAGTGGAGCGACGGCGATTGGCGAGCCGAGCGGCGTCCGAACCCGGAGCTCGTATGGTTCCCGGATCCGATCGGCTCGCGCGAGTGCGCGCCGGTCGCGGTCGGTGTCGCGCTCCTGGTCCGCGCGTTTCCGGGTGTTCGCCGCGTGACCGTGCGCTTCGCCGAACCAGTCAGCCGTCGGGTCACGTGGTTGGGCCGGCACGGGCTCGACGAGGGATGGGGATCCACGCGGGTCGAAGCGTGGGGCTGGCGGGGCCGGGCGCGCGAGTCGATGGTGTACGGCCTCATCGACCGCACCGCCATCGCAGCCGGCACCGTCCTGGCCGTGACGGCTGCCCGCCTCGCCGGCATCGCCCCCGGCCTTGCCGCCCGCAGTGGGCCCGCCGCCGGCGTACACGGCCTCGCGGCGCTGGTCGAGCCGGTGCCGTTCCTCGCCGAGCTGGCACGACGGGGCGTCAAGGCGGCGGTGTTCGAAGGCGTGGCGGTTGCGTGAGCGTCCGGCTGCGCCGCCTGCGGGTGCCGGTGCCCGGTGGCACCGTCGTCGTGTTCGTGCTCTCGATGTTGGCGTTGCTGCGCGTCGGCCGGGGCCGGAGAGCGGTCGGTGTGGGCTTCGGGATGTCGGCGCCCCTTTGGGCGCGGCGAACGAGTGAGCGAGGGGGCACGGTGAGCGAAGACGGAGCGAGAGAAGGCGTCAGCGATCAGGTTGCGCGCCGGATCGGCGTCCTCAGCGGCGCCGAGCAGGTGTCACGTGCAATTGAACGGGCCGCGAGCGGCGAGGGCGCGGTCGGACCGACGACCACCCTGGGCGATCAGGCGGTCATCCCGCTCCTCGAGACATACGCGCAGGGCGGGTTCGGCGGCGGCGCGGGCGGTGGCCCCGAGGGTGAAGGTGGGGGTGGCGGTGGCGGAGGCGGCCTCGGCCGGAGCCGCACGATCGCGGTCGCGATCGTGGGACCGGAGGGCGTGAAGATCCGCCCCGTCGTCGACGTGACCGCGCTCGTGTTGCCGGCCGCCGGAGCGATCGCGGCGCTCCTCATGCGGGGAGCCGGCCGCCGGCGCCGGCGTGGTCGCTGAGAACGGTTTCATCGACCGGCCCGACGGAAGCCCCGTGGCATGCTGGAGCACACGGGGACGTAGCTCAGTTGGCTAGAGCACCTGCTTTGCAAGCAGGGGGTCGTGGGTTCGAGTCCCATCGTCTCCACTTCCGCCGTCACCCGATGTTCGGTCCGGTATCTGGCGCGTGCGAAGATGCCCGCTGGTCGCATCCCGCCCGTCGAACAGGGGAAGATCCACCCCGTGGCTGACTACGAGATCCCCGAACCGGAACCCAAGGAGATCGACGAGAAGCTCGCCATCGAGCTGCGCCACCTGGCCGACAACGCGGTGCTCAAGGGAAAGCCGCAGGGCGAGGAGCAGTGCGAGAACTGCCGGTACTACTTCGAGAACACGGCCGAGATCTCGTATTGCTGGCACCCGAAGCTGCGCATCCTGGTCGGCGCCGACTGGTGGTGCCAGTGGTGGGAAGCGATTCCCGACAGCTGATCTACCGACGCACCGCGGCGCGTGCGGCCGACAGCAAGCGCCTGCGCTCGGCCTTCGTCGTCACCCGCATCCTCTCGAACTCGGCGTCGATGCGGATGTCCGCGTACAGCCCGTTGGGGTCCTCGTGGAAGTGCAGGAAGGCGCGAGAACCTCGATAGAAGACGCCGCGCTTCTTCTCCTTCAAGCCGTCGACGTGGCGCAGCTCGAGCAACAGGTCGTCGAGCTCGTCGAGGCCGGCGGCGCTGACGTGCCTCACGGGCTGATGATCGCGGAACGCTCGGGTGCGCGCCCACTCCGCCACGGCCACCAGTCACGCCACCGGGCGAGCGTGTACGCCACGGCCAGCACGACCCAGCCGCCGACCGCGTCGAGGAAGTAGTGGTTCCCGGTGACGACCGTGGCGAAGATCATCAGCGCGGGATACGACGCCAACAGCGCCCGCGCCCAGTACGGGCGCACCAGCGGCCAGAGCGCGAAGACCGCCCACGTCGCCCACGCGATGTGCAGGCTGGGCATGGCGGAGTAGAGGTCGCCGGTCTCCTGCGAATGCGGCACCGGCTTGCCGATCGTGAAGTACGTGAGCCGGGTGTCGACGAAGCCGAAGCTCGACGGCAACAGCCGTGGCGGCATCAGCGGATAGAACCAGAACCCGATCAGCGCCACGACGAGGATCAACAGGAACGTGTTGCGCCAGCGCACGTAGCGCCCGGGATCGAAGTGATAGAGCGCCACCAGCGTGACGACGGGCCCGGCGAAGTGGATGCTCCCGTAGAAGAGGTTCCAGAAGCCGATGAACCACCGGGACGACAGGAACCACCCCTGGATCGTCCGCTCGTGGTAGATGCCGAGTCGCTGCTCCCAGTCGATGATCTGATTCGCGTTGTGAAAGGCGTCAGCGCGTGAGACCCCGACGAGGTCGCGGATCCAGCCGTACACCGGGTACAGAGCGAGGACCATTCCCGCCGCTTCGAGCGCCCATCCCCCGCGGATCCGCTTGCTGCGGGGTCCGGGCGCGGATCGTTCCGGCGGGGCCGTCATGGGACGGGACTTCAGTAGCTCGCCGGATTCGCCGCAAGCGACGCCGGCCGGACGATGGGCGTAGCCCGATCGGACTAGCCTGCCCCGCGGGCGGAAACGGCCAGATCGGGCCATGTTCCGCGGCTCCGGCTGGTCAGACAATGGGGTGTCACTGACCCGTCGGCGTGCGTGCCGCGCTGCGTCGGGGACGACCTGCGGCATGGGTCGGACGGGAGCCGCATGACGACGACCACCACGACGCCGAGACGAACGGCCCGGCACTTGCGGCTGTGGCTCGGCGTGGCCGTCGCGGTCGGCGTTCTCTTCATGCCCGGGCTCAGCCGGACCGAGGGCTTCACCCTGAGCGCCGCCGCCTTGACCTACGTCCTCGGCGCCACTCTCTTCGATGCGATCGCGGCGCGCCGGCCCGGCTTCCCGGCTCGCGTCCTCACGCCGCTGCTCGGGCTGGCCGCGATCGAGCTCGTCATCGTCGCCATCCCGCGCGCGCTCGGCGCGGGACTCGTCCTCTTCCTGCTCGTCGTGACGTTCTCTGCCTACGTTGGTGGCCTGCGCCTCGGGCTGTGGCTGTCGGCGGCGGCGGTTCCCGGCGCGGTCCTGGCGAATGCGATCGCACCGGTGGCCGACCGCATCGACGGAGGCACGGTTGTCGCGTTCGCAGTGCTCGTCCCGGTCCTGGCCGTCGTCACCGGGCGCCTCACCGCCGAGCGCCGTCGGACGGCGGTCGCGCTGGCCCGACTCCACGACGCGCTCGGCGCCGCGGAAGATCAGCCCGACCTGGTCACCACGCTCGACTCGATCGCGGCGTCGGTCGGCCATGCCGTGCGCGCCCGGATCGCCGGCGTGGTGTTGCGCGACCGTGACCAGGTCACCGTGGCGGCGTGGACCACCGGACGGTTGGCGCCGACGCCGGCCGAAGCCGAACAGCTGACCCGCGCCGAGTTGGAGCTCGGCGCGGCGAGCCCGTTCGTCGCGGGCCTCTCGGCGCGCCGGCCCGTCGTCGTCGACGACTTCGACGGCGATGCCCGCTTCGGTGGTTGGTCGGGCCCCTGGGCGAACGTGCTGCGCGGCCTCGGCTGCCGGTCGCTCGTCCTCGCACCGCTGCGGGTCGGTCACGAGGTCATCGGCGCTCTCGCGGTCGCGTACGCACAGCCCCGGGCGATGTCCGTCGACGACCTTGCCTTCCTCGAGGCATTCGCGGATCGTGCCGCGCCGGTCGCCGTCCGCGCCCGGGCATACCACCAGGAGCGCGAGTCGGCCGAGAAGCTCGCCCTCCTCGATCGGCAGAAGGGCGAGTTCCTCGCGCTCGTGTCGCACGAGCTGCGCACGCCGCTCACGGCGGTGAAGGGGTTCGTCGACACGGTGCTCGAGCACTGGCAGACGCTCCCCGACCCCCGGCGGCGCGACCTGCTCGACCGGGCGTCCTCGAACGCCGACGAGCTCAACCGCCTCGTCGGCCAGCTCCTCGACTTCGCCAAGCTCGACGCCGCCGACGTACGAATGACCCGCCAGCGGATCGAGGTGTCCGCGGAGGTCGCGGACGTGCTCGAAAACCTCGCACCGGCGTTGGCCGAGCACCCGATCGAGATGGACATTCCCGTCGGAGTCGCAGTGGTGGCCGATCCGAACGCCTTCGCCGACGTGCTGACGAACCTTCTGACGAACGCGGCGAAGTTCTCGCCCGACGGCGCGCCGATCAGGGTGCGCGCCGAGGGCGACGGCGCCGATGTCATCGTGTCGGTCACAGATCACGGCGCCGGCATCCCGCTCGACGAGCAGGCGCGAGTGTTCGACCGCTTCTACCAATCCCCGTCCAACCTGCCGTCGCAGCGCGGGACCGGGATCGGCCTCACCATCGCCAAACGGTTCACGGAGATCCAGGGCGGGCGGATCACCGTCGAGAGCGAACCCGGGCTCGGGTCGACGTTCTTCGTGTCGATGCCGGCGGCGACGTCGAGCGCGGTCAGCGACGAGCGAGAGGGCGTGCCGACGTGATGCGCCACCGCGCCGCCGTTCGTGCACTCGCGGTGGCCGCCGCCGCAGCCGGGGTCACAGTTGCAGTGGCGGGACCCGCGCGCGCCCAGATCCTGCCGCCCGTGACGACACCCCCGATCGACATCGGAGTCCCCGGTCTCGGCATCGGGGTGCACGTCCCCGGCCAGGAGATCGGCGGCTCGAGCGGTCCCACTCTCCCGGGGGTGGGAGGCCTGCCCCCGGTGCCCGGCTCTTCCGCGCCCGGCGGGTCGAACGGAAGTCCTGGCGGCGGGCCCGCGCCACAGGGAACGACGCCGCCCGAGGCGACACCCGACCCTTCGCCGCTCCCCGCCGACCCGCCCGCACCGCCCCCGTCAGCGGCGCCGGGTGACGCCGGCTCGTCCCAGGCCGGGGAGCGCGCGCTCGACGCCGGCGCCCGCCGCCCGGCGGGAGGGCCCAGCCTCGGCTCGGCCATCGCCGGCGTCGTCACCGAGCCGAGCACGATCGTCGGCGCGTTGACGCTCGCGTTGGGCTTCGGCGTCGTCGTCGGCGCGGCGCCGTACCTGCCCCGGTACCGGCGGCGGCAGCGCGAGCTGCTCGCCCAGTGGGCCCTGGCGTCAGAGCGCGAGCACACCGTGGCCGCGAAGCTCACCGAGGCCGATCAGCAGAAGAGCGAGTTCCTGGCCCTCGTCTCCCACGAGCTGCGGACGCCGCTCACGGCCGTGAAAGGCTTCGTCGACACGGTGTTGCTGCACTGGGAGCGGCTCGCCGACGACCGGCGACGCGAGCTGCTGACCCGGGCGTCGTCGAACGCCGACGAGCTCGGCCGCCTGGTGCGTCAGCTCATGGAGTTCGGCCGCACCGAGAGCGGTCCGATCCAGATCGCACCGGACAAGCTCGACGTGGCGGCGGCGGTCGACCTGGCGCTGCTCGGGATCGCTCCGGTCACCGCCGGTCATCGCATGGAGGTCGACGTGCCCGACGGGCTCGTGGTCGACGCCGACGCCGATGCGTTCAACCACGTGCTGGTGAATCTGCTGACGAACGCCGTGAAGTTCTCACCGGCGGGCAGTCGTGTCCTGGTCGGCGCCCACCGCACCGGGAACGAGATCGTCGTGTCAGTCGCCGACGAGGGCGCCGGCGTCGCGCCCGAGGAGAAGGAGCGGATCTTCGACCGCTTCTATCAGTCGCGCAACGGCGACCACGCCCGCGGCACCGGCATCGGCCTGACGATCGCGCAGCGCTTCACCGCCCAGCACGGTGGCCGCATCTGGGTCGACAGCGAGCCGGGACAGGGCGCGACGTTCTCCTTCACGATGCCGGTCGCCGCCGGCGAGCGCATCGCCTGACGGTCGCCGTCGCCGCGGCGACTCAGTAGTCGTAGAAGCCCACGCCGCTCTTCCGGCCCAGCTTGCCGGCGGCCACCATCTCGCGCAGCAGCGGCGGGGCGGCGAATGCTTCGCCGTACACCTCGTGCAGGTCGTCGAGGATGAACAGGACCGTGTCGAGCCCGACCCGGTCGGCCAGCTCGAGCGGCCCCATCGGGTGGTTGTACCCGAGCTTCATCGCAGTGTCGACGTGCTCCGCGCTGGCGACGCCCTGTTCGTAGGCGCGCATCGCCTCGCACATCAACAGCGTGCCGAGGCGCGTCGTGACGAATCCGGGCATGTCCCGTACCTCGACCGTCTCCTTGCCGACGGCGCGGGCGAACTCGACGCCGCGCGCGACGGTGGCGTCGGTCGTGTCGGGCGCGCGCACGACCTCGACGAGACGCATGGCCGGCACCGGATTGAAGAAGTGCAGCCCGACCACTTGGCTCGATCGGCCCGACGCCGAGCCCAGCGCCTCGATCGACAGCCCGCTCGTGTTCGAAGCGATCACGGTGTCGTCTCCCGCAGCGGCGCCGAGCGTGCCGAACACGTCGCGTTTGAGGTCGAGATCCTCGGTCACCGCTTCGACCACGACGTCGGCCGCCGCCACCGCCGCTGCGACGTCGGTGGTCATCTCGAGCGGGGCCAGCTCCCCGAGCTCCGCGTTCCGCTTGCGAGCCTGGGCCTCGTGGCGCTCGACCCGATCGCGAGCCGCGGCGACCAGCTCGTCCGTCGGCTCGACCGCGGTGACGGGAAAACCGGCGGCGCGGGCCACGAACGTGATGCCCGAGCCCATGATCCCGCAGCCCACCACGGCCGCCCGCGTCACGATCCCGCCTCCCGGGGCGGACGGTCCGCCTTGCGCCGGACGAAGAACGTTCCGGTCCCCTTCGAGACGGGCTCGCCGGCGGCGTCGTGGATCGCGGTTTCGAGGTACGCGACCTGGCGGGCGAGCCGCACGACCTCGCCTCGGACGGTCAGCGCGTCGCCTGCCTGCGCCGCGCGCATCGTCGAGTACTTGAGCTCCAGCGTGGCCGCCCGGTCGCCGGACTCGAGCGCCGAGCTCGTGGCGAAGTTCATCGCCGCGTCGTGCACGACCCCGTACACACCGCCGTGCACGGTGCCCGCCGGATTGCAGGCAAGCTCCGTGGGTGTCCACTCGGCGGTGGCCCACCCCTCGCCGTACTCTTCGAACGAGATCCCGAGCTGCGCGAGGAGCGCCATGCCCCCGTCGCCGAGGGACCGGTCCATGTTGCGGGGCACGGGCCGGAATGTAGCCCGCGGCGATAGAGTTGACCGGTTGGTCTAGTTAGCCGAGGAGGCTCCCATGCCCACGGCCGTCATCGTCGACGCTGTCCGCACCCCCCAGGGGCGGCGGAACGGCGCGCTCAAGGACGTCCATCCCGTCGACCTCGCCGCGCTCACGCTGGACGCTCTGATCCAGCGCACGAGCCTCGACCCGGAGCTGGTCGAGGACGTGATCATGGGCTGCGTCATGCAGGTGGGGGACCAGGCAGTCAACGTGGGCCGCAACGCCGCCCTCGCCGCCGGGTTCCCGGAATCGACGGTCGGTACGACCGTCGACCGTCAGTGCGGCTCGTCCCAGCAGGCCGCGCACTTCGCGGCTCAGGGAGTCATCGCCGGCGCGTACGACGTCGTGGTCGCCGCCGGCGTCGAGAGCATGACCCGGGTGCCGATGGGCGCGTCGTTCACTCCCGGCAGCCAGCCGTTCGGTCCCAAGGTGTTCGCGCGCTACCAGGAGCGCGGCGGTCTCGTGCCCCAGGGGATTTCGGCCGAGCTCATCGCCGAGAAGTGGGACATCTCGCGAGACGACAACGATCGCTTCTCTCTCGAATCGCACCTGCGCGCCGCGCGCGCCACCGACGAGGGGCGCTTCGAGCAGGAGATCATCCCGGTGCAGGTCGCGGGTGAGGAAGGCACCGAGCTCTTCTCGCGGGACGAAGGCATCAGGCCCGACTCGTCGCTCGAGAAGCTCGCCAGCCTGAAGCCGGCGTTCAAGCCCGACGGCGTGGTGACGGCGGGCAACTCGTCGCAGATCAGCGACGGCGCCGCCGCAATGCTCGTCACGAGCGAGGAGGCGGCCAGCCGCCTCGGCCTCACCCCGAAGGCGCGCTTCCACTCGTTCGCCCTTGCCGGTGTTGACCCCGTGTTCATGCTGACGGGACCGATCCCGGCGACCACCAAGGTGCTCGAGCGGGCGAAGATGACCCTCGACCAGATGGATCTGGTCGAGGTCAACGAGGCCTTCGCGCCCGTGGTGCTCGCGTGGGAGAAGGAGCACCACCCCGACATGACCAAGGTCAACGTGAACGGCGGTGCCATCGCTCTTGGTCACCCGCTCGGCTGCTCCGGTGCCCGCCTCGCCGCCACCCTGCTGCACGAGCTCGAGCGCACCGACGGCCGCTGGGGTCTGCAGGTGATGTGTGAGGGCGGTGGAATGGCCAACGCCATGATCATCGAGCGCCTGGGCTGAGTTCCATAGCCATCTGACGCGAGCTCGACGATCAGCCCGTTGCCCGGCCTTGCGAGAAATGGGAGGACAATGGGGCCGTGGACGTCGTGCTGCGGGTGCTGATCGGCTTGGCGGGGGCGGTCACGATCTACGTCGTCGGGGCTTCGCTCCTGCGGAAGTTCAAGGTGCCGCCGGAGCCGGAACCGGATCCGGCGCAGCTGCGGCCGGTCGAGGTGGAGTTCCGATGCGCAATCTGCGGGACGACCGTGGTGATGACGACCGCCGCCGGCGACGAGCCCGAGCCGCCCCGACACTGCCGGGAGGACATGGTCCGGGTCTAGCGGCCATGCCGAAGGTCCCGAGCCGGACATTTTCCCACGCGTTCTCCACAACCTGGGGAGAAGCCTGTGGGAAGTTACACATGTGCCATTCCGCCCCGTACTCCTAGCGGAGCTGGGTCGAGAGGATCGCGCCGCCGGTGAACAACCCGAGCCCCACGAACAGGTAGCGGTTCTCGGCCGAGCCGCCCGGGAGCAGCTCGAGGTAGTTGGCGACGATCACCAGCACGCCCGTGAGGAGCATCGTGAACATGGTCGCCGGAACCCACAGCTTGCTCGGCGGCGCCTTCTTGGCCGGCGGCGGCGTGTAGCGCGAGCGCTTGCTCTTCGACCTGGGCACGAGCGGGGAGCGTACCCGGCAAACTCGACGGTCCTCGGACATGCGCGCGTTACCGTGACCGCGTGTCTGCACCGCGTGTGGTGGTGATCGACAACTACGACTCGTTCGTCTACAACCTCGTCCAGTACCTGGGGGAGCTGGGCGCCGAGCCGCTCGTGCATCGCCACGACCGGGTGACACTGGCGGAGCTCGAAGCGCTGGCGCCGGATGCCGTCCTCGTGTCGCCGGGGCCCGGCCGTCCTGAGGACGCGGGAGTGTCGAACGACACCATCCGAGCGTTCGGCGCTCGGGGCGTGCCCGTGCTCGGCGTCTGCCTCGGTCACCAGTGCATCGGGCAGCTGTACGGAGGAGAGGTCGTGCGGGCGCCCCGTGTCATGCACGGCAAGACCTCGACCATCTCGCACGACGGCGCGGGCGTGTTCGCGGGGCTCCCCAACCCGATCACAGCGACGCGCTATCACTCGCTGGTCGTCGAGCGCGACTCGGTGCCTGACGCGCTCGCCGTGACCGCCGAGAGCGAGGACGGCCTCGTGATGGGGCTGCGGCATCGCGATCTTCCCGTCGAAGGAGTGCAGTTCCATCCCGAATCGATCCTCACCGAGTCGGGCCACGCGCTCCTACGGAACTTCCTCGCCGCGACCGCTACGGTCGGCTAGTCGGCGCTCGTCGCCGCGCCGTACTCGTCGTACCTTCGGTCTTCGCGCCGGGCGAGCTCGCGGCCGGCTCGCTCCTGGAAGGGGCTGATGCCGCCCGGCTGCCACGGCCCGACCGACCCCGCCGCCACGGCATCGTCGGACTTCGACGTCACGTTGAAGCGCGCCCGCGCTTCCGCGATCGGAAGGTCGGCCAGCGTGAACCAATCGAGGCGCAGGTAGTCGATGCTGTCGGAGCCCGTCTCGCGATCCGAGCCGAGCGCGCCCCGCCTGAGCGCGTCCCCGAGTCGAATCGCCATCCCCCGGTTCTGCGAGAGGTGGCCCGTGTCGGACTGGAACATGCCCGCGCCGACCCGGAGGTATCCCGTCTCGAAGAGCGAGAGCACCATTGCGAGCAGCGAGTAAGCCCGCATGTCGTCGTTGGCGCGGGCGATGAAGGCGAACACCTCGAGCTCGGCCTCGACGGTGGTGCCGTAGTCGGCCAGGACGTGCACCCAGTCGTGCTGGGCCAGCAATGGGGGCGCGGATCCGGGCAGCCCGGGGAACACGAAGCCGCGCGCCTGGTACATCTCCCACACGCGCCGGCCCATCGTGCCGGCCGGGAGGTCCGCCAGAGACGCCCAGCGAGTAGCGAGCGCGGAGTCCTTGACGGCGACGTCCCACGGCGTGGCGAGCGAGGCCGAGGTGTGTAGCGCGGCAGAGTCCTCGGGCGCCCACTCAGCCGTGTAGCCGTTGCGCTCGAAGTCGAACGCGGCCAGGCCGATGGCGCCGTGCGAGAACTCACGGGCGATGTCGATCATCGCCTCGTCGACACTCAACTCGCGAGCGAACGCGGCGATGCGATCGGCAACCTCCTCGGGGAGTGGGCGGAGGACCAGCGCCGGCGTCAGCATGGCCTGGACCATCCGTGATCGGAACGCCAGGTCGCGGCGCGCCATGAGGGTGGCGAATTCCTCCGCCGTCATGGGCGTGAACGAACCCAGGTCGACCGGGTAGCCGGTCATCGCCCGGAAGACAGCCTCGATGAGGATCCGCTGGAACTCGGTCAGACCGCTCGAGGGTGCGGCCGCCGATGCGACCCCGCGGGCCGCGGCCGCGACCTCGTCGGCGTCGGGCCGAGTGAGCACGAGGGTGTCGGGACCGGGCAGGGGGACCGGCATCGCGCGGAGTGTAATCATGTAACCCGGGTCGGAAACCCCGAGAGGGACGTTCAACAGGCAGTCAGGGAAGCCGGGCCACGCCGTCTCGGTCGAAGACGGCGAGGCCGTCGTCGACCAGCGACGTCAGCGCGTCGGCGTCGAGTGATCGCGCGTCGACGCGCCCCTCGACGCGCAGGCGGGCCATGATCCGGCCCCGCCGCTGCCGGAACGAGCCTTCGTACCGTGACTGCCGCGAGCCTCGCTCGCCTGCACGTGCCCCGCGCGTCGCGCACTGCCCGCGTAGCGGGCACTCCTCACAGCGCGGCTCGCGAGGCCGGCACAGGATCGCGCCGACGTCCATCAGCGCGAGGAGCCGGTCGCGTCCCCGAAGCGGTGCACCGAGCTCGACGAGAACGCGCTCGGCGTCATGGTCGGACAGCGCGCGCCCGGCCGCCCGCTCGGCGACCCGGCGACCGTTGACCTCGACCGCGGGCAGGTCCGTGTCGTCGCACTGGGCTGCCACCGCCCGGGCCGTGTACCGGCCGACACCCGGGAGGGATGCGAGGTCGTCGGGCCAGCCGTGAGCGGCGATGACGACCGCCGCTTCCCAGAGCCGCCGCGCCCGGCGGGGGTAGCCGAGCGTTCCCCACGCGCGGATGACCGCGCCGGGCCCGGAATCTGCCATGGCGGCCGGGCTCGGGAAGAGTCCGAAGAACCGGGGCCAGGCCGCTGCGACCCGCGGAACCTGCGTCTGGTGGAGCATCACCTCGGAGACGAGCACGGGCCAGCGGTCGCGCGTGCGCCGCCAGGGCAGGTCGTGTCGCCCGTGCCGGGCGTACCAGGCCGTGATCTCAGCCACGGCTAGGGCGGAAATCTCCCTACCGTGAGCGTGACCCCGCCGCCCTTGGTCTGTTGGGCGCCGCCCGCCGGGTTCTGGGCCAGGACGCGACCGTTCTCCGTCGGGTTGTTCGTGGCCTGCTGGGAGACGAAGACTTGGAAGCCCGCCTGCTGGAGGGTCTGGCTCGCCTGGCCCTGCATCTGGCCGACGACGTTCGGCACGTCGACGGTCTGCGGGCCGGTCGACACGAACATCGTCACCGACGCCCCCCGTTTCACCTGGGCATTGGCGGCGGGGTCGGTACGGGTGACGCGCCCGGTCGGGACGGAGTCGCTCTGCTCGCTCTGCACGGAGACCTGGAAGCCGGCCTGTTGGAGGAGCTGCTGCGCGGTCTGCGACTCCTGGCCGACGACGTTCGGCATCGCGATCGAAGGCTGGCGCGCGATCTGCAGCGTCACTCTCTGACCGGCCTTCGGCACCTGCGCGCCTGCAGCCGGGTTGGAGCCCACCACCGTGCCCGGCGGCTGGTCGCTGTCGACCTCCTGGTTGTCGATGCCGTTGTTCGGGTCCTGGAGCCCGACGGCGATGAGGTCGTTCACCGCGTCCGTGCGCTGCTTGCCGGTGAGGGCGGGCATGGTGAACGTCGCCTTGCTCACTCGAAGGGTGACGGTGCCGTTCTTCTTCAGCTTCTCGCCGCCCGTCGGGTTCTGCGAGAGGACCACGTCGGGCGGGTCCTTGCCTTCGACGTCCTTGCGGCTCACCTTGAAGCCCGAGAGCTTGAGCGCCTGGTTGGCTTCCGTGAACGGCTTGTTGATGACGTTGGGCACCTCGGCGGTCGGTCCACCGCCGCCGCCGCTGCCGGCGCTCGCGAGCAAGGCGATGATCACGGCTGCGATCAGCACGACGCCGAGGATCCCGGCGACGAGCGCCCCCCGGCGCTTCTTGCGGTGCTCGTCCGCGTCGTGCCCGTCGACCGCAGCCATCGGCGCGGCCTGCGTCGGCGCGACCGCGGCCGTCGCGGTGGCGTCGGCGACGACGCCCGTCACCGGCCCGCCCAGCGGCGGCTGCCCGCGCACGAATCGCAACAGGTCGGTGCGCAGCTCTTCGCCGGTCTGGTAACGCGCGTCGGGGTCCTTGGCCATGGCCGTGAGGATGATGTGCTCGAGGTCCGGGGGCAGGTCGGGCGCGCGTGCGGCCGGCGGCTCGGGGTCCTCGCGCACGTGCTTGTAGGCGACTGCAACCGGGCTCTCGCCCGTGAACGGCGGCGCGCCGGTGACCATCTCGTACAGCACGACGCCCAGCGAGTAGACGTCGGACCGCCCGTCGACCGGGAGACCTTGGGCCTGCTCGGGCGAGAAATAGGCCGCGGTGCCCATGACGGCGCCGGTCTGCGTGAGCGCCTCGCTGGTTCCGGCCCGGGCGATGCCGAAGTCGGTGACCTTGATGTCGCCATCGGCGGTGAGCAGCACGTTCCCGGGCTTGACGTCTCGATGCACTACGCCGTTCCGGTGCGCGAACTCGAGCGCACCGGCGATCTCGGCACCGATCTCCGCCGTCCGACGCGCCGAGAACGGCCCGTTCACCTGGACGACGTCGCGCAACGAGCGCCCACGCACGTACTCCATGACGATGAAATACGTGCCGCGCTCCTGGCCCCAGTCGTAGATGGCGACGATGTTCGGATGGTTGAGACCGGCGGCGCTCTGCGCTTCGCGGCGGAAGCGCTCGACGAAGCTCGGATCGCGGGCGTACTCCGCGAAGAGCACTTTCACCGCGACGGGACGATCCAGCAGCTGATCGCGGGCGAGGTACACCTCCGCCATCCCGCCTCGTGCGATGCCGCGCTGGATCTCGTATCGATTCGAGAAGACGTCAGCAAGCTGCGTCATCGTGGCCAAACCCTACCCGTGCACCTCTTTGCACTCCGGGACGTCACCGGCCCAGCACCATTCGCATCATTTGTGCCGCGATCGGCGCCGCGACGCGTCCGCCGGTCGCCTCGCTCCCTGCGTTCCCGCCGTGCTCGACGAGGACCGCCACCGCGACCTGCGGATCCTCGGCCGGCGCGAATCCGACGAACCACGCGTGCGGCGCCTGCGCGCCTTGCACCTGCGCGGTTCCCGTCTTGCCGGCGACGGAGACCCCGGGGATGCGCGCCGCGGTCCCGGTACCGCCCTCCACGACCGAGATCATCAGCGTCTTCATGGTGGCCGCGACCTGTGGCGACATCGCGGTCTGCCATGGCTTCGGGTCGATCGTCTTCACCGTGTTGCCGTCGGCGCCGGTGATGCGGTCGACGGCGTGCGGCTGCATGATCTGGCCGTTGTTGGCGACGGCCGACGCGGTCAGCGCCATCTCGAGCGGCGTCACCGCGACGTCACCCTGCCCGATGCCGGCGAACGCGAACAGTGGCTGATTCTGTTGGAACGAGCCGGGTGGGGGACCGACGCTGGTGGCTGCGCCGGGCGAGATGTCGAGCGGCGGCGCCGAGCCGATTCCGAACTTCTGCATCCCCGGCACGAAGTCGTTGCCCAGGTCGAGCCCGATCTGGCCGAACGTCGTATTGCACGACTGCTGAAAGCTCAGCGCCAGCGTCCCGCCGCACGACTCCCCGCCGAAGTTCTTGAGCGTGTTGGTCGTCTGCGGGAGCTTGAGCTCGGTGAGCGTCGGGAAGTTCGAGTCGGGGGTGAACTTGCCCGTGCCGAGCGCGACCGAAGACGTGATCACCTTGAAGGTCGAGCCGGGCGCGAAGACCTCCCGGTAGGCGCGCGGCAGATCGGGCTTGTCGGGGTTGGCGCGCAGGAGCTTCTCGTAGTCCTGGGCGGCCTGGGAGTTGTGGCTGGCGAACGGCTGCGGGTCGTAGCTGGGGTTCGAGTACATGGCGAGGATCGCGCCCGTCTTCGGGTTCATCACGACGACAGAGCCGTGCTGCGCTCCCAACGCGTCGCGTGCCGCGGTCTGGAGCGACGCGGAGCTCGACAGCACGACGTTGCCGACCGCTTCCTTGCCCGCGATCACGTCACCGATGTTCTTGATCTGGAGCAGCGGGTCACGCCCGGCAAGCTCGTTGTTGTACGTCCGTTCGATGCCCGTGTTCCCGAATACGAACGACTGGTATCCGGCGATCTGCGAGAACAGCGCGCCTTGCGGGTACAGACGCCGAAACTTCAGCTCGTCCCGGGTCTCGACCGACCGGGCGACGATCTGGTCGTCCGCGGTCAGGATCCGGCCGCGCTGCTTCGAGAAGTCGCGCAGCTGGAAACGGATGTTGCGCGGGTCGTGCGCGAGGTGGTCCGCGTCGTAGACCTGAAGGTACGTGAGCTGCGCGACGAGGAGCAGCACCAGGACCATGACGCCGATCCCCACCTGCCGGATGGCGCGGTTCATCGGCGGGCGAACGCGCCGGGGCGCGCGGTCGGTGTCGCAGCCCGTTCAGTGGACTCGTCGGAGATTCGCAAGAGCAACGCGAGGATCACGAAGTTGGCGATGAGCGATGACCCTCCGTAGGAGATGAAAGGGAGCGTGATGCCGGTGAGGGGTATGAGGCGCGTGACACCGCCGAGGATGACGAACGTCTGAATGCCGATGATCGAGGTGAGGCCGGCGGCGAACAACTTCGGGAACGGCCGTTGGGCCTGCAGCGCGATGCGGAACCCCGCCCCCACGAACAGCAGGAACGCGATGAGGATGGCAACGGTGCCGATCAGCCCGAGCTCCTCGCCGATCGCAGCGAAGATGAAGTCGGTTGACGCGTTCGGGATCTTTTCCGGGCTCCCGAGTCCGAAGCCCGTTCCGGCGAAGCCGCCGGAGCCGAACGAGAACAATGACTGGACGATCTGGTAGCCGTTTCCGTTCGCGACCGGCCAGGGGTTCGCCCACACCGTGACCCGTTCCTGGACATGGCTGAAGATCGCGTACCCGACCGCCGCGCCCGTCACGAACATCCCCCCGCCGGCAAGGAGGAACGCGGGGCGTTCGGTCGCGATGTAGAGCATCACCGCGAATACGGCGAAGAACAGGAGCGACGACCCCAGGTCCTTCTGGCGGATCATGACGACGAGGGAGAAGCCCCACGCCAGGACCAGCGGCCCGAGGTGCCGGGCCGCCGGGATCCGGAGGCCCGCGACGCGCCGGCCGCCGGCCGCCAGTACCTCGCGTTTGTCGACGAGGTAACCGGCCAGGAAGATCACGAGGAAGACCTTCGCCAGCTCGCCGGGTTGGAAGTTGACCGGGCCGAGTCGCACCCAGAGACGGGCGCCGTTGATCTCCCGGCCGAGCCCGGGCGCGAGGGGAAGGAGCAGCGCGAAGAGCCCGAGGAAGAGGAACGTGTACCGGTAGCGCTCGAGCAGGTGCACGCGCCGAACGAGCAGGAGCGTCCCGATGAACGCGGCGACGCCCACCATCGTCCAGACGGCCTGGCTGGGTGCGAGCTGGTTGCGGGCGTCGCGGTCGATGCGAGTGATGACGATGAACCCGATGCCGTTGAGCAGCGCGGCCAGCGGAAGGAGCGTGCCGTCGGCGCGGGGAGCGAGCCTGCGCACGGCGAGGTGCGCGAGCACGTAGAGGCCGATCAGCACGGCCAGGAAGAACCAGATGTTGGCCGGAAGCGACGGGCCCTTCGACAGCGCGACGAGGATGTATCCACCGACGGTGATGACGACTGCGAGGAGCCCGAGGCCCAGTTCGGCGTTGCGACGCTGCGTCGCGCTGAGGCTCACGACGGAGGCGGGGCTGTGATCGGGGGCACTGTCGACTCGGGCGGCGTCGGGGTCGTCGTGGCCGGCGTGCGCTGCTCGATGCCCTGCCGCAGGCGGGTCACATAGGCGTCGGCCCCGCTGCGGGACGAGAACTTCTTCCCGTCCTTCACGTCCTGTTGTTGCGCCCCGGTGAGATCGTCCGGGTTGATCGTGGTTCGCCGGTCGATCGTGGGGTTCCAGACGAGCAGGCCTCCTTTCGCCCCCTGGAACACCGTGACCCGTCCGCGATTGACGCCGACGTAGTAGGTGTCGCGCGCGTACCAGCCGACGGCGAGGAAGGCGATCGCCAGCACGACCAGGATCGGGAGCACCCAGGCCAGGACACGAAGGAACGTCCGGCCCCGCCGGCGCCGAGGCTTCACGGGTGGGATCTCCGACGTGTCGTGATCGGGAACGGGCGGCTTGGCAACCTCGTCCTCCGGGATCTCGACCGCCTCGACGATCACCGCGGTGATGTTGTCCTCGCCGCCGGCCGCGTTCGCAGAGTCGACGAGGAGCTGAGCGGCCCGCTTCGGGTCGTGCTCGCGGCTGAGGATGCTCGCCATCTCCTCCTGGCGCACCATGGTGGTGAGCCCGTCCGAGCAGAAGAGGATGCGATCGCCGGGCTGCAGCTCGACCGGGTAGACGTCGACGTCGACCTGGGGATCGATACCGAGCGCACGCGTGATGATGGATCGTTGGGGGTGGACCTCGGCCTGCTCGGGGGTGAGCTCGCCCCCTCGGACCATCTCCTCCACGAGGCTGTGGTCGTCGGTGATCTGGGTGAGCTCGCCGTCGTGGAAGAGATAGGCGCGCGAGTCGCCCACGTGCCCGACGAGCAGGTGCCCGTCGGTGCCGAGCATGCCGGCGGTGAGTGTCGTACCCATGCCGCGGAGGTCCTGGTCGGACTCGGACTTCTCGAGGACGGCGTCATTCGCTCCCTCGATCGCGTCGCGCAGCTCGTGACCCGACGCCACCCCGGCACGCAACGCCTCGAGCGCGGTCGCGCTCGCGACCTCGCCGGCGCGGTGGCCGCCCATGCCGTCGGCGACAGCGACCAGGCCGAGACGGTTGGCCTGGTCGAGGAAGTCGTCCTCGTTGCCGTCGCGGACGCGGCCGACATCGGTGACCCCGGCGGCGACGAGCTTGAAGGGGCTCACCGCGTGCTCCCATCCGCCCGGGGGCTCACTTGACGACCTCCGCGACCGTCTGGCCGAACTGCACCTGGTCGCCGCGCTTGAGGCGTGTCGCGCCGTTGATCTGCTTGCCGTTCACGTAGGTGCCGTTGGTCGAGCCGAGGTCCTCGACGTACCCCTCGCCGTTCTGCTGGAACAGGCGGGCGTGCAGCTGGGAGACGTACGTGTCGTCGTTGAGCACGATTGCGCACCCACCGCCGCGCCCGACGGTGACCTCTCGGTCGATCGTGTGCGTCTCGCCCCGGCGCGCGGCGGGCTCGAGGATACGCAGCCGCAAGCCGGCGCGGGGCTCGGGGCTGCGCTCCCGCCGCGGAGGCGCGGCCTGAGGCGCTGCCGCCGGCGCGGCCGTGAGCGCGGGTGCGCGCAGCTCCCGCAGCGTCAACCGCACCACCCGGTAGAGGAAGAGGTACAGCAGGGCGAGGAAGCAGAACTTGAGGACCGTGAGTACGGCTTCGGACATGAAGTCGGGCCTCTAGGACGCCTCGAAACGGATGGTCGTGGAGCCGACCCCGATCTCGTCGCCGTCCTCGAGCTCCCGCTCACGAACCGCGACACCGTTCACCGTGGTGCCGTTCATGCTGCCCAGGTCGGCGACGGCGAAACCCTCGCCCCTCGGGCGGACCTCGGCGTGGCGCCGCGACACCTGTCCATCCGCAAGTGATACCGCGCAGTCGGGCAGGCGTCCGATCACCGCCGGCTGGTCCCCGAGCTGCACCCGGCGGCCGTCGGGGAGGACCAGCGATCCGAGGTGCTGGGCCGGACCCTCCACGATCTCGGCCTCGACCTCGAGCTGACCGGCGCGCAAGTCGTCGTCCTCGACGAGGGCCACCGTGACGGGCCCCAGGAACTGGTACTCCTCGTCCCGGGCGTACTGGCGGGCGGCGTCGGCGAGCTCGCGGGACAACACGTCGGCGTAGGTCGAGAAGCGCGTCAGGTCGGCGGAGGAAAGAGAGACGACGATGTCGTTGGGCACGACCCAGGCGCCCTGGACGCCGATCATGCGGCCCTGGTCGAGCGCGCGGGCGATCTTGCGCCCGATCTCGACGGGCTCGAGACCGGCGCGGAAGGCCTTGGCGAAGGTTCCCTCCACCATCCGCTCGAGCCGACGCTCGAACCTCTGGAGTCCCATCGGGCGGAAGTGTAACTGCGAGGTGTCCGGTTTCGGCCTTGCCCTGCTTAGCTTGTCGCTGTCGCCGCGTCGGGTTGATCGGCCCGGGGAACGGCGAAGACCGGTTGGTACGCTGCCAGTTCCCCACCAGCGGGCGAGTGGCGGAATTGGCAGACGCGCAGGCTTCAGGTGCCTGTGTCCGAAAGGACGTGGGGGTTCAAGTCCCCCCTCGCCCACCGAGGGTTTCCGACGGAACTCGTGCGTCGCGCCGACAGAACTTGGACGAGCGGTCCACATTCGGGGTTTTTGGCCGTGCTGATGCGACGGTTCGCCCGTTCGGCGCTGAGTCAGCGGGTTTCGGGGTCGCAAGGAGGGTTGTGGCTGGGTCGGCCGATCGCCTGTGGGCGCGCCGAAGCCAGCGGCCCGGAGGGGACCGCTACGTGGAGGCTCGGCGGCCGCTCAGGCGGGGGTGCTCCGCTGCGAGCGACGACCGTGGGAGTCCATTCGGTGACGGACCGTGAGGTGCGGCGGCGTTTTCGGGGGCGGCGCGGGACACCTGCCGTGTCCGATACCGCGCGTTGAAGGACAGACTGGATTGCCTTGACGTTGGTCGCCATAAGCAGCAGGGCGGTGAAGACGCTCTGGGCTGCGACGCCGCGGATGCGGCGGCGCCTGGGATCGCCGAGGGCCGCGTACGCGCCGTCCTTGGCGACGCCGTTGATGCCTTCGATCGTGTTGCGCAGGGTGTGGTAGGTCGCTGCCCACTCCTCGCGGCCGCCAGGCGTACCAGCGAGCACGTAGCGACCGGCATCCAAGAACCACGCCCGACGATCCTCCGGCGACGCCCACGCGCCACCGACCATCGCGGCAAAGAACCCGCAAGCCTCCGTGCTGAAGAAGTGTGACCCGATCGGGGGGTTGTCGGCGCTTGCACGTCCATGTCGCTCAAGAGCATCTCGTCCGTGCGGAACACCCACCGCCACTTGGCATCCAGCATGTCCGACCAGTAGCCCGCATCGTTCAGCGCCAGCGCCCAAGTCCCCAAGAGCGGGTGTTCAGGCAGCGAAAGCGACTCGAAGGACTCGGTCATGGCGTTATGTGCGCCCTGCTGACAGGCGTTGGGGATAAGCCACGAGGGATCCGCTCGCTCGAGACTCGCGCGTCGTCGAGCATCGGCCGAGGCCATCACACGCAATTGCCAGGGCCACGCGGTTGTCCAATCGCGAGCCCACTCATGAGCGCATGCCGCAGTTCAACTTCGCCCGCGGGCGGTCGAAACAAGCGCGTGTCGAACCCGCTCCGCGCCTCTAGTGACCGGCACTGGCCATGACCGACTCCTCAGAACGATTGGCGCTGGGTCAGTTGAAAGCGGTAAGCGGATCCGACGATCACGCCGGCGCAGGACTGCCCACGCGAGCCAGCCGACTGGGAGGAGCATGCCGCGAGTCACCAAGCGATAGATGACCACCACGGCGATGGCGTGGTCGGGGCGCACACCCGCGTGAATCAAGGCAGCGGCCATTGACCCTTCCGTCACTCCGAGCACGCCTGGGACCAGGGGCAGGCTTGTCACGACTTGGCCGATCACGTAGGCGAGCCCGAGCGCTTGCCATGGAACACTGAAGCCGAGAGCGAAGAAGGCGAGGCCGAGTGTTGCGAAGTCGGCGAGCCAGTTCAGAGCGGCGAAGCCGAGCGCGCTGGCCCATCGACCGTGGCCGAGGAGGGTTGCGTCACGGTCGGGGACCACTAACCAGCGCGAAACATCTACGGGTCCGACCGCGTGCTGGCTCCGACGATTGGACAGGCGTCGAGTGGCGTGCGCGAGCCTTGCCAGCCACCTCGCAACCGCCTCCAGCCGGAGTTGCGGCCGACTGATCCATACGGAGGCGACGACCAAGGCGGTGGCGCCCACGGCGATCGATCCGCCGATAAGGCCACCGAGGACTGAACAGATCAGTCGGACGCCCCACAATTGCGCGGCAATCAAGCCAAGAAAGGCGAAGGAAGCCGCCGCGAGGGTGCCCGACGCGGCGATGGTTCGGGCTGCGAGCGCGGGAGTTGCGCCGCGCTTGGTGAGCTGCCGGTACGTGTATCGGGTTCCCAACGCCGAGCCGCCCGGCAGCGAGGCAGACATTGCGCCGCTTGCGTACCCGAGCGACAACATCGTCCCCAGACCGATCCTGGTGCCGCCTGCGACCAAAAGTCGACGCTGGACCTCGGCGAGTGCAGCGAACGAAACGACCTCCGCCACGATGGCAATTCCGAACCACGCGGGTGAGAGTCGGTCCAAGCAACGTAATGCACCCACCAGGGCATCGCGTTGTGAAGCAACAGCGATGCCGACCAATGCAAGCAACGCGATACGGAACAGACGCCGGTGCAACAGCCGACGATCGCCGGGCCGATCATCATTCTTGACCGTCCGCGTCCCGGCCACGTGGCGCGAGCCTCCCGGTGAACCGGATCTCAGCACTGCAATCACGGGAGGTTCCCATCCGTCGTATTGCATTTGAGTGCGATCTGTGCGGGAGAGGTCTCTCCGTCGAGCGCGAACGTCAGCGGCCTCATGACGGCGAGCACAACCACCGCAGCGATGGCGAGAGCACCGGCGACCTCTGCCTGACCCGTCGCGATCACCGGTGATTTGCCGAGCTCGACGGCTCGTTCTCCAATCACGAAC